>NZ_JACDDV010000031.1 GCF_013816785.1 Sphingomonas sp. | reverse complement strand
GAGACGGCGGCCGGGCGCGGTGACGCAGCGGTCGATCGTGGCGAGCAAGCTTCCTACCGCCTGGCCCGTCTGGGTTCGGCAGATTTCCAAACTATCGCGGGTCGCGGCGTCGATCGCCATATGGCTCGCGCGGGCAATACGGCGCGGCGCGGCCAGGAAGGCGACGGCGGCCTTTTGGGTGGCGTCGAGATAGGCCAACAGCCCTCCCGCTGCCGCGAGCTCGGCGCGGCTGGGCGAACCGAAGCCGTCGAGCGTCGCGACGCCGAAACGGCGCTTCAGGGCGCGCTCCCCGGCGAGGCTGTCGAACCCGCCTTTGCCCGAGGTGGTGGCGATGCCGGGGGCCTTGTCGGCGGCGATGGTTTCGGCGGGTGACAGCCGGGCCAGTTCGGACTTGAGTTCGCCGGGGCCGCAAGCGACCAGTTCGAACCGGCCGGTCGAAATGTCGGCAGCGGCAATCGCCCATTCGTCGCCGGCGCGGCCGACCGCCGCGAGCCAGTTGGCGGCGCCCGAATCGAGCAGCGTCTCCTCGGTCAGCGTGCCGGGTGTGACCAGGCGGACAATGGCGCGCGCGACCAGCGCCTTGGCGCCCCGCGCGCGCCTGGCCTCGGCCGGGCTTTCGACCTGCTCGGCGATGGCGACTCGATGGCCCGCGCGGATCAGGCGGGCGAGGTAGCCCTCGGCGGCATGGACCGGCACGCCGCACATCGGGATCGGCTCGCCGCCGTCCGCGCCGCGCTTGGTCAACGCGATGTCGAGCGTCGCCGCGGCAGCCTTGGCGTCGTCGAAGAACAGCTCGAAGAAATCGCCCATGCGATAGAATAGCAAGGCGTCGGCGGCCTCGGCCTTCAAGGCATGATATTGCGCCATCATCGGCGTTTGTTTCGGATCGTCGCAGCGCGCCATTTAGCGCAACTCTAGAGGCTAACGTGGCCGCGAGGAATGCCCTAAGCAACCCCATGACCCGATTGTTGCTGACCATCTTGTTCGCCAGTTTCGGCTTGCTGTTGCCGTGGGGATTGGCGCTCTCCCGACGATTGCAGGTCAAGGGCGAGGAGGTAATGCCGGGCCGCATCGGCTGGCGGCCGGTCGTTCACTCGCTGCTCGCCTATGTGCTGTCGTTCAACCTGACCTTTTTCCTCCAGGAACTGTTCCTGGTCCTGCCCAAGGCGTTGGTGCCAGGGCTGCATCCGACATTGTTCCACAACGACCATGACTGGACCGGTGACGCGCCGATCGCCGAGCTGTTCCAGGGAACCGGCGCGGTGGCGATTCTGATCAGCGGGCTGCTGTTCGCCCGGATTGCGGCCAAGCAGGCGCGGCCGTCGTTATTCGTGCTGTGGATGGCGTTCCACGGTCTGTTCCAGTCGCTGCCTCAGTTCATCGTCGGGGCGATCGTTGCCGAAAATGATGTCGGTCGAGCTTATGACTATCTCGGCATTGGAGCGGTAGGCGAGGCAGCGGTGGCCGTGCTCGCACTTGCCGCCCTGCCGGTTGCCGGCCTGTGGCTTGGCCGGCGATTCCTGGCCAGCGCGTGGGAGGGCGCGCCGATCGCCAGCCAGCGCAACCGATTCGGCTATTTTCTGTGGATGGCGGGCTTTCCGGCCTTGGCGGCTGTTCCGATCCTCATCCTGTTCCGAGCGCCGCGCGAGCTGATCGAGGTGCTCCTCCCACCGATGCTGGTGATGCTGTTCGGCTATGGCTGGATGCAGCTAGCGGCCTTTCGGACGGGGCCGGTCAAGGGCGAGGGAGAGCCACCGCGTCGCCTGGTGTCGTTGCTGGTCGCGACCCTGTTGCTGCTCGCCTCCTTTCAGCTGGTGCTCCGGCCGGGCATTTCCTTTTGACATCGCGAACCTTGCCCTTGTCGCGCGCCAAAGCCTAAAGCGCTGCCATCGGGAGAGCGAATTGAGCGAAAGCAATGTCAAGTTTACGCGCGCCGAAGCACTTGATTTCCATTCGCGCGGGCGGCCGGGGAAAATCGAGATCATCGCGTCGAAGCCGATGGCGACGCAGCGCGACCTGAGCCTCGCTTACTCGCCGGGCGTCGCCGTCCCGGTTGAGGAGATCGCCGCCGATCCGGGCCGCGCCTACGACCTTACCGCCAAGGGCAACCTGGTCGCCGTCATCTCCAACGGTACCGCCATTCTTGGGCTTGGCAATTTAGGGGCGCTGGCATCGAAGCCGGTGATGGAGGGCAAGGCGGTGCTGTTCAAGCGCTTCGCCGACGTCGATTCGATCGATCTCGAAGTCGACACCACCGACACGCAGCGATTCATCGAAGCGGTCGAGCTGCTGGCGCCGACGTTCGGCGGAATTAATCTCGAGGATATCGCGGCTCCCGACTGTTTCGTGATCGAGCAGGCGCTGAAGGAGCGAATGAACATCCCGGTGTTCCACGACGACCAGCACGGAACCGCGATCATCACCGCCGCCGGGCTGATCAATGCCTGCCACCTGACCGGACGCGAGCTCAAGGATATCCGGGTGGTGGTCAATGGCGCGGGCGCGGCGGCGATCGCCTGTACCGAACTGATCAAGGCAATGGGGGTGGCTGGCGACCATGTCATCATTTGCGACCGCAAGGGGGTCATCTACAAAGGCCGCACCGATCTCGATCAGTGGAAGTCGGCGCATGCGATCGGGACCGACCATCGAACGCTCAAGGAAGCGCTGGCTGGAGCCGACGTGTTCCTCGGGCTAAGTGCGGCGGGGGCGTTGAAGCCCGACATGATGATGGCGATGGCGCCAAGCCCGATCATCTTCGCGATGGCCAATCCCGACCCGGAAATCACGCCACCCGAGGCCAAGGCGGCGCGCCCCGACGCGATCGTCGCCACTGGTCGCTCGGACTATCCCAACCAGGTCAACAACGTCCTCGGCTTCCCGTTTATCTTCCGCGGCGCGCTCGACGTTCGCGCGACGGGGATCAACGAGGAGATGAAGATCGCCGCCGCCCATGCGCTGGCCGAACTGGCGCGCGAGGCGGTCCCCGAGGAGGTCGCGGCGGCCTATGGTGGGGTCACCCATCATTTCGGCCCCGACTACATCATTCCCGCCCCGTTCGACCCGCGCCTGATCGAGATCGTGCCGGTGGCGGTGGCGAAGGCGGCGATGGCGACGGGCGTGGCGCAGAAACCGATCGCCGACATGCAGGCCTATCGCGTCCGACTTCGCGCGCGCCTCAATCCGACTGCCTCGGTGCTGAACCTCGCCTATGAAGCTGCCCGGTCGAACCCCAAGCGAGTGTTGTTCGCCGAAGGAGAAGAGCCCAACGTGTTGCGCGCGGCGATCGCCTTCAGGGAAGGCGGGTACGGCACGCCGGTGTTGGTCGGGCGCGAGGAAGTCTACGACATGCTGGCCGAACTGGGAGCCGACGACCCCAAGAGTTACGAAGTGCTCAACAGCCGCAACTCTCCGCTGGTCGGACGCGCGGTCGACTATATCTACGCCAAGCACCAGCGCCACGGAATGCTTAGGCGCGCGGTCGAGAGGATGGTCAATCAGGACCGCAACACCTTTGCCGCGGCGATGCTGGCACTTGGCGAGGGTGATGCGATGATCACCGGCACGACGCGCCCGTTCAGCCAGTCGCTGAACCAGGTTCGATGGGTGATCGACGAGGAGAATGGAACCACGCCGTTCGGGATCCATGTTGTCGCCGCGCGCGGCCGCACGGTGATGATCGCCGACACGGCGGTTACCGAGCGCCCGACCGCAGAGCAATTTGCCGCGATCGCCATCCGCGCGGCTGCTTTTGCCCGGCGCATGGGGCAGGAACCGCGCGTCGCCTTCATTTCCTACACCACATTCGGCAATCCGCCGGGGCGGCATGTCGAGGAGCTGCGTGACGTGGTGAAGCTGCTCGACACGCTTCAGACCGACTTCGAATATGAAGGCGAGATGGGGCCCGACGTCGCCTTGAACCATGAGATGCAGGCGAAATTCTATCCGTTCAGCCGCCTTACCGGTCCGGCCAACATCCTGGTCATGCCGGGTCTCCAGTCGGCCAATATCTCGGCCAAGCTGATCAAGGCGCTGGGAGGCGAGATCGCGCTCGGACCCTATCTGATGGGCATGGCGCTGCCCGTGCAGATCGCGCCGATGACGGCCAGTTCGTCGGACCTCGTCACGCTGGCGGTGCTCGCGGCGGGCGGGGCGGACGCAATCAGAAAGGTGCCGGCGCGGGGATCGAAAGCCTAGACTCGCTCCAGCTGGCTCACTCCATCGGCCGACCTCAGCGCCGCGATCAAGCTGTGCAGATGGGCCAGATCGTGGACTTCGACATCGACGTTGAAGGTATGGAAACTGCCGTCGCGGTGGGCCAATCCCAGATTGACGATATTGGCCCCCTTGGCGCCTAGGATGCTGGCCATTTCGCCTAAGGCTCCCGCGACATCGCGCAGGATTACGGTCAGCCGCGCGGTCCCGCCGTCCGACCCGTCGCCCCAGGCAAGGTCGAGCCAGTCGGCGTCAACCCCACTCGCCAGCTTCTCGCAGCCGATGACATGGACTTCGATCCCTTCATCCTCGCGGCGGAGGCCTACGATGCGGTCGCCGGGGATCGGATGGCAGCAGGCGGCCAGGTCGAAGGCGACGCCGGGGGTCAGCCCCTTGATTGAAATGGCCGTGCGCTGCCCCAGCGGACGCGGGGCGACATCGCCGCCGGCCGAACCTGGCATCAGCGCCTCCATCAGCTCGACGTCGCTGACCGTGCGCCGCGCGATGCGAATCATCAGCGTGTCCTTGTCCTCGACTTTCAATGACTTGATAGCGCGTTTGAGCGCTTCGGTGCCGAGCGGAGCCGGTAGCCGCGAGACGATCTCGTCGTAGATTTTGCCGCCGAGCTCGATCGTCTCGTCGCGTTCCTTGTGGCGGACGAAACGGCGGATGCCGGCGCGCGCCTTGCCGGTGACGACGAAGCGCAGCCATGACGGCTGGGGATGCTGGGCCTGGGACGCGAGGATTTCGACCTGGTCGCCGTTGTCGAGGATGGTGCGCAAGGGCACCACCCGGCCGTTGACCTTGGCACCGACGGTCTGATCGCCAAGGTCGGTATGGACGGCATAGGCGAAGTCGACCGAGGTCGCACCCTTGGGCAGCTGGATCAGCTCGCCCTTTGGGGTGAAAGCGAAAATGCGGTCCTGATACATCGCCATGCGGGTGTGCTCGAGCAGCTCTTCGGGACTGGCGGCATGGTCGAGGATTTCGACCAGATCGCTAATCCACGGCACCTTGATGTCGTCGGCCGGCTTGCGCTCCTTGTAGGCCCAGTGGGCGGCTAGGCCGCGCTCGGCCTGCGCATGCATCGACTTGTCGCGGATCTGGATTTCGATGCGGGTCTTTGAATCGTGGATGATTGAGGTGTGCAAGGACCGGTAGGCGTTGCGCTTGGGCGTCGAGATATAGTCCTTGTAGCGGCCCGGCACCATCGGCCAGCGCTGGTGGATCAGGCCGAGCGCGCGGTAACAATCGTCCGCGCTGTCGACGATCACGCGAAAGGCCATGACGTCGGACAGTTGCTCGAAGCTGATATGTCGCTCAGCCATCTTCTTCCAGATCGAGAAGGGATGCTTCTCGCGGCCCTCGACGTCGGCTTCGAGGCCATGGTCGGCGAGGTGGAGCTGGAGACCGAGGCCGATCCGGCTGACGAGATCCCCGCCCGCCTCGTGAAGCTGCTGGAGGCGCCGGGTGATCGAAGCCGAGGCGTCGGGCTCCAATTCTTTGAACGCCAGCCCCTGCATCTCGTTCATGATCTCGTACATGCCGATCCGCTCGGCAAGCGGGGCATAGATGTCCATGGTCTCGCGTGCGATCCGTCGTCTTTTATCCACGGACTTGATGTGGTGGAGCGTGCGCATGTTATGCAACCGATCGGCGAGCTTGACCAGCAGCACGCGAATATCATCGCTGAGCGCGAGAAGGAATTTGCGAAGGTTCTCCGCGGCGCGCTCATTCTCGCTTTGCGCCTCGATTTTCGATAGCTTGGTCACGCCGTCAACCAGGCGCGCAACGTTGGCACCGAACAATTTCTCGATCTGCTCGGGGGTGGCGACCGTGTCCTCGATCGTGTCGTGGAGGATCGCGGTGACGATCGTCTCGTCGTCGAGCTTGAGGTCGGTGAGGATGCCGGCGACCTCGATCGGGTGGCTGAAATAACTGTCCCCGGACGCGCGGACCTGGGCGCCATGGGCCTTCATCGAGAAGACATAGGCGCGGTTGATCAACGCCTCGTCGGCGTCGGGATCATAGGCCCGGATCTTCTCGACCAGTTCATATTGCCTCAGCACCCGCCCAATGTGGGGGGAGCGGGCCCCTGTTCGCAAGCGCAAAAGAAAAATGGCCGGCCCCGCGCGAGGCGAAGCCGGCCGTCAAGGGGCCGCGCGCGTGCGACGCGGCCGGGGGAGTTCAAATCAGGCCCGTTCGGGCGGCATTCAGAGCACGAACTGCCAGCCCCTGATATGGCCAGGCGGGTCGAATGACAGGCTCCGCAAAGCGCATTTCCGATTGCAACTCGATATTCGAACTACATTGCGCTTTGCAACTGTTATTTTCTTCGAATCTATGCCAGTCCTACTTTCCGGAGAGGTAGTGGCGTTGGATCGACCCGTCGTTTCAGCTCAGCACGATATCGAAGCATTTCGCGCGGCCGCACTGCGCTGTCCGCTGCCGGCGGCGATCGAATTAATCGGCGAGCGCTGGGCCTTTTTGATTCTGCGCGGCGCGTTCAATGGGCTGCGTCACTTCGAACAGTTTCAGGCCGCGCTCGGCATCGCGCGCAACATATTGTCCAACCGGCTGGCCAAGATGGTCGACGGCGGGATCCTCGAGCGGTGCGCCGATCCGAATGACAAGCGCAAGGTCGTCTATTCGCTGAGCGCCAAGGGAGAAACGCTGTTGCCGGTAGTGCTCGCGCTCCGCCAGTGGGGCGAGGACTGGGGTCACGGGTGCCAGGAAATCATGCTGGTCGATCAACGCGACGGCGCGCCGATCCGCCGCATCGGCATCCACGCTGCCGATGGGCGCGAACTGTGTCTGCACGATATTAAATGGGTCGACCGCAGGTCAGCCAAAACTTAAGTTTTGAGCGGGTCCCCTCCCTTGGAAGGTCGGGGAAAAGCGATTACTCGTAATCGCCGCCCGAGGGCGTTGGACGCGGCGGCGCGGCGGCGGTTAGGCGCAGTGCCTCGGCCGATTCGCTCAGCGACGCCAGCTCGTCGGTCTCGTCATCCTCATCGACGCGCACCTTCTGAAGGTTGGAGACGATCGATTCCTCGAGGTGCTTGGGCCTGACCGTGGTTTCGGCAATCTCGCGGAGCGCAACCACCGGATTTTTGTCGCGGTCTCGGTCAATGGTGAGGTCGGCCCCGCCCGAGATCTGGCGAGCGCGCTGCGCCGCCATCAACACTAGGTCGAACCGGTTGGGAATCTTATCGACACAATCTTCGACTGTCACGCGCGCCATGGGTCGCTCCGCCTCTCATCCGCCAAGCAGAATTGGAAAGGCCGCGAGATAGGGGCGCGGTGGCCAAGAGTCAATGAAATCGAGCGCCCGCGCCGTGCTTGCCAGCCCAGCCCATGGCTTGCACAAGCGTGGAATATGGCCGAGCCAGCCCCGTCCCCGCCCGAGCGCGCCCATGTGGTCGACGGCAATCGCCTGATCCTGCTTCTCGACGGGCCCGAACGGCTCGCCGCGCTGATCGCGCTGATCGACGGGGCGAAGACCTCGCTGCGGCTGCTCTACTATATCTATGCCGGCGATAATTCGGGCCGGCTGGTCTATCAGGCGATCGAACGGGCGCTCGACCGCGGCGTAGCCGTGTGGCTGCTGGTCGACGGGTTCGGCAGCACGACCCCCGAGGGGTTTTTCAAGCCGCTAGTGGAGAAGGGCCTCGGTTACTGCCGCTTCCACCCGACATTCGGCCGCCGCTATCTGATCCGCTGCCATCAGAAACTGGCGCTGGCCGACGGCGAGGGAGAGCCGCCGCGCGTCATTATCGGCGGCTTCAACATCGAGGACAGCTATTTCGGCACCATCGAGAAAGGCGCTTGGCGCGACATTGGGCTAATCGTCGAGGGACCCGCAGCGGCGCGGCTTGTGCCCTATTTCGACGCGCTGTTCGGCTGGGCCATCATCAAGGGGGCGAAGATCCGCCCGCTTAATCGCATCATCCACCTCCACAGCGAAAATCATGGACCCCTGCAATGGACGCTCGGCGGTCCCACTCGTGGGTTGTCGCCGTGGGCGCTGGCGACCTCGCGTGACCTGTTGTCGAGCAAGGACGTGGCGATGATCGCCGCCTATTTCTCCCCGACCTGGGCGATGCTGCGCCGAATCGGCCGGGTCGCGGGGCGCGGGCGGGCGCGGATCATCACCGCGTCCAAGTCCGACAATAATGCGACTATCGCCGCCGCGCGCTATACCTATCGTGGGATGCTTCGACGCGGGGTGCAGGTCTATGAATATGCCCCAACCAAGCTCCATTCAAAACTGGTCGTGCTCAACGACATCGTCCACATCGGCTCGTCCAACTTCGACATCCGCAGCCTTTATCTGAATCTTGAAATGATGCTGCGGGTCGACGATCCCGGCTTCGCCAGGCTGATGCGCAACTATTTCGAAGGCGAGCTTTCCGCGAGCGTGGAGATTACCCCCGAGCTTCATCGGAAGCGCTCGGGTTTGTGGACGCGGATCGTTCAGGCGCTGAGTTTCTTCCTAGTTACCACCGCCGACTATTCGCTGACGCGGCGGCTCAACTTCAAGTAAAACTAGCCTCGGTCGCGCCATGCCCAAAACAGGGTCGCGGGCGGCACGTTGATCCATTCGAAGCCGCGGTCGATCCGCTCGAAATGCGGGGCGATGAAGGCGCGCACCTTGGGGCTGAACTGATAGACGAGGAAGGCGCCGCCGTCGCGCACGGCGCGCCCGGTGGCCGCGCCGATCGCCTCGCCGACGCCCGGCGGGAGCGTCGAGAAGGGCAGGCCGGACAGGACATAATCGGCATGGTCGAAGCCGTGGGCGGCGATAATTTTCTCCACGTCCGCAGCCGATCCGTGAACGGCGATGAAGCGGTCGTCGTCGATGTCGCCGTTGAGATAGTCGATGAAGTCCGGATTGGTGTCGATCGCGATCAGCATCGCGTCGGCGCCCAGCTTGTCGAGAATCGGGCGGGTAAACGTACCCACGCCGGGCCCATATTCGACGAACAGCCTGGTCGCCGACCAGTCGACCGGTTTGAGCATCTTGTCGATCAGGATGCGGCTCGACGGGATGATCGATCCGACCATCACCGGATGCTTCAGAAAACCGCGCAGGAACTGCAAATGCGGGCTCTTCGAGCCGCGGCCCGCTCGGCGCGCATGGCGAGGCTGGCTCTTAATGCGGCTGGCACGGGTAGCGTTCAAGTCGGGCTCCAACGATTTTTGCAGGGACGGGAGGCGTTCGCAAATGCCGGGGCGCTTGGCAAGGCCAATGGACGGCTATCGCACACGGCTCACCCGGCTCAATTTTGGATTAAGCCTGATTCACGACGTTGATGGAGCGCGAGGCGCTTCAATCTCAATCGATCAGGCACTATGGGGGGCGCCATGCCGACCGGACCCGCCCGATCCCGCGTCGCGGGCAGCGCCATCACCGCTCCCCATTTTCTGCTGCTTTATGCGGCCATGCTAATTGCTGCGGCGGGTAATACCGCGCTGCAATCGGTGATGCCGGCCATCGGGCGAGAGATCGGGATACCGGATTTCTGGGTCACCGTATCCTACACCTGGTCGGCGGTGCTGTGGGTGCTGCTGGCCCCTTTTTGGGCGCGGCAAAGCGACCGCCACGGGCGCAAGGCGCTCACGCTGCTCGGAATCGGCGGCTTCGTCGTCGCGATGACCTTGTGCGGTCTGGCGCTCCTCGCCGGTTTGAAAGGCCTGCTCGGGGGCGGGCTGACCTTCGGTCTGTTCGCCCTCTTCCGCGCGATCTACGGCTCGCTTGGCTGCGCGACACCCAGCGCGACTCAGGCCTATCTCGCCTCGAAGACCCGCCGCTCGGCAAGGGTTTCTGCCTTGTCGGCCCTGTCGAGCAGCTTCGGCCTCGGCACGATCGTCGGCCCGGCGATGGCACCGCTGTTCGTGTTGCCCCTGGTTGGTCTGTCGGGCCCGCTGTTCGCCTTCGCCCTGTTCGGGCTGGCGGTGTTGGCGGCCGTCCTGATCGGCTTGCCGGACGACAAGCTACCGCGCCACGGGCCGCGTGCCGGCCATGGCGCCGCGATGAGCTATCCCTCACTCGCCAGCACGCCGACCGGGGCCAGCGTCATCGCTTCGACCGCGCCGCAAATGCGCCGGATGAGCTGGCGCGATGCCCGCATCCGCCGCTGGATCATCGCTGGGGTGGTCGCTGGGCATGCCCAGGCTGCTACGCTCGCCTGCCTCGGCTTTTTCGTGATCGACCGGCTGGCTCTCTCGCCGCGGGGCTCCGAACAATCGATCGCGCTGGTCATGATGGCTGGAGCAGCGGCAACGCTTGCGGCGCAATGGGGGTTGATCCCCAGGCTTCGGCTGGATCCGCGCGCCATGATCCTGTGGGGCGCGCTGATCGCGGCGAGCGGCTTGGTGCTGACGATGGTCGCCCCCGGCCTTTACGGCCTCGTGCTCGGGTTCGGCATCGCCAGCCTCGGCTTCGGTTTCACTCGCCCGGGCTTCACCGCCGGCGCCAGCCTGGCCGTCCCGCTGGCCGAGCAGGGCGGCGTCGCTGGCGTGGTCACCGCCGCCAACGGCATCGCCTATGTCGCCGCTCCGGGGATCGGCATCCTGCTTTACATGGCCGACAGGCGCCTGCCGTTCGCGCTAGGCGCGGCACTGCTTCTCGGCTTGTTCGCGTGGGGAAGGCGGCGGCTGGCCTAGCTTCCTTTTCCCGGCTTTCCCTTGGCCGGCCCGCCCTTCGCCGGCCCTCTTGGCTGAAGCATGCCCGGCAGGACGAAGCCAATCCCGCCGACGGGCCGGACGGCGTCGCTCTTCAGCGTGTCCCGGATGCGCGCATAATCTTCGAGCATTTCCTCGGTCACCGACGCGCGCGTTTCGATTAGCGCCGCCTCGAAGTCGGCCATCGTCACCGTCGCGCTGTCGAGCCCGCGGCGGAGGGCGGTGAGGCCCGCGCGCCGTGTGAGATCTTCAAGATCGGCCCCGGTGAAGTTGGCGGTCCGCCGCGCGAGCGAATCGAGGTCGACGCCCTTGGCCAGCGGCATTCCCTTCGTATGGATGCCGAGGATCTGCCGCCGCCCGGTCGCATCTGGTGTTCCGACATAGATCAATTCATCGAACCGCCCCGGACGAAGCAGCGCCGGATCGATCAGATTGGGCCGATTGGTGGCGCCGATCAGGACGACGCTGTTCAATTCCTCCAGCCCGTCCATTTCCGACAGGATGGTGTTGACCACCCGCTCGGTAACCTGCGGCTCGCCCATCCCGCCGCCGCGCGCCGGGACCAGGCTATCAAGCTCGTCGATGAAGATCACCGTCGGCGCGACCTGGCGGGCGCGGGCGAACAGGCGGGCGATCTGCTGTTCGCTCTCGCCATACCATTTGCTGAGCAGGTCCGACGATTTGGTGGCGATAAAATTGGCTTCGCTCTCGCGTGCGGTCGCCTTGGCCAGCAGCGTCTTACCGGTGCCGGGCGGGCCATAGAGCAGGAAACCCTTGGCCGGGCGGATGCCGAGCCGGCGGAAGGCGTCGGGATGCTTCAGCGGCAGCTCGACGCCCTCGCGCAGCTTGTCGCGCGCCTCGTCGAGCCCACCGACATCATCCCAACCGATGTTTGGCACTTGCACCATTACCTCGCGCATCGCCGACGGCTGGACGCGCTTAAGGGCATTTTCGAAATCGGCATTGTCGACCGACAGCGCGTCGAGAACCTCGGTCGGCAGTGTCTGCTCGGAAAGGTTGATCTTGGGCATGATCCGGCGGACCGCCTCGAGCGCCGCCTCGCGGGTCAGCGCGGCCAGGTCGGCGCCGACGAAGCCGTAGGTGCGGCGCGCCAGCTCGTCCAGGTTAACTCCATCGGCGAGCGGCATGCCGCGGGTGTGAATGCCGAGGATCTCGCGGCGTCCGCGCTCGTCGGGCACGCCGACGACGATCTCGCGGTCGAACCGACCGGGGCGGCGCAGTGCTTCGTCGATCGCTTCGGGCCGATTGCTGGCGGCGATGACCACCAAATTCTGGCGCGGCTCGATCCCGTCCATCAGCGTCAGCAACTGGGCGACGAGCCGCTTTTCGGCTTCGCCGGTGACCTGGCCGCGCTTGGGCGCGATCGAGTCGATTTCGTCGATGAAGATGATCGACGGAGCGTTCTTCGCTGCCTCCTCGAACAGTTCGCGCAACTTCTTTTCCGACTCGCCATAGGCCGACCCCATGATTTCCGGGCCGGCGATATGGAAGAATTTTGCCTCGCTCTCGTTGGCGACAGCGCGCGCGAGGCGAGTCTTGCCGGTGCCGGGCGGGCCATGCAGCAGCACCCCCTTGGGCGGATCGACGCCCAGGCGCTGGAACAGTTCGGGATGGCGCAGCGGCAATTCGACCATCTCGCGAAGCGCGTCGATCGTGTCCTTCATCCCGCCGAGATCATCATAGGTGACGTCAACGCGCCGTTCGCCTTCCTTGCGCTCGGTGAATTCGGACAGAAGCTCGACGATGGTCTTCTCGTCGATATGGACGATGCCCTTGGGCACCGTCGACACGACCGTTAGTCGTACTTCCTGCAGGGCAAAGGCCGGGGCGTTGAGCATTTGCCGGATATGCTCGGGCATGTCGGCGTTGACCCGCTGATGCCCGGCGGTGGCGACGGTGTCACCGGCGCAGAACGGCCGGCCTTCGAAGCTGCGCTGCAGCGCTTCGGCCGATCCCTGAAGGCGGACATTATTCTGGGCGGGCGCGAAAACGACCCGGGTGGCGGGCTTCGACGTCGCCTTGTTGATCTCGACAAAATCGCCCGAGCCGGCCCCGGCATTGGCACGCTGGAGGCCGTCGAGCCGGATGATGTCGAGCCCTTCGTCGTCGCCATAGGGGCGGATCGCCCGCGCGGCGGTCGAGCGCTTGCCGATGATCTCGATCACATCGCCTTCATTGAGGCCCATGTCGGTCATCAGCTTGACCGGCAGCCGCGCGACGCCGCGGCCGCTGTCGGCCGGGGGCAGGTTGGCGACCTGCACGCGCCGGGTCACGGTGTCGACGTCGGCCATAAATTCTTCCTCAAAATCGGTTTCGTGACAGCCCCCAAGCGGCCCCTAACGCGCCGCCCAAGTAACGGTGGCACGACGCCGAGGTTCAATCTGGGGGTGACACACACAGAAAAAAAGGCCGAGTGCCGCCGCCGCTAAAGCTTGATCTTGCCGGTAATCTTGCGGAGCAGGCTTCGCGGGAGGAAGCGGTGACCTTGGGCGCCGGCCTTGTTAGCCAAGCCGGGAATCACCACCGCCCTGTTGCGATCGAGGCCCTTGAGGCCGGCGCGGACGACGCTGGCGCTGTCGGCGCTCAGCCGGTCGAAGGCGCCATTGCCGGTGAACCCGGCGACTTCGCCGAATTCGGTCCGGGTCGGGCCAGGACACAGTGCCCAGACCTTGATCCCATGGGGCTTGAGTTCTTCGTGCAGCGCTTCGGTCAGCGACAGGACATAGGCCTTGGTCGCGAAATAGACCGCCATGCGGGGCCCTGGCTGAAAGGCGGCGGTTGACGCAAGGTTGAGGATCGCGCCCCGGCCGCGCTCGACCATGGCTGGCGCGACCGCACGACACAGGTCGGTTAGCGCGCCCACGTTGAGGTCGATCATTTCGCGCTGCTGCTTAGCGTCGAGCTCGAAGAAGCGACCCCACAGGCCGAAACCGGCATTGTTGACGAGCAGCTCGACTGCCTCGTCATGGGTGGCCAGATCGTCCATTAGCCGAGCCGCCGCGCGCGGCGCGGCGAGGTCGCAGGCAATCGCGCGCGTGTTGCCCAATTCGGCCGCCAGGGCGTCGAGCCGGTCCTTGCGCCGCGCGACCAACACCAGCCGATGGCCCTCGGCGCTCAGCTGCCGCGCGAAGTCGACGCCGAGCCCGGCCGAAGCGCCGGTGATCAGCGCGACCGGCGACGCCATCAGGCAACCGTCGCCTTTTCGATCTTGCCTGGGTTGCGGACCGGTTCGCCGGTCGGCAGCGCGTCGACCTGCTCCATGCCGCTCTCGACCTGACCCCAGACGGTATATTGATTGTCGAGGAAGCCGGCGTCGGCGAGGCAGATGAAGAATTGGCTGTTGGCGCTGTTGGGCGCCGAAGTGCGCGCCATCGAGCAGGTGCCGCGGCCATGCGGTTCGCTCGAAAATTCGGCCTTGAGGTCGGGAAGCTTCGATCCGCCGGTGCCGGTTCCGGTCGGGTCGCCGCCCTGCGCCATGAAGCCGGGGATGACGCGGTGAAACACGACGCCGTCGTAGAAGCCTTCCTTGGCGAGGCTGGTGATCCGCTCGACATGGCCGGGGGCGAGGTCGGGGCGAAGACGGATGACGACATCGCCGCCGGTCGAAAGGGTCAGGGTCAGGGTGTTGGCGTCAGCCATCGAAACGTCCTCGATTGGGATGGAAAGCGGGCATGTAGGCGCGGTCGGCGGGTTGCGCCAGTCCGACGCCGGGCATAGGAGAGCGCTTCGGACGGCACACAAGGGGAAACGGCATGAGCGAAAGCGACAGCATCGCCACCCCGCCGCACGAATCCGATGCCCGCCAAGCTAACGTATCGGTGCTGGACGAAGAAGACCGCCTGCGCCCGCGCTTCGTCCGCGAAGTGCTCGACGCGGTGGGCGACGGGGACGACGAGATGGCGCGCGCGCTGGTCGCCGGCCTCCACCCGGCCGACATCGCCGATCTGATCGAACTCGCGCCGACCGACGAGCGCGCCGACCTGATTCAAGCGCTCGCCGGGATCGTCGACGCCGACGTCTATGCCGAACTCAACGAGCATGTTCGCGAGGACATGATCGACGAGATGGAGCCGCAGCAGGTCGCCGACCTGGCCGCGCAGCTCGACACCGACGACGCGGTCGCGATGCTCGAGGATCTGGAGGCGGATGAGCAGCTGGCCGTGCTGCGCGCGATGGAGCCCGACGACCGTGCCGCGGTCGAGGAAGCGCTGACCTATCCCGAAGAATCCGCCGGCCGCCTGATGCAGCGCGACCTGATCGCGGTGCCCGAACATTGGACCGTCGGTCAGGTGATCGACTATCTGCGATCGGGCGACGAGCTGGCGACCGATTTTTGGGAAGTGTTCGTCGTTTCGCCGGTCCATCATCCGGTTGGCACCTGCAAGTTGTCGACCATCCTCCGTTCGGCACGCGATGTCGCGGTTAGCGAGATCATGCTGAGCAAGCAGACGCTGATCCCGGTCAACCTCGACCAGGAGGAAGTGGCGCTCAAGTTTCAGAAGTATGCGTTGATCTCGGCCGCCGTGGTCGATCATAGCGGGCGGCTGGTCGGCATGATCACCGTCGACGACATCGTCCACATCATCCAGGAAGAAGCCGGCGAGGACGCGCTGCTGCTGTCGGGCGCGGGCGACGGCGACATCAACGAGCCGATCCTCGACACTTACAAGGAACGGGTGCGCTGGCTGGCGGCGAACCTGATGACCGCGCTGGTCGCCTCGGCCGTAATTCGTTTCTTCGAACATTCGATCGAGCGACTGGCGATCCTCGCCGTGCTGATGCCGATCGTTGCCGGGGTTGGCGGCAATGCCGGCACCCAGACGCTGGCGGTGACGGTTCGCGCGATTGCCACCAACCAGTTGACCGGTTCCAACCGCTGGCGCGCGGTCGGGCGCGAGATCCGCGTCGCTCTGATGAACGGGCTGACCATCGCCGTGCTGATCGGCGTGGGGGTGACGCTGTTCCTCGGTTCGCCCCAATTGGGCGCGGTGATCGCGGCGGCGATGCTGACCAATATTGTCATCGCTGGGTTCGCCGGGGTGATGGTCCCGCTGGCGCTCGAACGCGCCGGCGCCGATCCTGCGGTGGCCTCATCCGTGTTCGTGACGATGGTCACCGATTCGATGGGTTTTCTGGTGTTTCTAGGGTTGGCGACGGTGGCGGGGCTGGTCCCCTAGGCCTTTGATTGCCGGGTGGATTCGCTTATCTCCGCCGCGATGCCCCTTCATCTCACCAAGGTCGCGGTCGGCTGCGCGAGCGTCGAGGCGCTCGAGAACCGCCTCGCCCGCCGCGCCACGACGAGCGGCGAGGTCAAGGTGCCGACGCGGATGCGGCCCAAGCGGATGGCGGAGCTGATCGGTGGCTCGCTCCACTGGATCGTCAAGCACCGCATCGTCGCCCGTCAGCAAATCCTCCGCTTCGACGATCGCAACGACGGGCGGATCGACATCGTCTGTTCGGGAAATGTGGAGCTGATCCCGCCCCGCCCCAAGCGAGCCCACCAGGGCTGGCGTTATTTGGACGACGACGATGCCCCGACCGGCGAGGACGACGGCAGCGGCATGAGCGACCTGCCGCCGAGGATGTACGCGAAGCTGGCGGGGCTAGGGCTGGTTTAGCGGCACCCCGCCACGCTGGCCGAGCCCTGCGCCTTGACGATGCAGGCCGGTTTGCCGGTGAGCGTCACCGCCGCCAGCCCGAGCGCGTCGACCTTGGCGGTTTCGGTAACGATAGCACGGACGATCGACGGGCCTTCGGCGCCGATCACCGCGTCCTTAACCTTCAGCGCTTCGCCGTCGAGAAGTGAGGAGCCGCGGACGGTGGCGGTGAGGCGGGCTGCGCGTCCCGACAGGCGGGCGCTGGCCGCGCCGTTGATGCCGACCTTCATCTGGTCGACGTCGACCGCGTCGATTTTCGCCGCGCCCGCGCCTTGAATGGCGAGGTCGAACGAGAGGCCGCGCACGCGGTCGATGGTGAGGCTGCCCGCCCCGTTGAGCCAGGCGGTGTTGAGATCGTGCGTGCCGACCTCGATCGTCACCGGGCCGCGGCTTTCCCCTGGATAGCCGCCCCAGCCACCGCTCGACGGGCGGACGATCAGGGTGCGGCCCTCGACCTTGAGCGCGACGCCGTCGAGCGCGGCGTTCGACGCCCCGCGAGCGCGCGCGAACGGAGCGACATTGGTTGTCAGCCGGACCGAATAAGGTCCATCGACGCGGATTCGATCGAAGCTGGACACCGAGTAGGTGCGTTGGGCGGACGGCGCGGCGCCCCGCACCGGAACGCTGGTCGGCAGGCTGGCAGCTACGAGCAGCGCGAGGAGGGGCAGGCGATCGATCATCCGCCCATCCTCGCGGTCCGTGGTTAACAAGCCGTTACGTCAGCTGCAGCGCACCTCACCCGAGCCATTCTTCGACACGGTGCATTTTGCGCCGCCGGTCACCTCGACGTCGCCCGATCCCATGATCGAGACCGCGGCGGTGTCAGTGGCGTGGGCGCTAATGTTGCCCGACCCGGCAATCGACAGGTCGGCGGCGCGCGTCGCCAGCCCCTTGGCGTCAATGTCGCCCGATCCGGCGATCGACAAGTCGACCGCGTCGGCCTTGCCGGCCGCGCTGACATCGCCCGATCCGGCGATCGACAGCTTAATCTTGCCGCCCGCGACCGAGGCCAGCCGCAAATCGCCCGAACCCGCGACCTCCCCTTCGAAATCGCCGGCAACCTTGTCGACGGCGATTCCGCCCGATCCGGCGATCGCCGCGGCGCGCAGGGTGGCAGCGTTGACTATGAACGTCGCTTTGCCGCGATGGGACCAGCCCCAGTGAAATCCCTTGCGTTTCTTGGGCATGATTTTGAGCGCGCCGTCCTCGACCACGACTTCGGTTTCGTCGAGCAGGCTGGCGCCGCCCTTGGCGCTGACGCCTGGCTGTCCGCCGGTGACGACCTGGATCTCATAGGGTCCGGCGACCGCGATTCGGTCAAATGCGCTGACCTGGTAATTGCGGCTGACCTGCGGGCCCGGGTCGCGATCGTCGGCTCCGGCCGAAAAATTGCATGCGCCGAGAGCCAGTGCTGCGGCGGCGAGGGTTACCGAACGATATGTCATGCAAGTCTCCCATCAGTGTATTGCATAGATAATACACTGTGACGGTAGGGTTGTGCAATAGGAAAATGTAAAGGGCGCCCGATGGGGGCGCCCTTTAACCGTTGCGGAAAGCCCGATTCCCCCGACGGGCTATGCGGCTTCCTTAGCCTTGTTGTGGATCGCGGCGGCGGCGTTGAGGATCTCGAGGATTTGCACCAGCGCGGTCTTTTCGTCGACCTCCTCCATCGCCGCCAACTCGCGCGCCAGGCGCGACGAGGCGGCTTCGAAAATCTGCCGCTCCGAATAGCTCTGCTCGGGCTGATCGTCGGCGCGGAACAGGTCGCGGGTCACTTCGGCGATCGAGGTCAGGTCGCCCGAATTGATCTTCGCTTCATATTCCTGCGCTCGGCGCGACCACATGGTCCGCTTGACCTTGGGCTTGCCCTTAAGAGTCTCAAGTGCTTCCTTCATTGTCTTGTCGCTCGACAGCTTGCGCATACCAACCGAGTCCGCCTTGCCGACCGGAACGCGGAGCGTCATGCGCTCCTTTTCGAACCGGAGGACGTAAAGATCGAGAGGAGTTCCGGCAATCTCGGTGGTTTGCAGTTCAACCACCCGGCCAACACCATGCTTGGGGTACACCACGAAATCGCCAACATCGAAGCTAAGGGCCTTCGCCGCCATTTAATCACCTTTCTCGAGCATCCACACAGCGTAAGCCAGCCGATACGCGCGGTATCGCCCCCTACCAGCGGCCCCCCGGTCACGGTCCAACGCTATCGTGTTTCTTATCCTGCTTGGGCAGCCGCCGCGGAAAGCGACGGCCGATAGACAATTCTATAACAGAAAAATGTCTAGATCGCCAGTCCCAGTTGGATCGGGTCGTCATCGTCTTCCTCGACGATCGAATGAAGCCCGAGCCCGATCAGCCGAATCCCGCGAGGCACCGGCAGCAGCGCGGCGAGCAGCGCCTGCCCGGCCGCCTCGAACGCGTGGAGGTCGGGCACCGGCGCGGGGAAACTCCTTGAGCGGGTGATCAGGGTGAAGTCGGTGTATTTAACCTTGAGCGTGACCGTCCGGCCGCGCACTTCGGCCCGCGCGATCCGCTCCCACGCATAGCTCGCGACCCGCGCCACCTCGCGGGCGAGGTCGTCGGAGGTCGAATAATCGACATCGAAGGTGCGCTCGGCGCTGACCGATTTGTAGGGCCGGTCGGCTTTGACCTCGCGCTCGTCGATGCCGCGCGCGATCCGCCAGTACCAGCGCCCGGCCGATCCGAAATGGGCCTCAAGCTGCTCGATCGGCCACCTCGCGAGGTCGGCGCCGGTCAGGATGCCGAGTCGCTCCATCTTGGCCGCCGTGACTGGCCCGACCCCGTGGAAGCGCTTGACTGGCAGGATCGCGACAAACGCCGCGCCTTTATGCGGCGGGATAACGCAGATGCCGTCGGGCTTGTTCTGATCGCTGGCGAGCTTGGCGATGAACTTGCAATAGCTGACTCCGGCCGAGGCGGTCAGCCCGGTCTCGGCGCGGATGCGCCCACGAATTTCTTCGGCGATGGCGCGCGCGGTACCGAGACTGCGGCGATCCTCGGAAACATCGAGATAGGCCTCGTCGAGGCTCAACGGTTCGATCAGCTCGGTGTAATCGGCGAAAATCGCGCGGATCTGGTGCGACACTGCCCTGTAGACGTCGAACCGTGGCTTGACGAAAATGAGCTCCGGGCAACGGCGCTTGGCGGTAACCGACGGCATGGCGGAACGGACACCGTAAGGACGCGCCTCATAGCTCGCGGCAGTGACCACCCCGCGGTGCCCGCCGCCAACCGCCACCGGCTTTCCGCGCAGGGTCGGATCGTCGCGCTGTTCGACCGACGCATAGAAGGCGTCCATATCGACATGGATGATCTTGCGGACGGGCAGGGGCTTGGCCTTCACGGTGGTTTTCTAGCTTCCCTTTGAGCTCAAGTCATGCTTTGCGCCGCAATTCATTTCGATTTGCAACTAAAAAAGAGGACCGCGATGCGCGCCATCCAAGTACACGAGTTTGGTTCCCCAAGGGTGATGCGAATCCAAGAGGTCGCGGATCCGCATCCGGGTGACGGGCAGGTGGTGATCGAAGTCAGTTCGGCGGGTGTGATGTTCCGCGACACGATGGTGCGAAGCGGCAGTCAGCCGGGAGTGGAACTGCACTACATTCCGGGAAACGAAGTCGGCGGCATAGTCATCGCGGTCGGAGCCGGCGTCGATGCAAATCTGGTCGGCCAGCAGTTTGTTGCCCGGCTTCAGGGGAGCGGTGGTTATGCCGAACGCGCCATAGCGAGCGTAGGCGAATTACTTGCCGTGCCCGATGGATTAACGGTGCAGCAGGCGGTTGCGCTGCTGGCCAACGGTCGGACCGCGTTGGGGATCGTTCGTGAGGCGAGAATCGGCCCTACCGACAGAGTTCTGGTGGAAGCGGCGGCGGGAGGGGTGGGCAGCCTGCTGGTCCAGCTCGCGCGTAACGCTGGCGCCGCGATGGTGATCGGTGCGGCACGAGGTGAGCGTAAGCTACAGCTATTGCGCGAGCTTGGTGTCGAGGCGGTCGACTATGGGAATCCCGCATGGCCGGATCATGTGCGTGAGCTCACGGCAGGCGAAGGCATAGACGTCGTGCTCGATGGACTGGGCGGTGAGATCGCCCTGGCGGCGTTCGAGTTGCTGCGGGGGGCCGGGCGAATGATCGTTTTTGGTTATGCCAGCGGCACTCCGGTTGAGCTCACCGCCCTTGACACCTTTCGGAGAGGAGCAAGCATCGTCGGCTACAGCCCACCGAGGGTGATGCGCCGCCCCGACGAGATGAGACAGCTTAGCGAGGAAGTCATGCACATGGCCGCCGCCGGCGCGCTCAAGCCGATCATCGGCCAAAGTTTTCCGCTGAAACAAGCGGCGGAAGCTCACCAGGCGATCGAGGCGCGCGAAACAACGGGTAAGGTGTTGCTCGAGCCGTGAACGCACGTCGGCGTCCTTTGAAAAGGAGCCGCAGCGCCGAACTTTCGCGGTCCCGCTGCTTTGCATCGCTACGGCAATCTGCTTAAGAGCGCGGCGATGAACATTCACGAATATCAGGCGAAAGAGCTGCTCGCGACATTCGGCGTGCCGGTGCCCGCCGGCCATGCCGCGATGAGCGTCGCTGAAGCCGTCGCCGCAGCCAAAAAGCTGCCCGGGCCGTTGTGGGTAGTCAAGGCTCAGATCCACGCCGGCGGGCGCGGTAAGGGCAAGTTCAAAGAGCTGGGCCCCGACGCCAAGGGCGGGGTGCGGCTGGCGAAGTCGGTCGAGGAAGTCGCCGCTCATGCCGAGGAAATGCTGGGCAAGACACTGGTGACCATCCAGACTGGCGGGCAGGGCAAGCAGGTGCAACGGCTCTACATCACCGACGGGGTCGACATCGCCCAGGAATTCTACCTCGCTCTGCTGGTCGACCGCGACAGCGGCTGTATCGCCATCGTTGCCTCGACCGAGGGCGGCATGGACATCGAAGGCGTCGCCCACGATACGCCCGAAAAAATCCACACCATCACCGTCGACCCCGCCACCGGGTTGATGCCGCACCACGGTCGCGCCGTGGCCGGCGCGCTAGGGCTTTCGGGCGATTTGGCCAAGCAGGCGACCAACGTGCTTGCGAAGCTATACGACGCCTTCCTCGGCACCGACGCCAGCCAGATCGAGATCAACCCGCTCGCCGTCACCGACGACGGGAAATTGCTGGTGCTCGACGCCAAGGTCGCCTTCGACAGCAACGCCATGTTCCGCCACAAGGACCTGGCTGCGCTGCGCGACCTGACCGAAGAGGATCCGATGGAGATCGAGGCCTCGAACTACGACCTCGCCTACATCAAGCTGGATGGCGACATCGGCTGCATGGTCAACGGCGCCGGGCTCGCCATGGCAACGATGGACATCATCAAGCTGAACGGCGCCTTCCCGGCCAACTTCCTCGACGTCGGCGGCGGCGCGTCGAAGGAAAAGGTCACCGCGGCGTTCAAGATCATCCTGAGCGACCCGGCGGTGAAGGGCATTTTGGTCAACATCTTCGGGGGCATCATGAAATGCGACATCATCGCCGACGGCATCGTCGCCGCGGCGAAGGAAGTGAACCTCGACGTCCCGCTGGTCGTCCGCCTGGAAGGCACCAATGTCGCCGAGGGCAAAGCGATCCTCGCCAATTCGGGCCTGCCGATCGTCGCCGCCAACGACCTCGGTGACGCGGCGCGCAAGATCGTCGCCGAAGTGAAGAACGCGGCCTAGTTGCTGGAGAAAGCGGAATGAAACTCCTCGTCGCGGTCAAACGGGTGATCGATTACAACGTCAAGCCGCGGGTCAAGATGGATGGCAGCGGCGTCGATCTCGCCAACGTCAAAATGTCGATGAACCCGTTCGACGAGATTGCGGTCGAGGAAGCGATCCGCCTCAAGGAAAAGGGCGTCGCGACCGAAATCGTCGCGGTCTCGATCGGCCCGGCCAAGGCAACCGAAACGCTGCGTACCGCGCTGGCGATGGGCGCCGACCGCGCGATCTTGATCCAGACCGACGATGAAGTCGAGCCGCTCGCCGTCGCCAAAATCTTGAAGAACATTGCCGAAGAGGAGCAGCCTGGGCTGGTGATCCTCGGCAAACAGGCGATCGATGACGACAGCAATCAGGTCGGGCAGATGCTCGCTGCCCTGCTCGGCTGGCCGCAGGGCACCTTCGCCAGCAAGGTCGAGGTTTCCGGGTCCGACGTCAGCGTGACACGCGAGGTCGACGGCGGGCTCGAAACGGTCAAGCTCGCTACTCCGGCGATCGTCACCACCGACCTGCGCCTCAACGAGCCGCGCTACGCGAGCTTGCCCAATATCATGAAGGCCAAGTCGAAACCGCTCGTGACCAAATCGCCCGCCGATTTGGGCGTCGATGTCGTGCCGCGGCTGGAGACGCTGAAGGTCGTCGAGCCGCCGAAGCGCACCGCCGGGATCAAGGTCGGCTCGGTCGATGAACTGGTAACGAAGCTGAAAGCGCTGGGAGTGGCGAAATGAAGACCTTAGTCCTGGTCGAGCATGAGGGCGGCGCGGTCAAAGACGCGACGCTGGCAACCGTTACTGCTGCGGCGCAGCTTGGCGAGGTGCATGCGTTGATCGTCGGATCGGGTGTCGGCCCGGTTGCCGAGGCGGCGACCAAAATCGCCGGAATCGGCAAGGTCCATGTCGCCGATGCCGCGCATCTCGAGCATCAGCTGGCCGAGGATGTCGCGCCGGTCGTCGCCGCGCTGATGGCCGACCACGACGCCTTCCTCGCCTCGTCGACGACGACCGGCAAGAACATCGCCCCGCGCGTCGCCGCTCTGCTCGATGTGATGCAAATTTCGGACATATTGTCGGTCGAGGATGAGAACACCTTTACCCGTCCGATCTACGCCGGCAACGCCATTGCCACGGTCAAGTCGAAGGACGCGAAAAAGGTCATTACCGTGCGCGGCACCGCGTTCGAGAAAGCCGCGCGCGACGGCGGCAGCGGGACCGTCGAGGCGGTCGATGCCGGCTCCGCGTCGGGCAAGGCGAGCTTCGTCGGCGCTGAAATGTCCAAATCCGAACGGCCCGAGCTGACCAGCGCGAAAGTGATCGTCTCGGGCGGCCGCGCCTTCGGATCGAATGAGCAGTTCCACGGCCTGCTCGATCCGCTCGCCGACAAGCTCGGCGCCGCGGTCGGCGCCAGCCGCGCAGCAGTCGATGCCGGCTATGCCCCCAACGATTATCAGGTCGGCCAGACCGGCAAGATCGTCGCGCCGGCCGTCTATATCGCGATCGGCATATCGGGCGCGATCCAGCACCTCGCCGGGATGAAGGATTCCAAAACCATCATCGCCATCAACAAGGACGAGGAAGCCCCGATCTTCCAGGTCGCCGACATCGGCTTGGTCGGCGACCTGTTCAAAATTGTCCCCGAACTGACCGAGAAGCTGTGACCTGATTGATGTTAGCGGCAGCCCTTCTGCTTGCGCTCCATCCGCCGTCTCCGGCGAAGCCTAATGCTTCGGTGACGGACCGCTGCTCACAAGCCTTTATCGGACGTTGGGCACTCACTGCCGAGGATACACCTTACGTCATCTTCGACATGCAGCTGGTTGCCCGCGGCTCGATCGGCGAGGTTGTCCTGCGCGACAAGGTCTATGGCTCGCTCCATTCAACCAGCGCCACCGGGCCGATGGTCGCCCTGCCGTTGTCTGCGACGGCATGCGGTCCAAGCTCGGTCGATGTTTCGTACGATCGGAACAAGGACAAAATTCGCTTTCGCATTGCCCGCCATCCGGACGGAAGGCTGTCTGCCGAAATGCTGGACCTTCCGCCCGGCGTGTCAGCACCGATCCTGAGGCTGGTTCCGGTCGGCCCCAAGATCGTGCCCGCCGAATTTTCCGAAGTGAGGCAGCGCGACGAGATTGGCTCGAACGTCGCCAGCAACGAAGAAATGGCGCGCATCTTCAACGACGATCAAGCCACTCGGGAGGAGCTTTCGCGTCGAGGACGCAAGACGTCGAGGCAAGATA
Organism: Sphingomonas sp.; assembly: GCF_013816785.1. GTDB lineage: Bacteria > Pseudomonadota > Alphaproteobacteria > Sphingomonadales > Sphingomonadaceae > Sphingomicrobium. Next base: position 2,360 of record NZ_JACDDV010000031.1, on the reverse strand, counting down.
AGGCGTCCATGGAACGCTGGCGTAACAGCGATGCCAAACGTCTATCGCAAACCCGGCAACTGATCAGGGAAGGCAAGCTTCGCACCGGTCTCGATTATTGGCGCGCCGCGTTTATTTTCCAGCATGGCGGGACGCCGTCGAATTATCTTTATGCGCATCATCTCGCCAACGTGGCGTTGAAGCTGGGCTACCGGGACGCCGCCTGGATCGCGGCGGCGACGCTCGACCGCTACCTGCTCAGCATTGGCCAACCCCAAATCTACGGGACCCAGTTTGAGACCGATGAGGCTGGCCAGAGAAAGCGTCAATCTCTGAAGCCCGATTTCATGAACGACGAGGACCGGGCGGTATTGGACGTCCCGCCGCTTTCGGCCAAATAATAGTCTGCCTATCTAGGGCTTGAGATCGCTCGGCAGGGTCGGCTCGCTGAGCAATTTCTCCATTCGTGCCCAGCGTGCCTTGGGATCGGGGCCCGCCGCCTCGACATAGGCGCGGACCATGTCCTGGCCGAGGCCGTAGTTGATGACATAGCTGCGATACTGGGTGGTGAAGTCGATAGCTTTCTCGGCGCGCGCCTGCGAAACGAGCTGATATTTGCGGGTCAGGCGGACCGCCTCGGTACGGTCGATCTTCCTCTCAAGGAAATCGCGGGCGATGGTGAAGCGCGCCCCGGCAAGATCGCGCACCACTTTGTTGAGCGCGAGATATTTGCCGGCCTCGGCGGTCGGCAGCCCGGCCAGCGGGTAAAGCGTTGCGGTCTCGAAGGTGAGCTGATCGCGGCCGGGAAAGGCAAGGTCGATGCCGTAGTTGGCCGATCCCTCGGCGATCAGCGATTGCGGCGAATAGAGCGGATAGACGCTGAACTCGACCCACTTGCGCCGATCGGTCAGCCGCTGCTCGAGCAATGTGTTGAGTGCATGGTGGCCGGGATAGCCTTCGTGGCAGCCCAAATCGACTGCACGACTGATGCGGATCGGCAGGTCGGTGTTGACCTGGATCAGGCTGTGCGCCTTACCCTTGTAGTAATTATAACCACTCCAGCTTTTGCCGGTGACGAATTCGAGCGTGAAGCTTTCGTTGGTGGGTAGCGCGATATTCGAGAGCGTGCGCTTGCGGCATTCGGCGATGGCGGTGTCGAACACGGGCTTCAGCCGATCCTTCGGGATGTTGAACCGATTCTGGAACGCGTCGACCCGTTCGGCCAGTTCGCCGCTTCCGGGGACCAGCGTCGCAATCTTCGCCAGTACCGGATCATAGGCTGATAGTGGCCTGAGGTCGGGCGCGACACCGAACAGGCCCATGGCTTCCTCCGCAAACGGCAGCTTCTCGCCGCGCATCATCCTAAGGCGGGTCGCGGCGGCGGTCAGCTGGGCGACCAGAAAGCGCGCGCGGCGGGCGTCGAGGGACTGATCGGCGGAGGACGGAGTCGCGGCGACGGCCCGCGCCTGCAACGCCGCGACGCGCTCGGCCAATTGGTCGAGCGTTGCGTTCGGGGCATCGGCCTTGGCCGCGTCCTGCAATGCGGGCGGGCCGTAATAGGCGTCGATATAGCCTTCCTCCTTCTCGCCGATGGTCAGGCTGAGCCGGACATAGTCGCGCGCGATGGCATTGAGGGTGTCGGTCGGCGCTGCCGGCTTCTCGGCCTGGCAGGCACCTAGCGTGGCGGACAGCAGCAGTGCGGCGACGAAGGACCGGATCATGGGGGAGCCTTTTGAGATTTCGTGACCGACGGTTCATCGGGCGCGACCGACAGCGCGTCAACCGCCGGGCCTGCGGCCGGGCGCCGAACAGCAAATCGGGCCCGCCTCAGGAGGAGAGAGGCGGACCCGACGGCTGGGGACTGGGGTAAAGGTTAGCGGTTGTCGGCGTCGGCGTCGGCGCCGGCGTTGCCGCTGGCCGAACCATTGGCCGAGCCGCTAGCGCTGACCAATCCGGTCGCGCTGCCGGCGAGGTTCCTAGCGCGATCACGAACGTTGCCGACGGTGCTGGTCGCACGACCACGAACGGCGCCGACGGTATTGGCGACCTGGTTAGTGCCGATCGCCTGCAGGCCGAGACCGGCGTTGCCGCTGGCTGAGCCGTCCGCCGACGACGAACCGGCGAGCCCGGTGCCCTGGCCTAGGCCGCTAGCGCCGACCGCCGAGCTGGCGACGCTGCTGACCGAACCGGCGAGGCCGGCATTGGCGCTGGCGCTGCCGTTGCGGGTGTCGACCGATCGGCTGGTCGACAGGCTGCCGCCGACGGTGTTGCCGATCGCGCCGGTCGCGCCGCCGACGATCGAGCCATTGCCGAGCAGGCCGCCGCCCGATCCGCCGAGCGCGCCCGAAACCATTCCGCCGAGACCGCCGCCGGCGCTGCCG
>NZ_JACDDV010000030.1 GCF_013816785.1 Sphingomonas sp. | reverse complement strand
GCCTTGAGCTGGGCGACGTCCTCGGGTGCGATCTGGCCATTGACCAGGGTCTTGTCGTCAAGCTGCCGGTGCATCGACCATCTCCATCGCGTCATTGAGGGCGGCGAGCAGCGACTCGCCATGACGCTCAAGCTTGGTATCGCCGATCCCGTCGATTGCGGAAAGCGCGGAAAGCGAGGGCGGCCTGGCCGTCGCTACTTCGCGCAGCACCTTGTCGTGAAAGATGACGTAGGGCGGAACGCTCTGGTCCTTGGCGCGGTCCCGCCGCCAAGCACGCAGCGCCTCGAACAAGGGGTCGTGCGGATGGTCATCCCCGCGCCGCCTACGCCGGACGTGTTTGGGAGGGACGGCGATGACAAGGCTCTCACCGCCTTTGAGGATCGCTCTGGCGCCGGGGCCGAAGCTTAAACCCCCATAATCGTCGGCTCGCAACGCATCGCGCGCCTGCAGCGAGCGCGCGACCGGGCGGATCAGCGCCTGTTCGTCGGCGCTCATGATTCCAAACACCGACAATTTATGGTGGCCGAACTGGCGGACCTTCTCATTGTCGTTGCCGGCCAGCACTGCGGTCAGATGCGCGACGCCGAACCGCATCTCGGTGCGGAAAGCGGCCGACAGCAATTTGCGCGCGACCTCGGTGACGTCGATCGTCGCCGGCGGATCGAGGCAATTGTCGCAATTGCCGCACATCGCAGGCGGATCCTCGCCGAAGTGCTTGAGCAGGATCGCGCGGCGGCAGGTTGCGGCTTCGACGAAAGCAGCGAGCGCATTCAGCCGCTCGCGCTCGCCTGGTCGGCGCGCCTCCTCGACCTCGGTTTCGATCCGGCGGCGAGCACGGGCGAAATCCTCGGCGCCCCAGAACAGCCAGGCTTCGGCCGGATCGCCGTCGCGGCCGGCGCGACCGGTTTCCTGATAGAAGGCCTCGATCGATTTGGGGATGCCGGCATGGGCGACGAAGCGGACGTCGGGCTTGTCGATCCCCATCCCGAAGGCGACCGTCGCCGCCATCACCATTTCCTCGGAGCTGACGAACGCCGCCTGGTTGCGCTGGCGAATGTGCCCCTCGAGCCCGGCATGATAGGCGAGCGCGGGCCGCGAGCCGCTCCCCAATTGCTCGGCCAGTTTCTCGGTGGCGTTGCGGCTGGTGGCGTAAACGATCCCTGCACCCGGCTGATCCTTCATCAGCGTCTTGAGCTGCGAGCCGATCCCGTCGCGCGGGCGGACATGATATCGGATGTTGGGCCGGTCGAACCCGGCGACGATCAGCCCGTCGTCGGGAATGCCGAGCTGGATTAGGATGTCAGCGCGTGTGCGGCGATCGGCGGTCGCGGTCAAGGCGAGGCGCGGGATGTCGCGGTGCTGGTCGAGCAACGGCAGCAGCAGGCGATAATCGGGGCGGAAGTCATGCCCCCATTCGGAAACGCAATGCGCCTCGTCGATCGCGAACAGCGCGATCTCGGCTTCCTCCAGCAAGCGCGCGAAGGCTTCGGTCGTCGCCCGTTCAGGCGCGACGTAGAGCAGGTCGAGTTGCCCGTCGCGCAGTGCGTCGCGGATCGCGCGCGGATCCTCGCTGAGACTCGTCAGCGCGGCAGCACGGATGCCGAACCCCTCCGCCGACCGCACTTGGTCGTGCATCAGTGCGATCAGCGGGGAAATGACGATGCCGGTGCCGCGACGGGCAAGCGCCGCCAGCTGATAGGTCAGCGACTTGCCCGCACCAGTCGGCATCACCGCCAGTGTATGCTGGCCCGAAACCGCCCGCTCGACCACGACTTCCTGAACACCGCGGAACGAGGAAAAGCCGAAGCGGTCGTGGAGGAGTTGCTGGACGCTGATCACGGCTTTCCTTGGAAGGCGCAAGGCCGCCGCGCAAGCCCGGCGACTTATTCGGCGGCGACCTCTTCCAGTTCGCGCTCCGCCGCTTGGCGCAACCAAAGTTCGGCGTAAAGCCCGCCATTTCCGAGCAATTGGCCATGAGTGCCGCGCTCGGCCACTCGCCCATCGTCGAGCACGACAATCTGATCGGCGCCGACAATGGTCGACAGGCGGTGAGCGATGACGATTGTCGTGCGGTTGCGCGCGACCCCGTCGAGCGTCGCCTGGATGGCTTCCTCAGTGCGACTGTCCAATGCGCTGGTTGCCTCGTCGAGGATGAGTAGAGGCGGGTCCTTCAGCAACGTGCGGGCGATCGCGACGCGCTGCTTCTCGCCGCCCGACAATTTGAGTCCGCGCTCGCCGACCATGGATTCGTAACCCTGCGGCAGGGCGGCAATGAAGCCGTCGATCGCCGCGCCTTTCGCTGCGCCCGCGATCTCCGACTGTGACGCGTCCTCGCGCCCGTAGCCGATGTTGTACCCGATGGTGTCGTTGAACAGCACCGTGTCCTGCGGGACGATGCCGATCGCCGCGCGCAGGCTCGCCTGGGTAACATGGGCAATGTCCTGCCCGTCGATTATGATCCGCCCGGCGGTCGGATCGTAGAAACGATAGAGGAGGCGCGCCAGGGTCGACTTGCCCGCGCCCGAAGGTCCGACCACCGCGAGGCTGGTGCCGGCCGGGACGTCAAGCGTGACGCCCTTCAAAATGATCCGCTCGGGCTCATAACCGAACGCCAGCTCCTCGAACCGGACATGCCCGTCGGTGACGATCAGCGGTCGTGCATCAGGCGCGTCGATCACTTCGGCCGGCGTGTCGGTCAAATCGAACATCGCCTCCATATCGATCAGGCCCTGGCGGACCGAGCGATAGACCCAGCCGAGCATGTCGAGCGGGCGGAACAGCTGCATCAGCAGCGAATTGACCAGCACCACGTCGCCAGGGGTGAAACGGCCTTGGCTCCAGCCCCACACGGTGAAGATCATCGCCCCGGCCATCATCGCATTGGTGATCAGGCTCTGACCAATGTTGAGCCAGGCGAGGCTGACTTCGTTGCGCACCGCCGCGCGGGTGAAAGTGCCGACCGCCTCGTCGTAGCGCAGAGCCTCACGCTCCTCGGCGCCGAAATATTTCACCGTCTCATAGTTGAGCAGGCTGTCGACCGCGCGGCCGATCGCCCGGTTGTCGACCTCGTTCATCTCGCGCTGCAGCTTGGTCCGCCAGTCGGTCACCCGGCGGGTGAAGCCGATATAGAGGGCGACGATGCCGAGCGTCGCCGCGACCAGTCCGGCGCCGAACTTGACGTAGAAAATGATGCAGATCGCGGTCAACTCAATGATTGTCGGGGCGATGTTGAACAGCAGGAAATAGAGCATCATGTCGATGCTCTTGGTGCCGCGCTCCACAACCTTGGTCAGACTGCCCGTGCGTCGCTCGAGGTGGAAGCGAAGCGACAGCGAGTGGACATGGCGGAACACTCGCGCCGACAACCGCCGCGCCGCCGACTGACCGACCTTTTCAAACACAGCGTTGCGCAAATTGTCGGCCAATACCCCGCCAAAGCGAGCACCGGCGTAAGCGAGCACCAGCAGCGCGGCCGCGGTCCACGCCGCCGCCTCGCCGCTCATCGCGTCGACCACAGCCTTGTAAGCGAACGGCATCGCCAGTGTGATTCCCTTGCCGGCGAACACCAGCACCACCGCGACGACGACTCGCAAGCGAAGCTCGCGGTCGTCCTTCGGCCAGAGCATCGGCAGGAAACGCCACAGAACCGCGAAGCTGCCCTTCTGCGGTTTTTCGACTTTGGCGACGCTATCCATTGAGCTGACAGGTAGGGAGGCGGCAGGCCATCCGCAACGGATGCGACGAACCGATTGGAACTGTGCGATTTCCCGTTGGTTATCGGGTCAGTGCCAGCGGAGACTTAATATGGGTCCGGGTTTCTTCATCATCGCCATCCTTGGTTGCGCCGACGGCTCGGCCGCCTGCACACCGGTCGCGACGATGCCCACCCGCTACGAAAGCCGCGCCGCTTGCGAGGCGGCGACGGTGACTTCGCTCGCCGCGAATGGCGACTTCGACTTTCCGACCGTTCTTGCTCAATGCCGTCCGGCGAAAGCTCCAGCCGCGCAGCGTTCGGCCCCATTGCAGCGGCAGGTCGTTAACACACGCCAAAGCTAGCCTGGTTGGCCCCGCTTCCGACCAGATTTTGAGCGCCATCGTACGCCTGCACCCAATGGTGGCTGATAGCCAACTGAGTATGCGATAATTTCCCAATACTTAGCGCTAAACTCCCGCAGTTTTTAGCACGCGTATCGCGGGAACACTGAAAACAAACAACATTTTCGAATTGGCATGCTCCCTGCAATATAAGCCACGAGCCCAATCGCTGGCTCGTAAAAAGGGAGATTAGAAATGCTCGTTTCGCTTAATTCGACCCGCCAGGCCGCGGTCGGCCTTGCCGTGTCGTTCATCGCCTCATTGCTGATGGTCAGTGCCGCCGTCGGCCCGCTGCCGATCGCCTGACGCATGCTTTCGCCAACTCCTCTCGACAGAAAGCCTGAACTCATGAACGGTCGCTTCTTCCTCAATCCCGCCAAGGCCAAGGCAATGGGCGTGTGCGCCGGCCTGTCCGACTGGCTCGGCGTCGACGTCCTGATCGTGCGTCTCGCCATGGTCGTCGCCACGCTGGTCACCGGACCGGTCGCGGTGCTGCTTTACATCCTTACCGGCTGGCTCGCCACCGACGACCGCTGATCGGGCCGGCAAGCCCCCTACCCGGCGGCCGAGCCATGGGCTAAGGTTGGGCGACACGCCAAGGAGCTGCTCATGGACCGCGACGGAGACGAAGTGCACCTCAACGAAACCGAGGCGACCGCCGGGGCCAAGGCGCACGGCGTCCGCTATGTGCTGGGCTTCTCGCTGCTGCTGATCGTCGTCGCCATGTCCGCCGTGTGGATCTTCGGGTCGGTGCTCGGCTGAGCTTGCCTTGGCGACTGGCTCGTCTAGGGTCATTCGGCCCCGCCAGAGGAGATGATCATGCGCCGCCTGCTGTTCTCGCTCGTTCTTGCTTCGCTCGCTGTACCGGCCTCGGCTTCGCTCCCGGTCGGAGCCAAGGCTCCCGATATTAAGACGATGGGCGCGCTCGGCGGCAAGAACTTCCGCCTTCACCTCGCCGAGCAGCTGCGCCAGGGGCCGGTGGTCCTGTATTTCTATCCCAAGGCCTTTACCAAGGGTTGCACGCTTGAGGCCAAGGCCTTCGCCGACGCCGCGCCCGACTTCCGCAAGGCCGGAGCGCGGGTGATCGGCATGAGCGCCGACGACCTCCCGACGCTCAGGAAATTCTCGGTCGAGCATTGCCGCAGCGCTTTCCCGGTGGCGGTCGCGTCGAGGGCGACGATCAAGGCCTACGACGTTTCGATGCCACTGGCCGGTGCGGTCGCCACCATGTCCAACCGTACCAGCTATGTCATTGCCCGCGACGGCCGAATCGCCATGGTTCACTCCGACCTTGACTGGAAAGACCATGTCGCCAAGACGTTGACGGCGGTTCGGGCGATGAACAAATAGGTCTTCGTTCGTTTCAACCAAGGAACCATTACCCGCTAGGGGCATTATGTCGGCAACGTGACATATGAGCCACGCTCGTTGCGTTAAATTCTTGCTCATTGCGTTAACTGCTTTCTTTAACGCTTAGCGAAAACCATCGTGCCGCCAACTATGAGGAGTGGCCGATGGCAACTCGTTTCTTGAAGGCAATGATGCTGGCCTCGATCGCGGTGGCGCCGCTGCCTGCCGCCGCTGCCGAAACCAGTTCCAATCCTCCACAACAGAGCTTCCTCAAACGCACGACAAATTTGCTCGCGCGGGCGGTGACGGCGCCGATCAAGCCCGACGTTTTTGGGACGGTGGCGCTGGCGGCGGGGGTTACGCTGTATGACGCGCGCTGGCGGCGAGTAAGCGCGGCCGACCAGTCCGACCCGCGGGTGCTGGCGATGGCGGCGACGCTGCGCGGCCTCGACCCGCTGGCCAAGCTGTCCGCGATCCAGGCCGACGTTGGTCGCCGCATCGCCTGGCGTCGCGATCTCGACGGCTATCATATCGCGGACTATTGGGCCGAGGCGGGCGAGACGCTCAATCGCGGTTTCGGCGATTCCGAGGATATAGCGATCCTCAAGATCCAGGCGCTGAAGGCGGCCGGGTTCGACCCCAGGGATCTCTATATCAGCGTGGGCAAGGACAAGTCGCGCGGGCTCGACACCCTGCTGATCGCGCGAGCAGGAGGGCGGTTCTACGTGCTCGACGATCGCGGGCCCGCGCCGATGCAGTCCGAGCAATATGGCCGATTCGACCCGATCATCACGCTCGGCAAGAATGCCACCTGGCTCCACGGCCGCCGCTTCCACAGCTTCGCCGACCGCGCCGCCCGCCATTAGGGCATTGCTTTGCGGCTGATTGCGCGCGCAAAATGCAGCAGCGTCGGTTAAGGACATGTCCGGCATCACGCTCAGCAGGAAGGACCGACCATGGCCAAGAGTCAGAAGAAGTCGAACAAGGAAGCCCGCAAACCCAAGGCGGAAAAGAAAAAGACCAACGCCGCCAACCCGTCGACCAAGGAAGGCGTCGTTCGCGGGCTCGAGAATTTCAAAAAATAAACCGCTAAGCCTGGCGCCGCAGATCCGCGGGAAAGCCTCAATTTTCGGCCGGAAGCCGGAATTCGGTTCATCCTTGCCCCCGGCCCGCTCGTCGGAAACGGCGCACCCGCGGACGCGTGCGACGGGTTGACCTGGCATGACCCACCATAACCCACCGACCCGTCTGGCCATGACCGCGATTGCCGCGGTCCTCGCCATTTCCGCTCACCCATCGCTCGCACAGGACACGGCGCAGCCGACGACACTCGACACGGTCGTCCAGACGCCCGATCCGGCCGCTCCCGATCCGCTTGCGCCGGCCACCACCACAACCGAGACGGCTCCGGCTGATGCCGCTCCAACCGTGGCCAAGGCAGCTCCGGCAAAGGCCGCCACGCGGACGACGCGCACCGCTCGGACGACACGCACGACGACGACGCGGCCCCCCGCCCGAGCGCTTAGTGTCGCGCCCGCCGCTCCGCAGACATCGGCCCCGGCGGTTGCGATCGCCGAAGCGCCTGCCGTCGCGCCGATCGCCGTCCAGCCCCAAGCCGCGCCGATGCCAACTCCGGCTGCGCCGCCGGCAACCCAGCCGGTCGCCGGCAACCAAAGCCCATTGAACAATGACACGCTGCCGATCGCCGGCGCAGCCGGTCTTGGCCTTCTCGCCCTTGCCGGTGCGGGCATCGCACTGCGTCGCCGCAGACGCCGCCGTGACGAGGACGAACTGGTCGAACAGGACGCGCAGTGGGACGAGCCTGCTGCAGAGCCGGCGATGCCTGAGGCTGCGGTCGAGCCCGCGTTCGTCCGCACCGCCGTTCCGCTCCACGACCCGGTTCCGGCGCGCGCGATGGCCCCGGAAGCCGCCGCCGCGTCTGCGACAATTCTGCCGAACGGCTTCGACATTTCGCGCTTCGGCCCGCACGTTCAGGCGGCATATCGCGGCCCAACCCCCGACAATCCTTCGCTGTCGTTGAAGAACCGCCTGCGCCGAGCCAGCTTCTTCGACCAGCGCGATCGGCAGGACGAGGTCGAATCGACGACCGTCGCCCCGGCAAGCGAGCCGGCTCCGACCACGCTGACTCACCGCGATGCCGCCTTCATGCTCGGCCGCGAGTCATCGGGATCGCCGAACAAGGACCGGGCTTTCCAGTCCTGACCCCGGCTCGACCCAGCGACAGCGCCGCCGCCCGCCCCCCGCGCGGCGGCGCTTTTGCGTCGCGTGGCAAGGCAAGGCGATGAACCCGATCCGTATCCTGGTCGACGCCGACGCGTGTCCGGTGAAAGACGAAATCTACAAGGTGGCGTGGCGGCGCGGGGTCGCGGTCACGGTGGTCAGCAACATGAGGATGCGCGTGCCCGATCATCCGCTGATCGAGCGGATGGTGGTATCGGATGCGTTCGATGCCGCCGACGACTGGATCGCGGAGCAGGCGGACGCGAAGACGGTGGTGATCACCGGCGACATCTTGCTCGCCGACCGCTGTCTGAAGGCCGGCGCGACGGTCATCGGCCATAACGGCAAGCCGTTCACCGTAGCTTCGATCGGCGGCGCGATCGCGACTCGGGCGATCATGGCCGATTTGCGTGCGGGCGGCGATGTGGTCGGCGGCCCGGCGCCGTTCGCCAAGGCGGATCGGTCGCGCTTCTTGCAGGCGTTGGACGAGGCGCTGGTGCGGCTGGCGCGTGGCTGAGGTCGAGCGCTAGCCCGCGCCATTAAACTAGCGTAAAAAGACCTGCCGAATCGCATGCGCCAAGGAGAGTGGCCATGGCGATAAATGCTGTGATCGACATTTCGCACCATAACGGCACTCGTCTCGATTTCGTCAAGGCGAAAGCCGACGGCATCCTGGGCGTCATCCACAAGGCATCTCAGGGGCAAACCAACATCGATCCGATGTACCGGACGAATCGCGCTCGGGCTCGGGCCGCCGGCCTGCTGTGGGGCGCTTATCACTTCGCGACTGGCTCCGATGGGGTGAAGCAGGCCGTCCATTTCCTCAATGCCGTGGGCGATCCGACCGACACGCTGCTGGTGCTCGACTTCGAGCCGAACCCGTCGGGGCCGTCGATGTCGCTTGAGGAGGCGAGGGCATTCAACACCCACATATTCGAGCAGACCGGTCAATGGCCGGGTCTTTACGCGGGCCATTATCTGAAGGAACAGCTTGGCGCGGGAGCCGACGCGGTGCTCGCGAAAAGCTGGCTGTGGATCGCCCAATACGGGCCCACGGCGGTTGTTCCGCCAAACTGGCAGACCTGGACAATGTGGCAATATACCGATGGCGCCGTCGGCCCGCAGCCCCATGTCGTCAAGGGTATCGGCAGGTGCGATCGCGACAAGTTCAACGGCACCGAAGCACAGTTGAGGAGGTTGTGGGAAGCCGCCCCCTGAAGGGCGACCGGCAGCGGCCAAGCCGGAATGTGGCAACGCAAGCGAGGCGGTGGTCGGCAACAATGGCAAGCGGTTCACGGAAGTGGAGGAAGTTCACGCTACGTCACCGTCGGGATCGTCAAATCCGATGTGCTGGCACGCGTTGAGCGCTGCCTCGCGTTCGGCGGCTTCGACGCTACGCTCAGCGAGTTTGGCGTGGGCATCCGCGTCCTGCTCGAACGGCGTGCGGTCGCGCCACGCGCCGAAGCGCACCGGATCCCTCAGCCGCAGCAGGAACATGGTCAGCCGCTCGTCATAATAGCGCCGCTCGCCGATCAGCTCGCCCTTGTAGAACACCGGCCGCGCCACCCCGTTGATCGCGCGCGACAGCGCCGCGTCGGCGAGCCGCGATACGCCATAGTCGAGCGCCATATCCCACGCCGCGCGAAACGACGCCGCCTCGATCCGCCGGCGCAGTGCATAGGCCGAGCTGGGCGACATGCCGACCGCGCGGCACGCCTCATCGACACAGGCGGTTTCGGACAAAGCGAGAAGGAAATCCACCTGCCGCGCCGGGGTCCAGCCGTCCTGGCGATGGCGAAGCTCGACGGGCACATAGTTGTCGAGGTCGGGCCGCTGATGCTTGCTCATCGATCAGGATGAAGCAAATTTCTGCCAAATAGGACAGGATTTTCGCAATCGCCGGGTTAGTCCGTGCCGCCGCCTCTCTACGCGATCACCTAGACAACTGCCTTGCAGATCGAGATACAACCGACCGTAATTAGGTCTTTAAGCTGGACATTGATCTGGACGTCTTGTCGCCACAGGCTGCTCCCACAATGAACGTTCGCGAGTCTGACGCTTTCTGCACGACGCTGGGCGAAGCTGGCAGGACAGCGAGCCCAAGGCCGAAGAGCGCGATGTGTGAGTAATGGGCTACTTCCCCGGTAGTGCCTTTCCTGCCCGCTTAATCTCAGCAATTATTTTATCCGCGTCCGCGTGGCGGAGTTTGGCTTGTTTGGCCTTATATTTTTCATGTTCCGTTTCGGCATGCACCTTTGCGGCCGCCATTTTTACGCGTCCGCCGCCGCGCAAAACGCTCCGGCCAAGATGCGCGAGCTGTTGATCCAAAAGCGCGCTCGCTTCAGCCATCAATTTGAGTCGGCCAATATCTAGTTGATCTTCGAAGATATCTAAGAGGATAGTGGTGAGGCGGTTTAATTCCTCCACCTCACGTTCGGCGAGATAGTTCTTGGAGGTAGTGACATCGGCTTTGCGGATGTTCTCGTTAGGCCAAGTCCTAAGACCCATGCTGGGCTCTTTGGCATCGGCGCGGGTTTTTAGCAACTCAGCTGGCGTATTCGAGCATACGGCGAAAATTAGCTTCGCTTGCGTAATTCGATAAAATTCGTGCCAAGCCTCCGAAGGACCGTCGTAATCCTGGCACATGGCGCAAATCGATCTAAGCTCTCGATAAACGTTGGCTTCGTCCGATCGAATGTCGCGGATGGTGTCTCGAAGCTCTTTGACCCTGTCGCGATTGTCAGGACTCTTTAGCCTAGGAGCGTCGATCACAAAGCCTTTAGTCGCGAATTGAACTAGCTTGTCGGTCGCCCACCGTCGGAAGAGTGTCGCCTGTTTGGAGGATGCTCGATAACCAACCGATATCACCATATCCAAATTGTAAACTGTGACGGGTTTCGTGGAGGAAGCAATTTGCATTTTATGCAAATTGCTCTCGTCCAGCTCTCCTTCCTCTAAGATGCTGCTAATGTGCCGGGATACGACCGAAACGCTGCGCCCATAAAGGTCTGCGATCTGCGCTTGGGTCATCCATAATTGATCGCCATCGTAATGAATTTCTACGTGCGGGCCCTTATCCGATCCGTAGATGAGAAAGCGTGCTCCAGTAGTTTCATCCTCTTGAAGATGAACCGGTTCGAGGTAGGACATCGGCACTCCAATGCGAGTCGAACGTAAGGGGAACGAATCCTAGCAGCTTATGCTGCTCGCTGCCAGTAGCATGCCCTAGTGCGCGACTGGCGGGAACTCGTCCCGGCGCATACCACAAAAGCCCAAACTGCCGTCACGAACGCGGCGATGAATTTCGCGCCACAACACTTTGTGCATTTCAAGCTTGCGATAAAGGCAGCGCCGTTTCGTAGTGCAAGGAAGGGCCTACTGGGGACCGTACGTGCATTGCTACATATGCCGCAGATTTCGAAGGTTGGACGCTTACGGCGCTAGATCAGGCGGCTTGCCCACACCAGTTGCTGTTTAGCCGTGGCCGCTCGCCGCCTGCCAGAGCGGCGTTCTGTATGTCGCGATTTCGACGAGGCCGCACCAAGGTGGCGCGGCCCTCCCCGCCGCCTAGTGGCCGGCCGCCACGGGGGCGAAGTTGGCGTGGACCAGCATCCACTTGCCGCCCTGCTTGACGTAAACCCGCGAAGATTTGGCGAGCGAGGGAATGACCTTGCCGTCCGCGCCGCGGCGCAGACCGGCGAAATTATAGGTGAGGATCGCGGTATCGCCATAGGTCTGGACCCGGCCGTTCTGCATGTCGGAGTACATCGCCTTGTCGTACGGCGTCACCTCCCCCATGCGGGTCGAAATCGTCTTGCCGACCAGCAGCGTCGGGAAGTCGCCGTTGAACTCGGTATAATCGTCGGCCAGCGTCACATTCTGCTGAGCCATCGACTCGCCGGCAATTTCGGATGCCCATTGGGCACGCGCCAAGGCCATGACCTCGGCCGAGACCTGCGGGTTGTCGGCGGCCTGAACCGGGGTCCCGACCATCATCAACAGGGCGATCGTTCCGGCGCCGCCGCCGCGGGACCAATTTGTCAATTTCGACATATGTGCATCCTCCGCTGTGAGAAACGCAGAGGGACTGACAGGCCGGCGGGACAGATTTCCCCCTAGGGCCGCCAGCGGCGCTGGCGTCGGCCTTATCTCAGCGGGAGTCAATTGCGCGGCCCGCCAGCGCCAAGCGACGATGAACGGCCGCCGCTTGCGGCGCTAGATCGGCAGCTTGCCCTCCAGCAATTGCTGTTCGAGCCGTGGCCGCTCGCCTGCCTGCCACAGCGGCACGCGGTGCCTGAGACGATAGAGGAGCGGCCCGCCGTCGGCCGCCGCCGATGGCTCCAGGGGGCGGGGAATGCAGATGAATTCGGTCTCGAGCATCGTCGGGCCGACATGCACCGTCGCGTAGCCATGACCGCCGAGGTCGGCGAAGGCGAGATGCGGCGCCACCTCGGGATTGCTGAGTTTCCTGGCCGCCTCAGCGTCGCCAGTCTTTTGAAGCTCCAGAGACGATCGCACACCGTGGCGCAGCGTCATGTTGAGCGCATGCCCGTCCGGACCCTGGGCGCCGTCATGGATATAAAGCGGGCGAAGGGGATGCGTTTTGGAGATGATATGTTCGGCCACTTCGGCAAGCCCCTGCGCCGAAATGGAGCCGGTGATGAACTCGACCGCGAGCGGTTCGAACGGGCGAGGCGGCAAATGCTTGGAGAATAGCCCGGCCCAGAAGCTGTGCTTGTCGCCAGCGACGATCGCGAGGCCGGTGATGCCTTCGCGTTGCACAACATCGGCAAGCTCGGCATGCTCGATATCGAAGCCGCCGTTGAACGACGCGTAGCCCCCCGGCCATTGCGCCTTGAGATTTTCGGGCAGGTTGTCCATGTCGGTTCGCCAGCGCAGCGTACCGACCGAGTGGCCCCACAGTTTCCACGGCTTGCGCGAGGAGCGCAGCTGGTCAATGAACCAGGCCTTCTGATCGGCCCCGAGATAGGACTGACGCGGCGCTTCCCTGGCCGTATTCGGCACACCCTTGTCACCGAGCCGGATCGTGGCCGGGGGGCGACCCCCGGCATAATCCCTTCCGCCATCCAGAATTTCGGCCGCTTCCTCGGGTACCATCCAGGGGAAATCCTTGGGGGTGATGGCCGATTGGTCGGGCGGCGGGCTGGCGTAGGAATGATTGTCGGTCAGGATCAGGTCGGCGTTCGCGCCCCAACGAAGCGTCCGCTGAATTTGCAAGCTGCGGATCGCCGCGAGATTGTTCGGCTCGAGCCCCAGACCCAGCCGATCGAATTTCTTGATGGCGGCCTCGGCGACCTTGGGCGGGTAGAAGCGGTCGATCCTGGTCCCGGCAGCCTGCACGACGCGGGCAGGCTGATATTCGAACCAGGCTTGGTTGGCGGCGACTTTCTTGTCCTGTGCGGGGCGCACCTCGTCCCCGAACACCTGCTGGCTCTGCCAACCCTGCCAGGAGAATTCGTGATTGTCCCAGACGGGAACGAACGGCCAGCGCGCCCTGGCATCCTGCAAGTCCGGATCGGTCAGATAGGCGCGGTAAGCAGTACGGTAGTCGGCCAGCGTCTTGGGCACGTGGAAGTCGCGGACTTTCTCCCCGTCCCGATAGCGGATGATATCGCGCAAGCGCCTGCCGCGTCGCTGGGCGCCCGGCGATTCTTCGGGGTACCAGACTATCTCGTAAAAAAAGTCGCCGAGGTGCAGGACGAAGGCGAGCCTGTCGTCCGCCGATCGCCGCTCATCTTCGTAGATCATTCGCCGGTAGGCGTTGCACGCGCCCTGCGTCACGTCCTGGCAGCTGACGAAGGCGAAGCGAAACGGGCGGTTGTCTGCCTCCGCCGGAGCGGTGAGCGTGCGACCGATCCGGCTCCCTGCGCCGCGCTGATCCGTGAAGCGGTACCAATATTCGCGCGCGGGCTCTAGGCCGACGGCAAGGAAGCGGCAGGTCCAGTCGGTGCCGGCGTCGACCGTGGTCGATCCGCGGGCAACCAGGGTCTTGAAGTCCGGGTCAGCCGCGACTTCGACGGCAAGGCGATAGGCGCTAATTCCCGCCTCTGGGGCCCGCCTTGTCCAGAGGATTACGCTCGTGGGGTCGGGATCGCCCGACGCGACACCCTGCGGGTAGGCGTCGCGCTGCTCACGCCAGCGGAGGCACGGCCTGGCGTTGGCGGGGTAAGCGAGGGACGCGCCCAACGCCCCCGCCATTGCGGAGAATTGGCGACGTGTGAGTTTCATCATGCGGAAGCTAACGGCCATTTCCATAATCTCATCGGCTAATCGACAGTCCGGCGCCCCAAGGCTGCTAACGACCGGCGGCGATCCCACTTGACGCCAGTCACTCCTGACCTCTCGGCTGATCTTTCATTGAGCGGAATTATGGCCGCACATTGAGCAGATGCGGCGGCGAAGGCGGGGCTGGTGCCGGGATTTCACTGCGCTGCTCACCTGTCCCCCGGATAGGCTGCGCTGCTCGTTGTAGAGGCGGAGCTCTAGGATGCGGTTTTCGGGCGTATGTTGCTTCCCCTCTCCCGGCCTGCATGCTGCAGGCGACCTTCTCCCTCGAGGGGAGAGGGGTTAGGCTTGCGCGTCGTTGAGGCTGCTTTGTTGGCGGTTGGGCAGATCGGGGTGGAGGGTTTCCCAGCCGATTTTCTGTTCGAGCCAGATTTCGACCGTGGGCGGATAGCGGTCGGGGTCGTCGAGGGTGCTCGTCGTGATGTCCATATGGTCCGGGCGGGAGGCGCGGCGGTAGCCGACGAGGCTGCCGCAGATCGGGCAGGACAGCCAATCGATGCCGGGCGAGGAGGAGTAGGCTTTGGGTCCGGCCGACAGCCACTCGAACTGGGATTTATCGAACACCGCCCAGGCGACGTTGGTGCCGCCGCTCGCCCGCCGGCACGAGCCGCAATGGCACAGGGTCGCGGCGACCGGATCGCCGGTGACGCGGTAGCGGATCGCTCCGCACAGGCAGCCGCCCTCGGCCGAATCGCCGCTCACTCGGCGGCCGGGAGATATAGTTCGCTGCCTTTCTCGCGGTAGCGCTCGCTCATCTTGGCCATGCCGGCTTCGGCTTCTTCTTCGGTGACGGGATCGCTCCCCCTCACCCTCCCAAGGCTGCCGCCTTGGGTCCCTCCAGCGCCCGGAAGCGGACCATCCCCCAGATGGTCCGATCCGGTCTCTCCCTCAAGGGGAGAGGGGTTCAGGCGCGCAAACTCCCGCACCTCGGCGCTGATCTTCATCGAGCAGAATTTGGGGCCGCACATTGAGCAGAAGTGGGCGGTCTTGGCGCCTTCGGCGGGGAGGGTTTGGTCGTGATATTGCTCGGCGGTGTCGGGGTCCAAGCTCAAGTTGAACTGGTCGCGCCAGCGGAAGTCGAAGCGGGCGCGGCTGAGTGCGTCGTCGCGCAGCCTGGCGGCGGGGTGGCCTTTCGCCAAGTCGGCGGCGTGGGCGGCCAGCTTGTAGGTGACGACGCCGACCTTGACGTCGTCGCGGTCGGGGAGGCCGAGGTGCTCCTTAGGCGTGACGTAACAAAGCATGGCCGTGCCATACCAACCGATCATCGCCGCGCCGATGCCGCTGGTGATGTGGTCGTAGCCGGGCGCGATGTCGGTGGTCAGCGGCCCCAAGGTGTAGAAGGGCGCCTCGCCGCACGCTTCGAGCTGCTTGTCCATATTCTCCTTGATCTTGTGCATCGGCACATGGCCGGGGCCTTCGATCATCACCTGGACGTCCTGCGCCCAGGCGCGTTTGGTCAGCTCGCCCAGCGTGTAGAGCTCGGCGAACTGGGCTTCGTCATTGGCGTCGGCGATGCTTCCGGGGCGGAGGCCGTCGCCAAGGCTGTAGGCGATGTCATAGGCCTTCATAATCTCGCTGATCTCGTCGAACCGCTCGTAAAGGAAACTTTCGCGGTGGTGGGCGAGGCACCATTTGGCCATGATCGAGCCGCCGCGGCTGACGATGCCGGTGACTCGCTTGGCGGTCATCGGCACATAGGGGAGGCGGACGCCGGCGTGGATGGTGAAATAATCGACGCCCTGCTCGGCCTGTTCGATCAGCGTGTCGCGGTAGACTTCCCAGGTCAGATCCTCGGCGACGCCGCCGACCTTCTCCAGCGCCTGATAGATCGGGACGGTGCCGATCGGGACGGGCGAGTTGCGGATGATCCATTCGCGGGTGTCGTGGATGTTGCGGCCGGTGCTGAGGTCCATGACGGTGTCGGCGCCCCAGCGGATCGACCAGACCATCTTGTCGACTTCGGCGGCGACGTCGGACGCGACCGCCGAATTGCCGATGTTGGCGTTGATCTTGACGAGGAAGTTGCGGCCGATCGCCATCGGCTCGCTCTCGGGGTGGTTGATGTTGTTGGGGATGATCGCGCGGCCCCTTGCCACTTCATCCCGAACGAATTCGGGGGTGACATGGTCGGGTATGGCGGCGCCGAAATCCTCGCCGTCCCGCACATGGTCGCGCAGCATCTCGCGGCCGATGTTCTCGCGGATCGCGACATATTCCATTTCCGCTGTGATGATGCCGCGGCGGGCGTAGTGCATTTGCGACACGTTGGCGCCGGGCCTGGCGCGGAGCACGCGGCGGCGGACGTTGGGGAAGGGGGCGACGCCGCCCGACCGGTCGGGGCCGAGCTGGCCGTTGTCTTCAGGGCGGGATTCTCTCGCGGACACTTCCTCGACATCGCCGCGACTGCGGATCCAGTCGCGACGCACTTCTGGCAGGCCGGCCATGATGTCGATGCGCGCTTGCGGGTCGGTGTAAGGGCCGCTGGTGTCGTAGAGGTTGAGCGGCGGTTCGCCCGAGGACGGCTCGAGGTCGACCGCGCGCATGGCTACGCCGAGCGGCCCAACGTGAATTTTCCGGGAGCCGCGGATCGGGCCGGTGGTGACTCTCAATTCGGTGCGCGCAGGAACGTCGGCCATCGTTATCGTCTCCAGAGGAGAGGGATGGCGAGGAAACCCGCGCTCCCTCCCTACGCCCGTTTGACCGGGATCAGGTTCGGCGGGTCGCAGGGTGCTGTTCCTGCCTCTCAGACCAGAGCCCCATCAAAGCAAATTTTGATGGGACCCGGAGCGGCCTCCCCGGGGATGCTTTCGTTTAGGCGCGGCCGGCGCCGCCGTCTAGCGGCGGATCGCCGGGGTCTGCTGGGCCTTCCGGGCGGCGGACTGTTCGTTCAACGACAGCGTGCCGTCCTTGTCGGCATCGAGCTTGTCGAAATTGGCCAGCGTCGGGCCGCGGAACTCGTCCCTGGTGATCTGTCCGTCCTTGTTGCCGTCGAACCGGGCGAGGACCGGGGCGGCGTCGGGCTCGCCGATCTTGGGCAACTCCGCCTTGGCGTTGAATTCGACGCGGCTGATCGACCCGTCCTTGTTGGCGTCAAGGCTGGCGAAGGTTGCATCGCGTTCCTTGGAAAGCGTGGCAAGCTCGGTCTCGGCGCCTTTCTTCAGTCGCGCCTTGATCTCGTCGGCGCCGACCTTGCCGTCCTTGTTGGAGTCGAGATTGGTATAGTCGGCCTCGAGGCGGGCATTGAGCTGGGCCCTGGTAACCGGCGTCGCGGGGGCGTTGGCCGGAGCGGCTCCCTGCGCGGCGGCTGCGGCAGCCGGGGCGAGGGTTAGGGCGGCGGCGAAAGCCAGGTGGCGGATCATCATTTTCTCCTGTTACGGCACCTAACGGGCGACCGGGCGTCGGGGTTTATCGGCAGGTTAGGATTGCGGCAAACTGAACGGCATGGCGCAGGGCCGATTGCCGGGAAATGCCACCGGCTTGCGCGCCGCGCGCTCGGTCGAGGCAGTTTCAGAAAGTGTAGGCGAGGCCCGCGGCGACGAGCCATTGCGAGGCGCTGCCGCGATCGTCGACGATCGGCGAGCGTTTGAAATCGCCCGACAGATGCGAATAGCTGGCGGTGCCGAACAGCGACAGGCCGTGGGTCAAATCGCCGGTCACCGACTGATTGGCGAGCAGGCCGATTTTCCAGTCCTTAAAGCCGCCGTCCGCGTTGTAGACTGGGAGGCCGCTGGCGAGCGAATCCGATGGCGAAATGCTGTAATAATAGTCGGCATAACCACCGCCGACCCAGTCGGCGCTGAGCGACAGGCCGACATAGGTGGTGCGCGACAACGGCGTGCCGAAGTCGATCGTCGGACTGAAGATGGTCGATTTGTGCGCCCCGGCGACAGCCTTGACCACATCAAGCCGGACGCTGAGCGCGTCATAGGGATTGGTCAGGCCATGATAGGTGACGCCAACGAACCCGCCGACCTCGATCGCCTTGTCGCGTTCGGGCAGCCGATCGACAAAATCGTCTTTGATCTTGCCGGTGCGGTTGAGCCTCACCCCGACGATCGGGCCGGCGTCGAATTCGAGCTTTCCCGCTCCGCGCGGAATGAAATCGACGTAGAGATAGGTGGCGCGGGTAAAAATGCTGATGCCGCCGACCCGGGCGCGGACCGCGGCGGCGGGGATGAAGCGATAATCATCCGATCCCTCATAATCTGGGAGATAGGCGCCGCCGGCGGCGATCGTCACCGTGTCCGACTGATCATTGGGATCGGGCAGCGCCCCGCTGTCGGACTGGGCCAGCGCGGGCGCGGCGGCGAGCAGCGCGGCGGCGGCGGTCAAAGTCTTCAACATGATGACATCCCCTGATTCTTGGCCCCTATTGCCGACGGTCAGCGCCCGGACCGCGCACAAGTTCCCGACCGGCGTTCGCGTCAGTCGCCCCCGCCCGGATCGGCCGAGAAATATTTGTCGTATTTGCCCTCCTCGCCCTTGTGCTCGTCGGCATCGGCCGGCGAGTCCTTCTTGCGGGTGAGGTTGGGCCATTGCGCCGAGAAGGTAGTGTTGAGCTCGAGCCATTTTTCGAGGCCGTTCTCGGTGTCGGGCAGGATCGCTTCGGCCGGGCATTCGGGCTCGCATACGCCGCAGTCGATGCATTCGTTGGGATTGATGACGAGCATATTCTCGCCTTCGTAGAAACAATCGACCGGACAGACTTCGACGCAATCCATATATTTGCATTTGATGCAGGCGTCGGTGACGACGTAGGTCATGGCGGATCGAAGCTCCCTTGGTTGACTAGTCGCTAAGTCGCGGGGCGGTTCGCGTCAATCTCCTCATAGGCGAGGCGAGCTTCGGCGGGTGGACCGCGGCGAGCGGCGAGGGTGGTGACGCGGATGACGCGAACTTCGCCACGCAAGGGAAGCGCAATGATGCTGCCGATTTTGATTTCCTCGCTCGGCTTGGCGGCGCGGCGGCCGTCAAGGCGGACGTGGCCTTGTTCAATCAGTGCCTGTGCCAGAGTGCGGCTTTTGACCAAACGGATGCAGTAAAGGTAACGGTCGAGGCGCATCGCCGCGTTAACGCTTGAGCCCCGCCAGCGCAGCGAAGGCGTTGCCGGGACGGTGTGCTGGCACCGCGGACGGAGCATGCCGGCGCTGCCCACGCCACTTCCACGCAGTGCCGACCGCGACGAAGCCGACCTCGGCCATCAGCCGGCGGATCACCTCATCGTCGAGGCCGAGGCTGGTGACCAGCGCGCGATCAACCGGATCGGGCCGCTCGGCCGATGCGGCGTGATGCGCGCGGACGTGGTGGGCGTGGGTGGCGAGCCGGTCGGCGAGATCGACGCGGAGCCAGGTCGCGCCGAGGCGGCGGAAGGCGAGCATAGCGCCGCGCGGGTCGGCGCCGCCGTCGAGGGTCGCGGCCGAAGGCTTGGGCAGGCGCGGCATGGCGAGGCCCGCACGGATGGCGAGCAGCGCGGCGCGCCACTGCTGGGCGGCAGGCTTGAGCAACGACTGGACATAGACGTCGAGCGCACCGAGCCGGATGCGGAGGCGGTGGAGCGCGTGGCGGTCGGCCTTGTCGAGCGCGCTGATCTGCGCGGCAATGGTCCGGCGCGGGATCATGCCCCCGGCGTCGACCATCATTGCCGCCAGCGCCCGGATGCCAGGGCTGACCTTGGCGTCGGCGGCGGTGACCGCGAGCGATTTGAGGGCGGGGAGGTGGCGCACGACCTGGCCGTCGACCCAGCGTTCGAGCCGGGCGCGCAGCCGGGCACGCCGATGGGCCGACAGGCGATCGAGAGCGCGCGCGGTGCGGACCGCGGGCTCGAGCAATGAGCGGCCGGGGGCGAGCCGGGCGAGGATGTGGCCGTCCCAGGCGATGCCAAGGCCGCCATGGCGAAAACCAGGACCATTTGCTGATGGGCCGTTTTCGTCATCTTCGACCAGGCGGAAGTCGGCGTCGGGCGCCTCGCACAGCGCGGCGGCGCGGCGGTCGAGCTCGTCGCCGAGGCGGCGCTCGGCGGCGGCAAGCAGCAGGCGCTTGTCGGACAGTCGTGCGGAGGGATCGACCTTGAACTCGAACCCGGCGAGATGCCCAATCGGCTCGGGACCGACGCTGACCTCGCCGTCGGCGGCGACGGTCACGGGAAGGGCGTCGGCACCGTGCGCGCCAATGTCGCGGACCAGGACAGCGGTGCGACGGTCGACGAAGCGCTGGGTCAGCCGCTCGTGGAGCGCGTCGGACAGTCGCCCCTCGACGCTCCGCGTCCGCTCGGCCCATTTGGCGGGATCGGCGAGCCAGTCGGGGCGCTGGGCGATATAGGCCCAGCTGCGGATGCCCGCGAGGCGATCGGCCAGCGCCTCGATGTCACCGGCGACGTTTTCGAGCCGGGCGACTTCGGCGGCGAACCATTCGTGCGGGATATGCCCGCTCTCGCCGATGTAGCTGTAGAGGCGGCGGACCATGCGCGCATGGTGCATCGGGCCGACCTTGCGGAAATCGGGCAGGCCGCACACCGCCCACAGCTTGCGCGCCCGGGCGCCGCGCGTGGCGGCGATGGCCGGATCTTCGGCGATCAGTTTCAACACCGCGAGATCGATCGCCAGGGGGGCAGGGCGGAGCAGCGGATCGTCGCTGCGCGCTTCCAGGCTGCGGATCAAATCGGTGACCGTGGTGAAATCGAGGTCGGCGCTGCGCCAGTAGAGATGATCGAGCGGGCGGAAGCGATGCTCCTCGATCGCGTTGATTTCCTCGTCGCTGAACCGCGGACCAGTCTCGCCGCCAAGGCCCAGCGTGCCGAAGCTACCGTCCTTCTGGTGACGCCCGGCACGCCCCGCGATCTGCGCCATTTCGGCAATCGTCAGGCGGCGGTCGCGGCGGCCGTCGAATTTCTCCAGGCCGGCGAAGGCGACATGAGTGACGTCCATGTTGAGCCCCATGCCGATCGCATCGGTGGCCACCAGATAATCGACCTCGCCGCGCTGGAACATGCCGACCTGGGCGTTGCGGGTGGCGGGCGACAGCGCGCCCATGACCACCGCCGCGCCGCCCTTGAAGCGGCGCAGCATCTCGGCCAGCGCGTAAACCTGCTCGCCCGAAAAGGCGACGATTGCCGAGCGCGGCGGCAGGCGCGACAACTTCACCGCGCCCGAATAGCGTAGGGTCGAAAAGCGCGGGCGGCTGACGATTTCGGCCTCGGGCAGCAACTGGCGGATGAGCGGCTTCAGCGTCCCGGACCCGAGGATCAGCGTCTCCTCTCGACCGCGGGCGCGGAGCATGCGGTCGGTGAAGACGTGGCCGCGCTCGGGATCGATGCCAAGCTGCGCCTCGTCAATCGCGGCAAAGGCGAAATCGCGGCCCTCCTCGCCCTCGCGCTGCACGGGCATCGATTCGGCCGTGGTCAGGAAATAGCGGGCATGCTGGGGAACGATCCGCTCCTCGCCGGTGATCAGCGCAACTTGCGTGGCGCCTTTCATCGTCACGACGCGGTCGTAGACTTCGCGGGCGAGGAGACGCAGCGGGAAGCCGATGACGCCCGACGAGTGCGCGCACATCCGCTCGATCGCCAAGTGGGTCTTGCCGGTGTTGGTCGGACCGAGAATGGCCCGAACGAGGCCGTCGCGAGGGGCGGACATGCGCTTCAATCTGGCACGGCCACGGCGAAGTGCAAGCGGTCAAGCTCATGTTTATTTGACATTAACCTGTTTTAACCATGAGTATGGCAACCGGGCGAGGAGTCGCGCGGGGCGAACTCTTCCTTCGGGGCTTGAACTTTGCTGGACATGCGGGCGCAATGGCGAACGAGCGGAGCGGCAATCGCTGCACCGGTTGCGTTCGGCCGCCGCCGGCCGCGCTGGCGCGACTTCGACCTGGTCGTCGATCTGGGCGAGGAAGTGCTGTCGGCGCGCTGGTGGCGCGGGTCGGCGACGCTCGGCCTGCTGTGCGCCGGCGTCGGTTTGCTTGCGCCTACGCCGTTCGAGCCGCTGCCCGCAGCCAATGTCGAACGGGTCGGTCAGGCCGAGGCCGAGCAGTTTCGCGACATCGCCATCGCGCCCTTGTCGGCAGGATCGAAGACCGGCGGACGGATGGCGGCGACCGAGCTGGTCGAGCCGCTTTCGCAGGCTCCCGACCGACCGACGATCGAACTGTTCGCACGGATGGGCGCGGGCGACGGCATCGCGCAGTTGCTGGTTCGCTCGGGCGTGTCTTACGCCGAGGCGGGGCAAGCGGCGCGGCTGATCCAGTCGGCGGCACCCTCCGGCATCGCGCCGGGGACCAGCGTGTCGATCCGGCTTGGGCGGCGGAGCCCAGGCGGGGTACGGCCAGTCGAGCGGATTGCGCTGCGCGCCGGCCTCGATATCAACATCGCAGTTACCGGCGGCGCCGGCGGACTGAGCGTCAGCACCAGCCGGATCGCGATCGACACCAGCCCGCTCAGGGTGCGCGGCCGCGTTGGCGACGGGCTTTACTGGGCGCTGCGGGCATCGGGCGTCTCGGCGCCGACAGCCGGCGATTATCTCCGAGCACTCAACGCCCATATCGATGTCGGCGGCCAGATCGGTCCAGACGACCGATTCGACCTGATCATCGCCAACCGCCGCGCGGCGACCGGCGAGAGCGAGGAAGGGCCCTTGCTCTACGCCGCGATCGAGCGCGCCGGGGCGAGCGACGTCAAGCTGATGAAATGGACGATCGGCGGCCGGACCGACTGGGTCGATGCCGAGGGCGCGGGGCGGCAGGTGTCGACCATGGCCTGGCCGGTTCATGCGCCGATCACGTCGGGCTTCGGGCTTCGCGTCCACCCGATCCTGCGCTTCGCCCGAATGCACAAGGGCATCGATTTTGGCGCGCATTACGGATCGCCGATCGTCGCCGCCGCCGACGGCCAGGTTATGCGCGCCGGCTGGTCCGGTGGCTATGGCCAACAGGTCCGCCTCGGCCACATCGGCGGCATCGGCACAAGCTACAGCCACATGAGCCGGATCGTCGTCGCGCCGGGGACGATCGTGCGCCAAGGGCAATTGCTCGGCTATATCGGGTCAAGCGGCCTGTCGACCGGGCCGCACCTCCACTACGAAGTCTATCGCGGCGGGGTGGCGGTCAATCCGCTATCGGTCCGGTTCGCGAGCAGGGCGCTGCTCGAAGGAGCCCAATTGGAGGCGTTTCGTGCACGGCTGCGTCAGCTGCTCTCGGTCGGCGTCAAGAAGGCTTGAGGCGTCAACTGCCGCGAAGCGGCTGCACTGCGCCCCGGACGATGTCGACGATGAGCCGCGCATAGCAGCCATCCGGATCCAAATCGGGATCGAACACGGTCAAGGTCAAGCCGAGCGCGCGCTGGTCAGCCAGAAGCCCACGCAACAGAGCGACGAGATGGGCAGGATCGAGCCCGGGGCTTCCGGGCGAGTCGACTGCGGGCATGTCGCGCTGATCAAGAACATCGACATCGAGATGGACCCAAAAGCTCAGTCCGGCGCCATCCAGGATCGCATTGGTGCGCGCGATGGTTCGCTCAATTCCTTCCTCTTGCGCGGCGAATATGTCGATACGGGTGATCCGGGTTTCATTGACGTCGGGCGTGGCGAAGTCGGGATCACGGCACTCGCGCTCCCCAATCTGGATAACCCGGGACTCCCGAACGAGTGGAGACTCGATTTCGGGCCATTCGGCCATAATTGCCTCGCCGCGGCCCGTCGCCAGCGCCAAATCCATGCCCGCGACAGCGCCGAGCATTGACTGCGGGTCATAATTGCCCGGGTGTCGGAAATCGCTGTGTCCATCGATGTGGGCCAGGCTCAGTTCGCGGTCGCGGCGCGCGCCGGCCAGCGCACCTAAAAGGATGGAGCAATCGCCGCCGACCACAAAGGCGAACTGGTTCCTAGCGACGGCTGTGGCGACGTGGTCGGCTAGTGCGAGATTGAAGCGTCGCATTTCGGGCCCGTTGCGAAGCCTCGTGCCGGGCTGCGGGTCGGGGCTATAGGGCGGCCGCGGAAGTTCGATGACTGAAACCGGGCTGAGCAAGCGCTCGAGGCCGGCTTCGACAAGCGCTTCAGGGGCTCGCCAAGTGCCAGGAATATGGCCAGGCCGGAGGGGGCGAAGGCCGAGATTGGACGGTGCGAGGATGAGTGTAATCGGGCGGACCACGCGGCTTACTAGCAACGAAGCCTTGTGGTTGAAAGCCGCCGTGAATGGCTTAGCGCCCGTGGCCTCGCCAACGCCTTACGGTACGCTGGATGATGCCTTCTTCGTCCCCGGTTTCGCGCCATGAGGCGGCGAAGCTGGGGTCCGACGAGGCGGGGCGCTTTTCGGGCTCGAGGTCGTCGAAGCGCACTCGAATGGGGATCGCAACGCCTTCGCCGCAAACGATGCACTCGCGGTTGCGAAGCGCGGGTATCGCGTCGAGGAAACCGCGCGCGCCCTCTGGCATGGCGGCGCGAACGCAGGCCTGATCTCGGTCGTTGTTCAACCGCATCGAGATGATCGTGCCGCACTGCGACAGCACGCCCTCGGCGAGGTCGGACGGGCGTTGGGTGATGAGGCCAAGGGAGACGCCATATTTACGGCCTTCCTTGGCGATGCGTTCCAAGATCTTGCGCACCGCCTGGCCGCCCGATGTCTCGTCCTTGGGGACGTATCGATGGGCTTCTTCGCAGACCAGAAGCAGCGGGCGCTGCGCCTCGGTCCGCGACCAGATGGCATAGTCGAACACCATTCGCGCGAGCACGGAGACGACCACCGACGTGACTTCGCTCGGCACGCCCGACACATCGACGATCGAGATCGGCCGGCCGTGGCTCGGCAGGCGGAACAGTTTGGCGATGAAGCTGCCCATCGTGTCACTGACCAGCATGCCGGAGAACATGAAATTGTAGCGCGGGTCGGCGCGGATTTCGTCGAGCTTGTTCTTCAGCCGCTGGTAGGGCGTGGTGTCGCCGGCGCGGTCGAGCTTGCCCATTTCGCCGACCAGAATCTGGTTCAAGTCGGTCAACAGATAGGGGATCGGCGAATCGACCGTAACCTTGCCATATTGTTCGACATTCTTGCCCTTGGTGCGAGCGGCGAGCAGGATCTTGGCGAGAATGTCGGCGTCGCGCTGCCGCTCGGCCCCCTGGGTCGTCAGCAGCACCTCGCAATGTTCCTCGAAATTGAGCAGCCAGTAGGGCAATTGCAAATTGTCGACGTTGAACAATTCGCCGCAGCTTTTGAACGCCGCCGAATATTCGCCGTGCGGGTCGATCATGACGATATGGCCTTCGGGCGACAGCAGCGAAATCCGGTGGAGGATCAGCGCGACCGCGGTCGACTTGCCGGTGCCGGTCGATCCCAGAATGGCAAAATGTTTCGACAGCATCGGATCAACGTATAGCGTGCCGCGAATATCCTCGGTCGGGTAGACGGTGCCGATTTCAACGTGCGGGCTGTCGTCGGCAGCGAAGATCGCGCGCATGTCGTCGGTCGAAACCGGCAGCACCATCGCGCCGGGGATCGGGTAGCGGGTCACGCCGCGGCGGAAGCCGGTCATGGCGCCGCTCGAATTTTGCTGGCCTTCGCCGAGGAAATCGACGTTGGCGATGACCGTGCCGCCCTCGTCCCCGGCGCGCAGCGTGCGGACGTTGGCGACCAGCCAGCTGCCCGCGACCTTCATTTTTACCTGACTGCCGACCTGGCCCGACATCGCGATCGACGCATCGGGATGGTCCTGCAGCTCGTTGAGGCGAGCCGCATCCATCACCACGCGCGAACCCGAACCGGCGATTTCGAGTACCTGACCGATTGGCGGCGCGGCGGACCGGGCCGTGTTGTCGCCAGCCGCGGTTGAATCGCTGTAGCTGCTCATCTCGTCGAGGAACTGCTTCAAGCTCGGTTGATCGTTCATGCTACGCCACCCTTGTTGCGAAACTTGGTTGGTGCCGGGTTAGCGAAGGCAAGTTAAAATAAGCTTAGAAACGGCGCCTGAAGGCCATCGCTGCAGCCCATCCCAGACCAAGCGAGAGGATCACCGCAGCGAGGCCGTAGAGGAAGCCGTGGCGCCGCGCGGCGAGCGCGACGAAGCGCTCGAACCCCGACTTGTCGATTTCGATCTCGCGCGTGGCGGCGGCGATCACCTTGCCGTCGGCGACGAGAAAGGTCTCGGCGGTGTAGGTGCCGACCGGGACCTGGCTGGGGATGGCGATCCGTGCGCGGTAGAGCACGCCCTGGCTGATTTCGACGCCGTTGGGGCTTTCGGCGTACAGCCCCTTGCGGGCGCGAAGGGCGAGCAGTCCGGATTCAAAACGCCGTTCCTTGTCGGGCAGCGCGCCGCCTCCGGGCGACAGCTGCAGGTCCTGCAGGCCGAGCTCGTAGATCGCCGCGGTGCGCTCATCGACCAGATCGCGGACCGGGGCGGACGACGCGACGGCGTAGTAGCTCGGCGCCGAGCGGAAGCGGTTTGAATCGGCGTTCATCCAAATGCCGGCGATCTTTTGCTTCTGGCGCACCAGGATCGGTTCGACCGGTCCCTTCAAAACGACGATGACGTTGGCCGGGTGGCTGGGGGTCCGGCCGCCCGGGTAAAGGATGGCGCCGAACAGCAGCAACTGCGCACCCGAGAAGCTGTAGCGGATCTCGACCGAGCGAGCGGAAATGTCGGGGACCAGCACCGGCTGGGAAGCAGGCCC
Source organism: Sphingomonas sp. (assembly GCF_013816785.1). Taxonomy (GTDB): domain Bacteria; phylum Pseudomonadota; class Alphaproteobacteria; order Sphingomonadales; family Sphingomonadaceae; genus Sphingomicrobium. Next base: position 1,311 of record NZ_JACDDV010000030.1, on the reverse strand, counting down.
CGCCTGGGCCATCAACAGCGGCGCGAGCGCGGCGAGGCAAAGCGCTCGCCTCACAGATATTCGATCGAGAAAATCTCGTCCGGACGCCAAGCGAGGCCGAGCAGCATGCGCAGCGCGACAAGCAGGATGATGCCGGCCAGCGCTAGACGCAGCAGGTCGGGCTTCAATCGGGTCGCCAGCAACGCGCCATATTGAGCGCCGATCACGCCGCCGATCAGCAGCAGTCCGGCGAGGACGATATCGACCGCCTGGGTAGTCATCGCGTGGACCATGGTGGTCACCGCGCTGACCGCAAGGATCATCACCAGGCTGGTGCCGACGACGACGCGGGCGGCCATGCCGAGAATGTAGATCATCGCCGGCACGAGGATGAAGCCGCCGCCGACGCCGAGCAGCACGGTCATCATCCCGGCAAGGAAGCCCAGCGCGAGCGGGGCGATTGGCGAGAGATAGAGGCCGGAAGCATAGAAGCGCCAGCGGCCCGGCAGGCTGGCGACCCAGCGATTGTGGCGCGGCCGCTCGGTGGCTTGCGGAAGCTTGATCCAGCCAAGTGCGACCAGCGCGTCCTTGAGCATCAACCCGCCGATCCCGCCCAGCAGGACGACGTAGAGAAAGCCGATGACCAGGTCGATCTGGCCCGACGCCTGGAGCAGGCGGAACAGGCCGGCGCCGACCAGGCTGCCGACGGCGCCGCCGGCGACCATCACCCCGCCCATTTTCAAATCGACCCCGCCCCGACGCATATGGGCATAGACGCCGGATACCGATGCTCCGGTGATCTGGGTGGTGGCCGAAGCGACCGCGACCGTCGGCGGGATGCCGTAGAAGATCAGCAGCGGGGTGGTGAGGAAGCCGCCGCCGACCCCGAACATCCCCGACAGCACGCCTACCAGGCCGCCAAGCGCGACGATCAGCAGCGCGTTGACCGATTGTCCGGCGATGGGGAGGTAGACATCCATGGCTTCGGCGCGGACGCTAGCCGCAAAAGCGCGTCAAAACCAAGGCAGGCGGGGGCTTTCGGGCTAGAAATCCCCGGCCAGCGTGACGACACCGCCCGATCCGGGCTCGGCATTGCCGGCGAGTTTGGCGCGATAGTCGACATGGACGCGCATCTTGCCGCCGACGCGCATCGACACGCGCGGGCCGGCGTCGATCCGGGCGAGTCCCGGCTGGGCACCGCCCCAAATGCCAACGCCGGCGGAGACATTGCGCCACACCGGGCGCGAGAAGGCGGCCGATCCGTCGACGAACCAATCGCGGCTCCTGGCGCCGACCAGGCCGGTTTGAAGATAGGCGTCGAGGGAGCTGCGC
>NZ_JACDDV010000029.1 GCF_013816785.1 Sphingomonas sp. | reverse complement strand
GTCGCGGCCATCGTCCAGCCGCCCGCCGCGCGCGAAGAAAGCGGATAGCCCCTGCTCTTCCTCCCCGGCGTTCGGCGGCAGGCCGCGCGCCTTGACCGGGTAGCGGCCGCCGGCGATGGCGGCATAGGCTGAGGTCAACTCGATCAGGCTGACTCCCGACGTCCCCAGCGCCAGGCTCGGCCGGTCGGTCAGGGGCGAATTGATACCAAGATCGCGCGCGGCGCGGATCACATTGTGCCGCCCGACCTGTTCGGCCAGGCGAACCGTCGCGGCGTTGCTCGATCGCAGGAAGGCCTCGCGCAGGCTGATCGTGCCGCGATAGACGCCGTCGCTGTTGGCCGGCGACCAGCCGTCGATGCTTATCGGCCGATCCTCGATCAAGCTGTCGGGGGTGTAACCGGCGTGTAGCGCGGCAAGATAGACGAACAGCTTGAACGCGCTGCCCGGCTGGCGCCGTGCCTGGGTCGCGCGGTTGAACGGGCTCTTGCCGTAATTGCGCCCGCCCACCATCGCCACCACGCGCCCGTCGGGTCGCATCGCCACCAGCGCGGTCTGGGCATCGCCGATCCCTGCATTGGCCACCGCCCGCACCGCCAGCCGTTGCAGGTCGGCGTCGAGCGTGGTCGTCACCTTGACCTCGCCATAATCGGCATCGAACGCTTGCGCCGCCTGCGGCGCGACCCAGTCAGCGAAAAAAGTGCCGGTCGGAAGGCTGCTGGCAACGCCGGCCGGCCGCGCCGAAACCGTCCCCCGCGCTCGCGCCGGGGAGATCGCGCCGGTCTCGGTCATCGTCCGCAGCACCAGCCGGCTTCGCTTCTGGGCCAGCGCCAGATTATGCGTCGGCGCGAGCCGCGACGGCGCCTGGACCATACCGGCCAGCATCGCCGATTGCGCCAGCGTCAGCCGCTCCGGATCGCGGTCGAAATAATGATGAGCGGCGGCGCGCAGGCCATAGACGCCGTCGCCGAAATAAACGCTCGACAGATAGCGCGACAAAATCTCGTCCTTGGTCAGCCATCCCTCGAGCCAGAAGGCAATGATCACCTCCTGCGCCTTGCGTTTCATCGATCGGTCGGACGACAGGAAGCTGGTCTTGGCGAGCTGCTGGGTGATCGTGCTGCCCCCCTGCCGGACTCCTCCGGCCGACAGGTTGGCGACCATCGCCCGTCCGATTCCGCGGGGGTCGATTCCCCAATGCGAGCGAAACCGCCGGTCCTCGATGGCGATGAACGCGGCGCTGGTCAGCGGGTTTAGCCTGACAATCTCGACCGGCTCTTCCTTGATCGCGCCACGCCGTGCGATCGGCCGGCCCTCGGCGCTGACCAGCAGCATCGCCGGGTCTTTCAATGGCTCAAGCGCGCGGCCGAGCGGCGCGGTCACGATCAACCAGATCAGCGTCACCAACAGAAACGCAGCGAAAATGTTGAACCCCCACCGCCACCATCGACGCCGCGGCTGCGGGAGCGGGGCGGGCGGTGGCAGGCCATTCGGCGGAGCGAGGGGCGCGGTGCGGTCGAAGGGGTCGGGCAAATTCTCCACGTCGCCGCCGCCGCGCCGCCAGATGCCGTGGTCGATGACTTGCCTAGGGCCGTGATCGTCCGACATGTATCCCCTTCGGCTCGCTGTCTCGCGCGACCTCACTGCCTTAGTCCAGTAAAACAGTCGGCCGCCAATATCCAGTGGTTGATGAACCCCGGTTTAAGGCTAAACCTGCTCGTCCCATGCGCTTCGCCATCCCCTATTCCCGCTTCGCCTTCGCCCTGCTGACCGCGGCGGTGTTGGCGAGTGCCGGCTGCAACCGCGGGCGGCAGGAAGTCAGCCGCGTCGCGGTGATCGGGACATCGCCAAACCTGGTCGAAACGGTCGAGGGCCCGCTCTCGCCGGGCCAAGCGCTGGTGCGCGCCAGCGTCGCCCAAGGACTGGTGCGGTTCGACGAGCGCGGCCAGGTCGTGCCTGGACTCGCCGAGCGCTGGAATGTCAGCGACGACGGCCTCAGCTATATCTTCCGCTTACAAACTGGCGAATGGCCCGACGGGCGCAAGATCAAGGCCGACGAGATCGCCAGGATCCTCACCCGCCAGCTCCGCCCTGCCAGCAAAAACCCGCTCAAGGACGCGCTCGGCGCGGTGCGCGACGTGGTGGCGATGACCGACCGCGTGATCGAAATTCGGCTGAACGCGCCGCGATCCTACCTGCTGCAGCTGCTCGCCCAGCCCGAACTCGGTCTCGTCCGCGCGAGCGTCGGCACCGGGCCGTTCAGGCTCGCCCCCGCGGAGGAGCGGCCAAAGGAAGCCATCGCTGGCGAGCTTTACGTCACCCGCCGCATCGTCATCCCGGACGCCAAGGATCCGATCGAAAAAGTGTTGGTCCGCGGTGGCGAGGCACGGCCGCTGATCCGCGCCTTCGCCGACGGCAAGCTCGATCTGTTGGTCGGCGGCACCGTTGCCGACCTGCCCCTCGCCAGGCGCGCCAAAGTGCCGCGCGGGGCGCTGCGGTTCGATCCGGTGTCCGGCCTGTTCGGGCTGCAACCGACCGGCCGCAACGAGGCGTTGCAGGAAGTTGACGTCCGCCGTCTGCTGTCGCGCGCGATCGATCGCGGAGCACTGGTCTCGACGCTCAGCGTCGACGGTCTGGTGCCGCGAGCGACCCTGTTGCAGGCGGGGATGGAGGGCGTCGGCCAAGTGCCGCAGCCCGCCTGGCTCGGCCAGCCGATGGCCGAACGGCAGCCAGCGTTGATCGCCGAGGCCAATCGCCTGTTCGGTGGCACCGATCGCCCGGCGCTGCGTCTTTCGCTACCCGACGGCCCAGGCGGTACCATCCTGTTCAACCGCCTCGCCGCCGACTGGGGCCTGCTTGGCATCAAGGTCGAACGCGCGCCCTCCCCCGCGTCGGCCGATTTCGTCTGGATCGACGAGGTTACGCCATCGGCCTCACCGGCCTGGCTGCTGCGCCATTTCCGCTGCGGCGCGGTGCCGATCTGCGTCGAGGAGGCCAATCCCTTGCTCGATGCCGCGCGCGCCACCCTCGACCCGGCCCAGCGCGCGGCGCTGCTGCTCGAGGCGGCGCGCTTGATGGACGAGGCGCAACTGTTCCTTCCCCTCGCCGCGCCGGTGCGCTGGTCCCTGGTCTCCGGTAGCGCCCCTGGCTTTGAGGAGAACCCCTTCGCTCGCCACACGTTGATTGGATTGAGCGACACCAGGATCAGCAGGGACACGCGATGATTGACCAAGAACCGATACCAACCGAAAAATTGCGCCGCCAGCTGCCGAGCCTCGGCAGCGACCCCGCTTCGGTGCGGCAGCGCATCGAGGCGATGGAGGGATTGCTCGAGCGGCTGTTCGTCATACCCGGCATCAACAAGCCAATCGGCCTCGATGTCCTGCTCGACCTCATTCCCGGCGTCGGGACGGTCTCTGCGGCGGCGCTCGGCAGCTGGATCGTGTGGGAAGCGCGCAATCTGAAAATGTCGAAATGGCAATTCACGCGCATGGCCGGCAATATCGGCGTGGACATGCTGCTCGGCATGATCCCCTGGGTCGGCGCCATCCCCGACTATTTCTTCCGCTCCAACACCCGCAACGTCCGCATCATCAAGCAGCATCTAGACAAGCATCATCCCGAAACGATGACGATCGACGCGAAGCTCAAAATCTAGGGACTTGCGCCGATTGTCGGGTACACGTCCTTCGACCCAGTGCGGACAGCAAACTGTTTCGCCAGCCACGCATGGTCCGATAACGGTCATCGCGCGGCAAATTTAAATGATGTAAGTGCGGATAGCGCCCCAAGGGGCCGGCCTGGACAATGTCGCTCGACGACTCCGACGGGTTTTTGGGATGATGGCGGGAGGCTTGGACGTGGAAGATAAAAACGATGCCGAGGAAGTCGGCGATTTGCTCGCCACGCCTGGCCTTGCCGATGCGCTGGAAAGCGACCGATTCAAGCAATTCCTGGATCATGTGCCGATCGCGATCGCCGTGTCGGAGCTCCACCCATCCGAGGCGATCACATATTGCAATTTCGAGTTCGAACGCCTGACTGGCCGGCCAGCGACGGAAATTCAGGGACATGCCTGGACAGCTCTTCCAGGGGTAGCGGCACCGCGCGACGACGACACGCCTTTGGGCGAAGCCGTTCAAACCGATGACGAGTATATTGGAACCTTCACCATCGATAAGGATGGCAATCGGATCGATGTCGATGCCTGGTCGAATACGATCGAGAGCGACGAGGGCATTCCCATGTTTCGTCTGGTGGCGCTGGCGAGCACCGGATTGGCTGGCCGCGGCGCCGGTGAGCAAGATGATCAGACCGTGCGTGAAAAAGATGTCTTGCTTCGCGAGTTGCAGCATCGTGTGAAGAACAATCTCCAGATGATCACCGCGCTGATCCGGATGGAAGCACGCAATGTTGCCGATGGGGAAACCGGTGCAAGATTCGACCGGCTGGCCGGCAGGATCAACTCTCTGGCGATTCTGTATGACCTTTTGGCGGGGGAAGGCACCGGCGAGAGTGTCGACCTTGGCGTCTACCTAAGTCAGGTGGCGTCGTCGGTGATGCAGGCCCATGCCGTCGAGGGCATCCGCCTGGAGCTGAAGGTCGATACCTGGCCGGTGTCGATCAACGTCGCCATGCCGGCCGGCCTTGTCGTCAACGAATTGATGATCAACGCACTCAAGCATGCATTTGTCGGACGCGACGGCGGCACGATCACGGTGTCCAGCCTGGTTGACGACACCGGATGCCGGGTCGTCGTAGCTGACGACGGTGTCGGCCTTCCCGAGGGCGAGACATGGCCTCGACCTGGAAAACTCGGAGCGGTGATCGCACAATCACTGAAACAAAATGCCAAAGCGACAATCGAAGTATGCTCCACGCCGAACGAGGGAGTGCGGGTCAATATCTTTTTCGCGCGTGAGGCTGCCAAGCCAGGCCCAGCCTAGACTGCCGAATTGACGTCCGGCGACCGAGGGAGGGTCGCCGAACGCCCGCCTTCGCTTAGTCGCCCGAGATCTGGGGCTGGCCGACATCACCCTGCCCAACCGTGCGCCCCGCCATTTCGAGCATCCGTTCCAGCGGAACTCGCGCCTTTTCCATCACTTCCGCCGAAAGCTCGATTTGCGGCTTCAGGTCGCGCAGGGCGACATAGAGTTTTTCCAGCGTATTGAGCGCCATGTAGGGGCACATGTTGCAGTTACAGTTGCCGTCTCCGCCGGGCGTGCCGATGAAGGTCTTGTGCGGCGCGGCTTTCTCCATCTGGTGGATGATGTGCGGCTCGGTCGCGACCAGGATCGTGTCCTTGGGTGAATTGATCGCGAAGTCGAGGATCGACTTGGTCGACCCGACATGATCGGCATGGTCGATGATGTGCGGTGGGCACTCGGGGTGCGCCGCGACCGGGGCGCCGGGATATTGCGCCTTCAATTTGAGCAGCTCGGTCTCGCTGAACGCCTGGTGGACGATGCAGATGCCCGGCCACAACAGCATGTCTCGCCCGGTCCGCCGCGCCAGATAGCCGCCCAGATGCCGATCGGGGCCGAAGATGATCTTCTGCTCCTTGGGAATTTGCTGGAGGATGATGTCGGCCGAGCTTGAGGTGACGATGATGTCGCTCAACGCCTTAACCGCCGCCGAGCAGTTGATGTAGGTCAGCGCGATATGATCCGGGTGGGCCTCGCGGAACGCCTTGAACTGGTCCGGCGGACATGAGTCCTCGAGACTGCAGCCGGCGTCCATGTCGGGCAGGATGACGGTCTTTTCAGGGCTGAGAATTTTCGCCGTCTCGGCCATGAAGCGCACGCCGCAAAAGGCGATCACCTCGGCGTCGGTCGCCGCCGCTTTGCGCGACAGATCGAGGCTGTCGCCGACGAAATCGGCGAGGTCCTGGATTTCCGGCTTCTGGTAATAATGCGCCAGGATGACCGCGTTGCGCTCCTTCTTGAGGCGCGCGATTTCCGCGAGCAGGTCGAGGCCCTTGAGCGATTCAGTCTGCGCGGTCACTTGGGTCCCTCCGTCAGCGGCGACCTGCCGCTTCACCCAGCACTTCGTTATAGCTGCGGCTATGGTCAAGGGGCACGGTCACGTCGGTCCCTTCGGTGCGGTAACGCGCGACGACTCGCGCCCTGTCGAATCCGGCGGCTTGAAGCGGCAGCGCGAAGCTGCGCTCGACCGCCTGCCGCCCCGCCTCGCGCGCCAACCGCATCGGCACCGACCCCCCGGCCTGCTTGCGCAGATCGGCGACGGCGCGGGCGCGGTTGTTGCGGTCTAGCGTCTGATTGGCGTCGGTCACCGCCGACAGCACCCCGCCTTCGCCATATTCGCGCGCCGCGGCCAAATCGACTTCGGGGCCGGCAATTTCGATTTCCGGAAGAGTGACGGTCAGCGTGCTGGCGCCGCCGTCCCACTTCACATCCTCGGGCCGCAGCTTGGCGAGATCGAGCTCGTAGCGGACGTCGCCGGGCAGGACGAGCGTGCGCTCCGAGCTGACCAGGCCTCCGAACCGCTCCTGCCGGCTGCTGACCACGGACACATAGCGCGCGACGAACGGGACAAGGCGGTTTTGCGCGCGCATCGACTGCAACGCGGAGGTGGCGACGGTTTCGGGATCGGGACCGCCGAACAGCCGCTTGCCGACGTCGAGCGCGCCGCCGACCAACAGGCCGAGCAGCAGCGCGATGATCACCGCGCCGATCGCCAGCGGCCGGCTCAGGCGGGTGGGTTGCGAATCGTCCATGTCTCTCCCTCGCCAGTCTCAACCATTCCGCGCCGCTCAAGGTCCAGCAAATGCGCGGTAACCGATCCGCCCGCCGCCGGAACCAGCCGCGGATCGAGGCCGGGATAGGCGGCGGCGACGATCTCCTCGACCCTGCGATCTCGCTCGCCGAGCAGCTTCAAGACCTGCCGCTCGCGTTGCATCCGGTGGCCGATCATGCCGCGCACCAGCTGCGCCGGCCTGGTCACCGCGGGACCGTGGGCAGGATAATAAATCCGGTCGTCGCGACGCCGCAGCGTTTCCAGGCTGGTCATATAGGCGCCCATCTCGCCGTCGGGCGGCACGACCACCGTGGTCGACCAACCCATCACATGGTCGCCGGTGAACAGCGCGTCGCCGAAGGCAAAGCATAGATGGTTCGAGGTATGCCCCGGTGTCGCCACCGCGACTAAACGCTTGCCGCCGTCAAACTCGATCGCGTCGCCGTCGGCCAGCACCCGGTCGGGCAGATAATCGCCGTCGAAACTGGCATCGGCGCGCGGGCCGACGCTGTCGAGGCTAAGCGCGGCGCAGCCGATGATCGGGGCGCCGGTCGCTTCCTTCAGCGCACGCGAGGCAGGCGAATGGTCGCGATGAGTATGGGTGCAGGCGATCGCCGCCAACCTCCGCCCGCCAAGTGCGGCGACGATCGCCGTGACATGCTCGGGCAAATCGGGGCCGGGGTCGATCACCACCAACTCTTCCTCCCCGACCAGATAGGTCTGGGTGCCGGTATAAGTGAACGGCGACGGGTTGCGCGCGAGCAGCCGGTGGACGGCGGTATCGACCGGCTCGGGATAGCCAGAGGGAGCGTCGGCGGCCATGGCCCCCTGTGGCATGCACTCGCGCGATCGGAAAGCACCCGACGCCCTCCGCGTCGCCTCACGCGCTCGCCGCGACCTCATGACGCACGCCGCGCCATACGCTGCGTCTAGCCGCGCCCAGCATGGCGCCGCGGTACACTCGGCCGAACAGCCGCGCCATGCTCTCGTCCCAGCTGAACTGGAGCGCATGGGCTCGGGCGCGCTCGCCCATCGCTGCCATGTCGCCGGCGAGCACATTCAGGATGTTGGCCGACATTGCTCCGGCACAGCCGACTTCGCCCACTCGCCCGAGGCCGTCGGGCACGCGGTCGACCATCGCGCCGGCGGCGACTCCGACCACCGGCAGCCCCGAGGCCTGGGCCTCGACGATCGAAATGCCGAACGTCTCGTCGGCCATCGCCGAGACATAGAGGTCGGCACTCGCCAGCCAGCGGGCGAGGTCGTCGCGGTTGGAGCAATAGCCGGGGGCGAACAGGCGCTCGGACTCGCGGCCGACGAAATCCTCCCGGTACGGGCCGTCGCCAAGCAATAACAGCGCCGCCCCGAGCGAGGCCGGAAGCCGGCGGAAGGCGTCGACCACCACGTCGGGCCGCTTCTCGCCGTCGAGCCGGCCGGCGAAGATCAGCAACGGCTGAGCGTCATCGAGGCCCAATTTGGCGCGCAGCCGCGGATCGCGCTTGGCCGGCGAGAATTGCCCGAGCTCGACGCCCAACGGCACGACATCCACATGGGGCAGGCCAAGCGCGCGCAGCTTGGCGGCGCCGCCATGTTCGCTCATCGCATAGACCGCGTCGAAACGCCGGTAGAGCGCACCGCAATAGCGATAGCTTAGTCGCGACGCCGCGCCGCCGATCGCGCTCCCTAGGAATTTCGAGAAAGGCCGGTCGACATAAACCGTCGGAAAGTCGGTGCAATAGGCGGCGACCAGCGCCGTCGAGGGATGGCGCTTGCGGTGCGCGATCGCCGCCCATGGTAGGTTGTAGGCGTCCTGGCATTCGATCAAATCTGGTCGATGCCGCTCGAGCAGGGCGCCGACCGCGCGGTTGCGCAGCAGCAGTCGATAGTGCGGGCTGCCCGGCACCTTGGGCGAGGCGATGGTCGCGGTGATCGCGCGCCCGTTGGCCTCGACGCGGAGGGTGTCGCGCGCACCGGGGACGATGATCAGGTGCCGATGCGGCGTGCGATCCAGGATATGGCGCCGCTTGTGCCGCAAATAGGTGCCGACCCCGCCGCCGACCTCGGACCAGCTTTGGGTGACATCCGCATAAAGATGTCCGCTGCCGGACGACGAGGCGGGATCGTGAAGGGCCATCGATCCTCAAACCCGCCGAGGCGGCTTTGGTGCCATCGGAATAGACCGGCAAAATGTCGGAATTTCTTACGATCTCACTCGTGGCGGATCGACTCCGTCAAGGCTTTATCGCGGTTTTACGACACTTTACGCAATTGGCACGTGGGTTGCACTACTAACTGCGTCCACTTGGTTCCACGCCAAATCAAAGGGGCGGCAAGCGCGGTTTCTGGTCCCGCCTGCCGCCCCTTTTTTATGTCTATGCTTCGGCGGGTCGGTCGGCGGCGGCGCCCCCGACAAGCTGTTGCAGCTCGCCGGTTTCGAACATTTCCATCATGATGTCCGACCCGCCGACGAATTCACCTTTGACGTAAAGTTGAGGGACCGTCGGCCAGTCGGAATAATCCTTGATGCCGGCGCGAATTTCCTGGTCCTGCAGCACATCGACGGTCTCATAGGGCACGCCCATATGGTCGAGGATCGACACCGCCCGGCTCGAAAAGCCGCATTGCGGGAACAGCGCGGTGCCCTTCATGAACAGCACCACCTCGTTCGCCTTGACCAGCGCGTCCAGCCGCTCTTTCACATCACTCATTCATGATCTCCCGAAGGCACTGCGGTCTCAAGCTGCAATGCGTGAAGCTCGCCCCCCATGCGCCCCCCAAGCGCCTTGTACACTAGTTGATGCTGCCGCACCCGGCTGACCCCGGCGAAACTGGGCGCGACCACCCGGGCCGCATAATGATCGCCATCGCCAGCAAGGTCGCGGATTTCCACCACCGCGTCGGGGATGGCGGCAACGATCAGCGCCTCGATCTCGCTCGCGATCATCGGCACGCGGCTATTCCTTCGCTTCCATCAACTGGCGACGGGCATCGACCGTCTTGTGGCCGAGCGCGTCGCGGATTCGCGCCTCGTCGATGTCGACGCCGGCCGCGGTCAGGTCGCCGAGCAGCTTGCGAATGACATCTTCCTCGCCGGCTTCCTCGAAGTCGGCGCGCACCACGTCCTTAGCATAGGATTCCGCCTCGGCCTCGGTCAGCCCCATCAGTCGCGCCGCCCAGGCACCGAGCAACCGGTTTCGCCGCGCCAGGATGCGGAACTGCATTTCCTCGTCATGGGCATATTTGGCCTCGAACCCGCGCTCGCGATCGTCGAAAGTGGTCATGGGGCGTCCTTGCGATTGTCTTCACTGGCCAGATAGGCGGTCGAGGCGGGCGAGGCAACGCGGCAGAACGGAGCGCGGCGAACCGGGGTCCAAAAAACTATCATATGTTAGAGAAATGCTTGGAGGGAGCGCCGATTGCAGCGGGGATCGACTTGCTTTTCGCACCGGCCAGAGGTGATCGCTTATGCCCGCACAACTTTCGTTTTCGACCTCGACCGCCGTCCTGGTGGTCGCGCTGGCGACCGCCGCCTTGGCCATCACTACCCGCATCGAAGCGCAACGGCCTGCCCCCGCGCGCGACGGCCCCGCCGACCAGGGACCGCGCCTGCCGCAGCAGGCCGGCAACATGGCCGAAGGCCGCGACGTGTTCCGCTTCGAGACGTTCGGCAACGAGGGCTTCTGGACCGACGCCGTTCGCTTGCCCGCCGGGATCGCCGCCGCCGGAGTGACCCCGCTCCAGGCGCTCGAGCTTGGGCTTCAGGTCGATGCCAACATGGTCGACGGCGCGACCAAAGCGCAATTGGCGCGCGAGCTTGCCGCCGATCCGTCGGGACGCTCGTCGCGCCTGCTCAACGATCCGGCGGTGACGATGAAGCTGGTGATGGCCGGGGCGGTGGTCGGAATGTCGCCGCGCGGTGGCAAAGTCGGCGCCTCTTGCGCCTTGTGCCACACCATGGCCGACGGATCAGTGTTCCGCGTCCCCCAGGGCGGCGCGATCGGCAGCCGGATCGACGGGCTCGCCAACCACAACCTCCAGATCGGCAAGATTTTCGCGAGCGCCGCCAATACCCGCGCGCTCTACACCGTCGCCCAGACCCAGCTTGCCGCCAACAAGGGAAAGACGCTCGGCCGCGCGCCGCGCGGGCTGACCGAGAATTCGAGCGAGGCCGAGTTCGACGCCTATTTCAGCAACCCGGCTTTCTACCCGGTCGGCATGTTCGACGACACGTTCGACGGCAACGGCAATACGATGCACAACACGCCGCTGTTCCGTCAGGATCTGGCCGCGCCCTATGGCAGCGAGGGGACGATCACCAAGCACGACGATTTCGCCAACCTCGTCTACACCACGCTGTTCGACCAGACGATGCTGACCACGCCCGGCGGCCGCGCCTTCGTTCATAAGTTGGCCGGTGCCGCCGGCGACGAGATGATCGCCGATTACGTCAAGATTCTGCGCGCGACCGGAGTCAGGGGATATCCCTACGTCGATCGGCAGGCGCGGCGCGTCGGCAACGTTGGCGAACTCGCTTCCCCGATCGGGTTCCGGGTCGACAATCGCAAGCTGCTGGCGATGAATGCCTATGTCTTCGCGCTCCAGGCGCCGCCCGGAATGGTCGGCGATCGCGCCGCGGTGGGCCGCGGCCGCGCCGCCTTCATGCAATCAAGCTGCGCCACTTGCCACAACAGCAACCAGGCGCGGCCAGTGCCAACCACCATCCATCCGATGGCGCGGATCTGGCGCGGCGACCGACCGGTGTTCCTGGCCGCGCGCACCCCGCCGCTGACCCCGGTCCTCAACACCCCGGTCGGGACGTTCGACGACAAATGGGCGGTCGTGAACGCCAGCCTGCGCGGCGAAAAGCGCGGCGTGGCCATGCCGCTGCTGCTCGATCTGGCGCGCAAGCCGGTGTTCCTCCACGACAATAGCGTCCGAAGCCTCGACATGCTGCTCGACCCGCGCCGCGGTGCACTCGCCCCGCACGCCTTCTACATCGCTCAGCCCCGCCGGCGGGCGGACATGGTCGCTTATCTGAAGTCGCTCGACACTAACTCTCGCTGATCCCGGCTCAGTCTAGGGTTACCACCAGCTTACCGATGACCGAGCGGGCGGCGAGCGCGGCGATTGCTTCGCCGCCGCGCTCGAGCGGGTAAGTGGCGCTGACTTTCGGCCCGATCTTGCCGTCGTCCCACAGACGGAACAGCGTCGCGACATGGGCGGCGTTGGCTTCTGGATCGCGCGCCGCGAAGGCGCCCCAGAAAACCCCGCAAACGTTGCAGCTTTTCAGCAAAGTCAGGTTGAGCGACAGCTTCGGGATGCCCGCCGGGAAGCCGACGACCAGGTAGCGGCCGCCCCAGGCGATAGCGCGAAGCGCTGGCTCGGCATAGTCGCCGCCGACCGGATCGTAGATCACATCGGCACCGCTGGGCCCGGCGGCCGCCTTGAATTGCTGGGCGAGCGCTTTGGAGGCGTCCTTGTCGAACGGGCCGCGCGGATAGACGATCGCCTCGTCGGCGCCAGCCTCGCGCGCAGCCTGCGCTTTATCCTCCGACGACACGGCAGCGATCACCCGCGCGCGCCTCGCCTTGCCGAGCTCGACCGCGGCGAGCCCCACCCCGCCGGCCGCGCCAAGCACGAGCAATGTCTCGCCCGCCTTGAGCCGCCCGCGGTCGTACAGCGCGTGAATCGAGGTGGCGTAGGTCAGTAGCAGCGCCGCGCCGTCGGTGAAGCTGCGGTGCGCGGGCAGCGGGATTGCCGACTTGGCCGGGATGACGATCTGTTCGGCCAGCCCGCCCCAGCCCGGCACGGCGATCAGCCGGTCGCCGATCGACCAGCCGTTGACCCCCTCGCCGACCGCCTCGACCTCGCCCGCGATCTCGCTGCCCGGCGCGAACGGGCGGGGCGGCTTGAACTGATATCTGTCCTCGATGATCAGCACGTCGGGGTAGTTGATCCCCGCCGCGCGGACCCGCACCTTCAACTCGCCGGGACCTGGATCGGGCGAGGGCAACTCGCCGATCGCGAGCGTTTCGGGGCCGCCGGGCGCCTGACTGAGGAGGGCTTTCATGGCATTGCTCCTGGCCCTCCCTCTTGATGGGGGAGGATTGGGTGGGGGGTGAGGTTGGACGACGGGCGCCGCGACGGCGGAGGCACCACCCCACCCCAACCCCTCCCCCATCAAGGGGAAGGGCAAAGTTCATTCCGCCGCCTTGGGAAACGCCGGCAGCTTGGCGATGTCGGCGGGTTCGTGCTGAATGATCACTTTGGCGCCAAGGTTTTTCGCCATGCGTTCGAACCGGTCGATCGAGGCGAGCGTATCGGCGCGGCTGGTGTTGAATGGAGGAATGCTCTTCTTCGCGCGCGCTTCGTCCGAATGGTAGAGATCGCCGGTGAGCAAGACCGGACCGCTCGCCAGCCGCACCAGCAGTGCCATGTGCCCCGGGGTATGACCGGGCATGTTCAATGCTACCACGCTACCGTCACCGAACACGTCGACGTCTTGGCCGTCCATCGTCTGAACTTTGGCCCCCGCGCCGCGCCACGGCCCGAACGGGTCCTTCTCGCCCTTGCTCAGCTCGAAGTCCTTCTTGCCAATGACCAGCTTGGCAGAGGCGAAGGCGGCGGCCTGCCCCGTGTGATCGAAATGCATGTGGCTCATTCCGATGAACTTGATGTCGGCCGGCTTGAGCGCGAGCTGGCCCAGCTGCTCGACAATCGTTTGCGCCAGCGATGCGGCGACCGGGCCGATGTCGTTCGTCTTGCCCTTCAGCGCGGCGGGAAGCCCGCTGTCCCACAGCAGGTAATCGTTCATATGACGCACCAGATAGCAGCTGTCGGTGATGCGGCGCGGCCCTGGCTTATAATCGAAGCTGTCGGAAAAGAACGCGTTGAAATCCTTAACCAAGATGGTGCCGCAATCGAGCCGGACGATCGACACCTTCGCGGCTCCGGCGGCGTGAGCCGGTGCGGCCCTGGCCGCGTGAGCCGGCGCGGCACCGATCAACGTCGCAGCGGCCAGAAGCCAAGTCATAAATTTCTTCAACTCATGTCTCCGTGTCAGAAGTCTAATATCTCAAGTCCAAAGGTGCTTATTCGGCATAATGGGCCGTGGTCCGCTCGCGCACCATCGCCGCGCCGACCCCTGGCGCCAGCTCGACCAGGCGAAACGGCGAGCGATGATCGGTCCTCTCGAACACGGCAAGGTCGGTGATGATCATGTCGACCACGTTCCGGCCGGTCAGCGGCAGTGTGCACTCGGGGATGAACTTGGCTCCGCCGTCCTTGGCATTATGCTCCATGACGACGATGATCCGCTTGACCCCGGCGACCAGGTCCATGGCGCCGCCCATGCCTTTGATCATCTTGCCAGGGATCATCCAGTTGGCGATGTCGCCACCTTCACTGACCTCCATTGCGCCGAGCACGGTCAGGTCGATATGCCCGCCGCGGATCATCGCGAAGCTGTCGGCCGAGGAGAAGTAGCTCGACGACGGCAGCTCACTTATGGTCTGCTTGCCGGCGTTGATCAGGTCGGCGTCGACCTCGTCGGGATAGGGAAACGGCCCGATCCCAAGCATGCCGTTTTCGGACTGAAGCGTGACCGTCATCCCGGCCGGAATATTGTTGGCAACCAGCGTCGGAATGCCGATGCCCAGGTTGACGTAATAGCCGTCCTTCAACTCCCGCGCGGCCCGCGCCGCCATCTGGTTACGGTCCCACGCCATTAGCGAACATTCTCCATCACAGGCTTTTCCAGATACGCGCGGTGCCGACCGCATGCACGATGCCAAAGGCGAGTACGATCAGCGACGACCATAGCAGGAAGCCGCGGGACAAATCGGCGCGGCCGAGGGCTGAGGGCATTAGCACCACCAGACCGCGCAGCAGATAGATCGCGCTGATGACTACCAGCCCCGTGCGCAGCAGAGGTAAGCGTGCAATCAGCCCCGCTCCTGAAAAAGCGTAGGCCGCCGCCAGCGCCAGCATCGCGGCGATGGCGGCGGCGATCGCCGCCGGTCGCCAGTCGCCGCGCTCAGCCAGCCGCGCCATTCCCTCGCCCGCACCGAAGAACCGATACCAAGCGGGTCCGCCGGCGATGCACGCAAGGTGGAGCGCGGCCGCCGCAAGGCTCAATCCGCCGCCGACGACAAGCAAGCCCGATCGTCCCATCAAGCGCGCTCGCGTTCCCGCACGGTCACGAACTCGATTTTCTTATCATAGGGTGCGCCCAGGATCAGACGCTTCACGTAAATGCTCGGCACATGGATCGCGTCGGGGTCGAGGCTTCCCACGGGAACGATTTCCTCGGCCTCCGCGACGCAAATCTTGCCGCAAGTCGCGGCTGGCTGGTTGAAGTTGCGGGCGGTCTTGCGGAAGATGAGGTTGCCCGCTTCGTCGGCCTTCCATCCCTTGATGATCGACAGATCGGCGCGGATGCCGCGTTCGAGGATATAGTCCTCGCCATCGAATTCCTTGACCTCCTTGCCCTCGGCCACCTGCGTGCCAACGCCGGTCTTGGTGTAGAAACCCGGAATGCCCGCGCCGCCGGCGCGCATTCGCTCGGCCAGCGTGCCCTGGGGGCAGAATTCGATCTCGACTTCGCCCGCCAGATATTGCCGCTGGAACTCCTTGTTCTCACCGACGTAGGACGAGATCATCTTCTTGATCTGACGCGTCCGCAGCAGCTTGCCGAGCCCCTCATTGTCGATCCCAGCATTGTTCGAGGCGATGGTTAGCCCGGTCACGCCAGAGGCGACGATCGCATCGATCAATCGCTCGGGGATGCCACACAGGCCGAAGCCACCCGCGGCAATGGTCATCCCGTCGAACAAAAGCCCGTCCAACGCTTCCTCGGCCGTCGCGTAAGTCTTCGCCATCCACTTGCTCCGCTGTTGAGCTTGCCCTAGGGCGCGGCGCCGCGGACGGTCAACACCGACCAACGCATTCGGCTTGGACGCAATCCAGCGCATTTCGGCTGGGCCTATGCAAAACTATTGGATAGCGAAATCGGAGTGAGGAAGTCCCTCGTTGCCGAGGGCGCGCGCCACGGCCGGACGTTCGATGGCGCGGCCGGCGAGCGCTGCCCAGCGCGGATAGCGGGTCATGTCGGCACCGATCTTGCAGCTCCAGCGGAAGAAGGTCAGCAAATAGCTGTCCGCTGCGCTGAACCGGTTTTCGACCAGCCAGCCATCGCCGCACAATCCGTCGATCTCTTCGAAATGGCGACGCACCGTCGCATTTCCGGAAACGGTCACCGTCCGCTGCGCAGCTTCATCGTCGGTGAATCGATGCGCGCGCCAGATTTGCGAGAATGCGATGTGGACCGAGCTTGCGAACCAGCCGAGCAACTCGTTGCACCGCGCGGCGGCGAAGGCGTCGCCGCGCGGCACCGACCCCTCGGCGCCAAACTGGTCGGCGATGAAATTGAGGATCGCGATATTCTCGGTGATCACACCCTGGTCGGTGGCGAGCGCCGGAACGCGCCCATGCGGGTTGATCGCCAGATATTCCGGGCGCTGATGAGCTCCCTCGGCGATCATTGCCCGGACCAGTTCAAAGTCCGCGCCCGCTTCCTCGAGCGCGACGTGCGGAACCAGCGAGCAGGCGCCCGGCGAATAGAACAGCCGCAGCATCAACCGCGCAGCTTGCCCAGAACGGCCTGCAATTGCATCGCGTTCGACATATCACCTTCGACCTTCAACTTGCCGGTCATGAAGGCGGTCATGCCGTCGAGCGTGCCGGCGGTCATCGCCTGCCAGTCGTCCCAACTCACCCTGATCGTCGTGTCGGCGGTGCCGTCGTCTTCGGTGACCTTCTGGCCAGCGCCGTCGAGCAGGATCGTGCCATCGTCGCCGAAGTCCAATTTGACGGTCTTGCCGGGCAGCCACGCTCCCGCTTCCTGCATCTTGGCGGCGAGTTCGGTCTTGGTCATGAGCGTGTCTCCTTCGCCGTTCGACTAGCCGCCAGTTGCGGGCGCATCAAGGCGCGCCTATCTGACCCCCATGAGCTATGACGCAGACCTGAAACTCTTCATCGACGGAAACTGGAAAAGCGGCGAAGGCCGCGACACCCATTGCGTCATCAATCCCGTCAGCGGCAGCGGCATCGCCGATGTGCCGTTCGCCACTCCGGCGGACCTTGAGGAAGCACTGGCCGCCGCCGATCGCGCCTGGCCCGCGTGGCGTGCGACCGATGTCGAGAAACGCGCAGCGATTCTAGCCAAGACCGGCGACCTGCTGCGCGAGCGGGCTCAGCACATCGCCGCGATCATGACGCAGGAACAGGGCAAGCCGCTGGCCGAGGCGAAGGCCGAGGTGATCGGATCGGCCTCGATGTTCAACTGGTATGCCGAGGAAATCAAGCGCGACTATGGCCGCACGCTGGTCCGCCCGACCGGCCAGCGGTCGATCGTAATCCGCCAGCCGGTCGGCCCCACCGCGACCTTCACGCCGTGGAATTTCCCGATCTATCTGCTCGCCAAGAAGATCGCCGCCGCCTTGGCCGCGGGCTGTCCGGTGATCAGCCGCCCGCCGCAGGAGACCCCGGGCTGCACCGGCGAATTGTTCCGCGCGCTGGCCGACGCCGGGATTCCCAACGGGGTCGCGCAGCTTGTCCATGGCGAGGCCGATCTGGTGTCGACCACGCTGATCGCCTCGCCGACCATCCGCAAGGTCAGCTTCACCGGATCGGTCCCGGTCGGCAAACATCTGATGAAGCTCGCCGCCGACCATATGAAGCGCGTCACGCTGGAGCTCGGCGGTCACGCCCCAGTGCTGATCTTCGACGATTGCGACCTTGAAAAGACGCTCGACATGGTCGTTCCGCAGAAATTCCGCAATGCGGGGCAAGTGTGCGTCTCGCCGACGCGCTTTTATGTCCAGGAGGGGATTTACGACGCCTTCCTTAAGGGCTTTGCCAAGCGCACCGCCAGGGTGAAGGTTGGCGACGGCCTGGCCGCCGACACCAGCATGGGCCCGCTCGCCAACGCCCGCCGCCCCGACACGATCGAGGCGCTGGTCAACGATGCCGAGGCGAAGGGCGCGCGCGTGCTGGCCGGCGGTCATCGCGGAAAATCGGGCTATTTCTTCGAACCGACGCTGCTGGGCGACGTGCCGAACAATGCCGACATCATGAACCAAGAGCCGTTCGGACCGGTCGCGGTCACCGCCAAATTCTCGACCTTCGACGAAGCGATCGAACAGGCCAATCGCCTGCCGTTTGGCCTTGCGGCGTTCGCCTTCACCGAAAACGGCCGCCGCGCCAACCTGCTCGGCGACGCGATCGAAGCGGGCATGGTCGGCATCAACAGTTTCGCCATCTCGATGGCCGACGCCCCGTTCGGCGGGGTCAAGGACTCGGGCTTTG
The DNA here is from genome assembly GCF_013816785.1 of Sphingomonas sp. GTDB lineage: Bacteria > Pseudomonadota > Alphaproteobacteria > Sphingomonadales > Sphingomonadaceae > Sphingomicrobium. The sequence goes on along the minus strand of NZ_JACDDV010000029.1, from coordinate 10,764 downwards.
GCTCCGAGGGCGGCAAGGAAGGGCTCGAGACCTACCAGGTGGTCAAGGCGATTCACCAGGCTTAGGTGACACCGGCCGGGCTCGCGGCTCCTCCGCTTGCCAGATTACCCCATCGTCGCTGCGACGGCGACCGGCCCATATTCGCCGCCACCGTTGGCCATGGCCCATTGCCGTAAATGCGGGACATCGTCGTCCAGCCAGGCCGCGCGGCCGCCCTGGATTACCAAAATCTCCTCCCACTTCGCGCCGACTCCGTTCTTGCCGGCGTGCGGTTCGACCAGCCAGAGGCCGTCGTGCGGGGCGTGGTCGGATTGCGCGGAAGTGTTCCACGTCGGCGCGTGGCGACCCAGGCCAGTCTGCGCCAATTTCCCCTTGAGGATGAACCAGCCGAGCGAGAGGGCATCGAACCCCTTGAAGCGCCAGTCGAACGGAAAGTTTGGAAGTCTGAGCGCGCGGTGGCCAAGCACCTCACCGGGATGCTTGCCGTGAACCGGCTCGTACCCCATCGCCGCGATCCGTGCATTTACGCGGTCCGCGATCACCTTGAACCGATCCCCCGCATTGACGGCGTCGAGCACCGACCGCCTGAATTCGGCGAGGTCGAGCATCATCGCCCTGTGCGCCGCATTGTGCCCGACGGCGAATGAGAAGCTGGTATCGACCATATAGCCGTCGAAGATCGGCGAGGCGTCTAGGATCACCGGCTCGCCAACCTTCAGCGCGCGGGACTTGGGATAGAAGTGACCGATGCCCCAGTCGCCGGGAAGAGCGGTCCGCTCGCCGAACAGCACGACCGGCAAGTGGAAGAAGCTCCGGACCCCGGCCGTGCGATAGGCCTTGACCAGACGGCGGGCGACCTCTTTCTCATTCCCGCCTCGAGCCGCCGTGCCTCATCGATCAGGATCGAAAAGGACAGACGCTGCAACTCGCGAAAGCGGTCGAGTTCGGTCGGGCTAAAGCGCGTCGCCTTGAACCACATCACGCCCACATCCCTATGGTCGAGTCGTGCCCGCTGCAAGCGAGCCGCAGCTGCCATGAAAAAGGGTGCCCGGCCACGCGACCGAACACCCCCTTCATTGGCTGGCCTTTGTTAGCCGCAGCAGCCCATGGCGGCCTTGCAGCAGGCGGCTAAGGCCGAGCAGCACGACTCCACGGCCTTTGAAACGCCTTCCGGGCCGGCCGCAAAAGCGCCCGTACCGGTCATGAGCAGCATCGCTGCCAGGGCATAATATTTCTTCATGTCATATCTCCAATTCGAATGATCGATTAAGCGAAAGCCGATCAATTTCGAGGAGGAGGCGGTTCCGGCCCGACCGTGCTGGAGGCCGCTAATGGTTTCGGTTCGGCCGATAAGGCCAAGGCCGGGGAATCGGGTGTGGCCGCGACCATCGGTTGCGGCAAGACCGTGAAGCACGACGGTGCGCACGACAGGGCGCAGTCATGAAAAGAAACGCTTCGATCGCAGTCCGAATCGCCGCACGAGTCGCTGGCTGCCTGGGGCGCGACGCACGCCATGGCCGCGCCCGACGCGCCGACGCCATAAAGCGCCAACAGCGCGGCGATCATTACTGCGAAAAGGCGGCGGGGAAAGCCCATCAATCTCCTTGTCATCCAATTCGACCGAACCGGCAAGAAGGTTACGCGCTTACCATAAGGGGCGGGTCGGCCGGTAACGCGCCCGCACCACGTCGCCCTTGATCAGCTTCGCCTTGAGGGTCTTGCGAACGCGCTCGGCGCCGTCGCTGCTCATGCAGACGAGGCGAATTCCGCCGGATGGCAGCTTTTCGATCGCCGACACGCCGACGTCATGGGACTTGCAATGGTCGATCGCGGCGGTTTCGCTCATCGACAGGTTGAGAACACGGCTCATAGGCAAACTCCCGGGGGAAAAGCGAGAGCGCGAAGTCTCTCAGTCACAGGAAGCTTGGGTCGAAAATCGAGTGATGAACGAAGCGTAGCACGCCCACCGCAAAAAGTCCCCCGCCATCTGCCCCTCCCCATTTTGCGTGTGACCCGCTAGAGCGCCGCCATGACCCTACGCACCGGTGGCCAGATCCTCGTCGACCAGCTGAAACTTCAGGGGTGCGACCGCATCTTCACCGTGCCGGGCGAAAGCTTCCTCGCGGTGCTCGACGCACTGCACGACGCGCCGGAAATCGACACGGTGGTCTGCCGCCAGGAGGGCGGGGTCGCCTATATGGCCGACGCCGACGGCAAGATGACCGGGCGGCCGGGCGTGGCCTTCGTCACCCGCGGGCCGGGCGCGACCAACGCGTCCGCCGGAGTCCATGTGGCGTTTCAGGATTCGACTCCGATGATCCTGTTCGTTGGCGACATCGACCGCGCCGACCGCGACCGCGAGGGGTTTCAGGAAATCGATTTTCCGGCCTTCTTCGGACCGATCGCCAAATGGGCGGCGCGGATCGACGACGCCAAGCGCATTCCTGAATATGTCGCGCGCGCCTATCGCGTGGCGACCGCCGGGCGTCCCGGGCCGGTCGTGCTGGCCTTGCCCGAAGACATGCTGCGGGACGAGGTCGAGACCGCCGACCGCCCGGCGATCGCGCCGATTGCCCAACCGCCCTGCGCCGGGGCGATGGGCGCGCTGTTCGACGTGTTGAAGGAAGCGACCAACCCGGTGGCGATCATCGGCGGCGCCGATTGGGGGCCGGCGGCGGCGCATCATTTCGCCACCTTCGCCGTGCGCTACGGCATCCCGACCGCCGCCGCCTTCCGCCGCCAGGACGCGATCGCCAACAGCTGCAGCGTCTATGCCGGGCAATTGGGCTACGGCCCCAACCCGCGCCTCCAGCAGCGCATCCGCGAGGCCGATGTGCTGCTGGTCGTCGGCGCGCGATTGGGCGAGTCGACCACCGATGGCTACAAGCTCATCACCCCCGACCATCCCGACCAGTTGCTGATCCACGTCCACCCCGACCCCAACGAGCTCGGCCGGGTATTCAAGGCCGACCTGCCGATTTGCGCCGACATGGGCGAGTTCGCCGAAATGGCCGCCGACTGGCATGACCCCGACCTGCTGCCGTTCAAGGCTGGCGAGGAAGCGCACCGCGAGTGGCTCGAATGGTCAGAGCCCAAGCCACGCGACGGCGTCCGCCTCGACCTCGGCCCGTGCGTCAAGGCGATGCGCGACGCGCTGCCCGCCAACAGCATCATCTGCAACGGCGCGGGCAATTTCTCGGGCTGGTGGCACCGCTACTGGCATTATGGCGCGGCGCCGACCCAGCTCGCTCCGACCAGCGGCACGATGGGCTACGGCCTGCCCGCCGCGGTCGCCGCCGCGCTAAGGTTCAAAGACAGACCGGTGGTGTGCATCGCCGGCGACGGCGATTTCCTGATGAACGGGCAGGAACTCGCCACCGCGGCCCAAGCCGGCGCTGACATCCTTGTGATCTTGGTCGATAATGGCGCCTACGGCACCATTCGCATGCATCAGGAACGCGACTATCCGGGGCGGGTCAGCGCCACCAAGCTAGCCAACCCCGATTTCGTCAAGCTGGCCGAGGCCTATGGCGGCTGGGCGGTCCGGGTCGACGATACCGCCGGCTTTGCCCCCGCGCTCGATCAGGCGATGCAGCGCCGCGGCATCCGCCTGCTCCATTGCCTCACCGACGTCGAAGTGATCAGCAATCAGACGACGATCGAGAAGCTGCGCGCGGGCTAGATTCGCGCCAAGCGGCGGGCTTTGAGGATATTGTCCTGCTTCCCTGTGTTCGACCAATTTCGGGCAATCTCGGCATCGTGCTCATCGAATCGCAGCACGACGGTGTCTTTCGCGGCGAAGAGCTCTTCGAATACCTTTACGGTCTTACTGGTCATGAGGGATCTCCATCGAGTGAGGCGTTAAAAACACCTTACACCAATTTCATCTAATTAATTCTTTTTATTGATTAATCTGGCCCATTTTGGGCAAGACTTGCACCGGCTTCGCTGCCTTCATCCGAAAAACCCTGCGCGCCGATCAGGGGCACGAACCGAACCACGCACAAATCCTCGCGGTCGATCGTTCCGTCGTGGTTCTTGGTGAGCTTGACCAGCGACTGGGACCACAACTGGCTGCCGACCGGCATGACCAGCCGGCCGCCGGGGTTCAGCTGGTCGAGCAATGCCGGCGGCACGTGGCGGCCGCTCGCCGCCGCGACGATCGCGTCGAACGGGGCTTCGGCGGGGAAGCCGCGCGTGCCGTCGCCTTCGACGATCCGCACATTATCGTAGCCGAGCCGTGAAATCCGGTCCCTCGCCAGTTCGGCGAGCTCGTGATGGCGTTCGATGGCGATCACCTTTCCGGCGATCTGGCCGATCACCGCGGCGGCGTAGCCTGAGCCGGCGCCCACTTCGAGCACCTTGTCGCCGGCCCCGATTCCAGCGGCATCGATGGTCAGTGCGACGATATAGGGCTGACTGATGGTCTGCCCGGCTTCGATCGGCAGCGGGCGGTCCTCGTACGCATGTTCGGCCAGCGGTGGCGCGACGAACTCTTCGCGCGGTACCGTCCGCATCGCCGCCAGCAGGAGCGGGTTATTGAGGCCGCGAGCTGCGACATCGCGCGCGACCATCCGCTCGCGCAAGGCAGCGAAATCCGTCATGCGTTGCTCAACCGTCCGCCGGTGGGCGCGTTCCGACGGTGGCGGTGGCCGACAAGGAAAAGGCCGCTCCCTTCTCAGGAAGCGGCCCAGTCGCTTAGGTCGGATAGGTCAGATCAAATGTCGTTGCCCATGGCGCCTTCGACTTCGCCCTTGTCTTCCTGCATCTCGCCTTTGGTTTCCTGATCTTTGCCTTCGGCGCGAGTCTCGGGGTTGCCCGATTCCTGCTTCACTTTGCCGACAACTTCGTTGGTCTCGCCTTTGACCTTTTCGGTGAATTCACCCATTTTCCGTCTCCTCAATGTGACGTTTGATCAACGAGGTTTGCACGGCGAAGTTGCTCGGTTTGGCGCAGGCGGACTCGACTCGTCGCTAGATCAATCCGGCGAGCGGGCTCGATGGATCGGCGTAGCGGCGCTTCTGCATCCGGCCCGCGAGATAGGCGAGGCGGCCGCTTTCGACCGCGAGGCGCATCGCCCGCGCCATCATCAGCGGGTCCTTGGCCTCGGCGATGGCGGTGTTCATCAGCACCCCGTCGCAGCCCAGCTCCATCGCCACCGCGGCGTCGCTCGCCGTACCGACCCCGGCGTCGACCAGCACCGGCACGCTCGCGCCTTCGACGATCAGGCGGATGGTGACGCTGTTCTGCAGGCCGAGGCCCGACCCGATCGGCGCGCCCAAGGGCATGATCGCCACCGCTCCGGCCTCCTCAAGCTGCTTCGCGGCGATCGGATCATCGACACAATAGACCATCGGCAGGAAGCCCTCGCCCGCCAGGACTTCGGTCGCGCGCAGCGTCTCGCGCATATTGGGATAGAGGGTGCGCGCCTCGCCCAGCACCTCCAGCTTTACCAGGTCCCACCCCCCGGCCTCGCGCGCCAGGCGCAGCGTGCGGATCGCGTCCTCGGCGGTGAAACAGCCGGCGGTGTTAGGCAGATAAGTTATTTTTTTCGGGTCGATGAAGTCCATCAGCATCGGCTGTTTGGGATCGAAGATGTTGACCCGCCGCACCGCGACGGTGACGATCTGAGCCCCCGACGCCTCTACCGCCGCCGCGTTCTGTTCGAAATCCTTATATTTGCCGGTGCCGACGATCAGCCGCGAAGTGAAGGTCCGGCCGGCGACGGTCCAGGTGTCGTTTTCCAAACCCAGTTCCTGCGCTAGCGGTGTGCAAGGATGTTGGCGATCGACCCGCTGGGATCGCGAACGAAAAACCGGCGGACGCCCCACGGTTCATCGGTGAGTGGATACACAATAATACAGCCGTTGGCCACGGCGCGCTGGTGACAAGCGTCCAGATCAGTCACTTCGACCGAATAGCTAGGCCTCAGTCCAGAGGGATCAACCGTCAGAACGCTAATCTGTGTGATCGGACTGTGCGGTGATACAAATGTTGTGATGAAATCGAGCGTCATCGCCGAATCCAGGCCGAGCACTTCGGTGAAGAATGGCCGACTGCCCGGCAAGTCTTCGACGTACAAATTGGGAACGACACGCCGAACACTCATTAGCCGCCACCCACGAAATGGACGATCTCATAATCGTCTCCATCCTCGACCATCAGCGTGTTGAAGGTCGAACGGGGGACGATCTCGAGGTTGCGTTCAACCGCGACACGCAGCGGGTCGAGACCGATCTCGGCGATCAGCTGGGCCAGGCTGGTGCCGGCGGGCAAGCGGCGATGCTCGCCATTGATGACCACGCCACTGGTGCCGTCGAGACTCATGAACACGCTTCCGCTTCACGGATGGGACTTCGGCCCATATAGGGTCTCGCCATGGCGACGCCACCTTTGATCTATGTTTTGAACGGCCCGAACCTCAACCTGCTCGGATCACGCGAGCCCGAGATTTATGGAGCCGAGACCCTCGACGACATTGCCGCGCAGCTGCACGAACTGGCCGAAAAGCTGGGCGTCACAATCGACATGCGCCAGTCGAACCATGAGGGTCATTTGATCGACTGGCTGCACGAAGCGCAGGACAAGGGCGCCAAGGCGGTAATTCTCAACCCCGGCGGCTACAGCCACACCTCGGTCGCGCTCCATGACGCGGTGAAGGCCATCCGGACCCCGGTCATCGAGGTTCATCTGAGCGACCCCGAAACCCGCGAATCCTTCCGCCACATCGACCTCGTCGCGCTCGCGGCCACCCACTTGATCAAGGGCCAAGGCGCTCGCGGATACTCACTGGCACTGGACGCGGCGGCGCGGCTCTGACAGGGAGCGCGGCACCGTATGACAAGGAAATGACGATGGCCGATCCGACCGAGGGGGAGCATCAAATGCGGGTCGATGGCGCCCTGTTGCGCGAGCTCGCGGAGCTATTGGCCGCCAATGACCTGACCGAAATCGAGGTCGAAGACGGCGATCGCAAGATCAAGGTTCGCCGCGAGGCCGGGCGGGTCATGGCTTATGCTCCAGCGCCCGCCCCCCCCGCCGCACCGCTTGCCACCCAGCCGGCACCCGCCGCGGCGCCTGTCGATGCGATCAAGTCCCCGATGGTCGGCACCGTCTTCCTCTCTCCCGAACCAGGCGCCAAGCCGTTCATCGCGCCCGGCCAGGCGGTCAAGGCGGGCGACACGTTGATGATCATCGAGGCGATGAAGGTGATGAATTCGATCCTCGCGCCCAAGGCTGGCACGGTTCGCCAGGTCCTGGTCGGCGACGCTCAGCCGGTCGAGTTCGATCAGCCGCTCGCCGTCGTCGAGTAATCGTCATGCCGATCTCCAAGCTCCTTATCGCCAACCGCGGCGAGATTGCGCTGCGTATCCATCGCGCTTGCCATGAAATGGGGATCAAGACCGTCGCCGTTCACTCGACCGCCGACACCGATGCGATGCACGTCCGGCTCGCCGACGAAGCGGTGTGCATCGGGCCGCCGTCGGCCAAGGACAGCTACCTCAACATCGCCAACATTATTTCGGCGGCCGAGATCACTCACGCCGACGCGGTTCATCCCGGCTACGGCTTCCTCTCCGAAAACGCGCAATTCGCCGAGATCGTCGAGAGCCATAACCTCATTTGGGTCGGTCCCAAGCCCGAACATATCCGCATCATGGGCGACAAGGTCGAGGCCAAGCGCACCGCCGCCAGGCTCGGTCTGCCGCTCGTCCCCGGATCGCCCGGGCCGATCGCCAATTTCGCCGAAGCTAAGGCGGTCGCCGACGAGATCGGCTATCCGGTACTGATCAAGGCCGTCAGCGGCGGCGGCGGGCGCGGCATGAAGGTGGTCGAAAGCGAGGATCTGCTCGAAAGCTTGATGCAGCAGGCGTCGTCGGAAGCCAACGCCGCGTTCGGCGACCCGACGGTCTACATGGAAAAATACCTCGGCGACCCACGCCACATCGAGTTTCAGGTGTTCGGCGACGGCGAGGGGCAGGCGATCCACCTCGGCGAGCGCGACTGCTCGATCCAGCGCCGCCACCAGAAGGTCATCGAGGAAGCCCCCTCGCCGGTCATCTCGGTCGAGCAGCGTGCGCACATGGGCGGGGTAGTCGCCAAGGCGATGGCCGACATGGGTTATCGCGGCGCGGGCACGATCGAATTCCTGTACGAGGACGGCGAGTTCTACTTCATCGAAATGAACACCCGCCTTCAGGTCGAACATCCGGTGACCGAGATGATTTCGGGGATCGACTTGGTCCGTGAGCAGATCCGCATCGCCCAGGGCGACGGCCTGTCCTGCACCCAGGACCAGATCGTCCTCCACGGCCATGCGATCGAATGCCGCATCAATGCCGAAGACCCGCGCACCTTCGCCCCGTCGCCGGGCCTCGTGAAGAATTACGTAGCGCCGGGCGGGATGCATGTCCGGGTCGATAGCGGGCTCTACGCCGGTTACCGGGTGCCGCCCTATTACGACAGCATGATCGGCAAGCTGATCGTCTATGGCTCGACCCGTGAGCGCTGCATCATGAGGTTAAAGCGAGCGCTCGAGGAATTCGTCGTCGAGGGGATGAAGACCACCATCCCGCTCCACCGCGAAATCATCCGCGATGAGGCTTTTCTGAGCGGCGACTACACCATCAAATGGCTCGAACGCTGGCTCGACGAAAATCCGGCGTGAAAGCGACAGGGACGGAGAGCGAGCAGCGTCTTGACGTGCTCGTCGCCACGATATCCCCAAGATTGTTCGAAGAGCGCTACGCCTTCGACCGCGTTGATCCAACCGCCCCAATGCCCCCCGGTACCTTCGCTTGGATCATGGAGGATGAAGGCCCAACAGCGGTTCGCCCAAGTGACCACGGGGAGTGGGCACGGCTGACGCTGGAGGTGCAGTCAAGCCTATTCGCGGTTGGTTTGACCGGCGTTTTCGCAATGGCGCTGGCGCATCAGGGCATCAGCGCCAATGTCATCGCAGGCGCATTACACGACCATATTTTCGTCCCGTGGGGGCGGCGCCAAGAAGCGCTCGCCGCATTGGTCGCCTTGTCGGCAGAGGGAGCGGCGGCATGAAGGAAGTGCGACATCCCGCGCATCCACTATACTTTAGGGCTGCGGCCTCTTAGCCTCGGCGGGCGCTTCGTCCTGTGGGGCAGTGATTTGGGGGGATCATGGCGACATCCGTTCGGCGCCCAAAGACGGGCGCGATGCTGGTGGGGATGCTCGCCGCGATGGTGCTGCTCAACTATGTCGATCGCGGCGCGATCGGTATTGCCGCGCCCCTGATGAAGCAGGAGTTGGCGCTGTCGGCGACCCAGTTCGGCCTCGCCGTTTCCGCCTTCTTCTGGATCTATGCGCCGGTCCAGTTCATCGTCGGCTGGCTGTGCGACCGGTTTTGCGTCTATCGCCTGCTCGCCTTCGGGCTGGCGCTGTGGGCGGTGAGCACGACGCTGACCGCCTTCGCCGGCGGGTTGGCTGGCCTGATCATGCTTCGCGTCCTCCTCGGTCTCGGCGAAAGCGTAGCCTTTCCCGGAAGCTCGAAGATCATCGCCCGCGAAGTCGCCAACGAGCATCGCGGCACGGCCAACGCGCTGATCGCCGCCGCGCTCGCCTTCGGTCCGGCCTTCGGCACGCTGGCGGGCGGGATGATCCTCGGCTTGTACGGTTGGCGCGCGGTATTCCTGATTTTCGGCCTGCTGACCTTTTTGTGGCTGCTGCCTTGGTGGCGCATCTCGCGGCCATACCGTCAGAACGGGGCAGCGGCCCGTCAGACCCCCTATCCTATAGCCAGGATTTTCCGCACGCCGGCCCTGTGGCTGTCGAGTGCGGCGCATTTCTGCTCGAATTACGCCTTCTACTTCCTGCTCGCCTGGTTGCCGCTCTACCTCGTCAAGTCGCGCGGATTCAGCATCGGCGATATGACCCTGTTGGCCACCGCGACCTACGCCGGGCAGGGGGTTTCGGCGCTTGTCGCCGGCCGCCTGTCGGATGGCTGGGTGCGCCGCGGCCGCGACGAGGGGCAGGTTCGGCGCTGGCTAATGATCGTCTCGCAGGCGATGACCGCGCTGTGTATCGTCGGCGCGGCGCTGGCGCCGAGCAACGGCGCGTTGGCCGCTTGGCTGTTATTGTCTGGAATCGGCGGCGGAATTGCAGCGACCAATATTTTCGCGATCGGACAGATGTTCGCCGGGCCGCGCGCGGCGGGAAGTTGGATCGGAATGCAAAATGCACTCGGCAATATCTCGGGCATCGTCGGGCCGGTGATTACGGGCGTGATCATCGATTCGACCGGCTCCTATTTCGCGGCGTTCGCTCTGACCGCCGGGGTGGCCGCGTTGGGCGCCCTGATCTGGCTGTTCGCGATTCCGCCGATACGCTCAGTCCTCGCCGACTAGCGGGCAACCGGAAACAGCCCTGCCGCGTTTCATCGGGGAACCATGCCTGCCTATCGCGCCACGCCCGCCCCGCGCGACCGCGCCACCGCCATTGCCGCGGTGATCGCCGTGCACGCCGCAATGGCTGCCATCCTGCTCGCCAGAACCCATCCTGGCGTTGCACTTACGCCCGACCCGCCGACGGTGCTGGTCGACATTCAACCGCCTCCGCCTCCTCCGCCGCCGACTCCACCGCCCGAGCCCAAGCGTGATCGCCCCCGCGACGAGGAGGGCGCGGCGGGGAAGAAGGCCGAACCGACCGAGATCGTCGCCCCACCGGCCCGCCTACCGGCGATATCGCCCGTCGCAGCCGCGCCTATCGCCGGTACGGGCGCGGCTCCCACCG
>NZ_JACDDV010000028.1 GCF_013816785.1 Sphingomonas sp. | reverse complement strand
GACCAACCCCTCGGCGATCGAGCGATGAACGATCAACCGCCGCAGCGAGGTGCAGCGTTGCCCCGCCGTCCCGGCCGCCGAAAACAGGATTGCGCGCTCGGCCAAATCGAGCGCCGCGCTCGGCGCGACGATCATCGCGTTGTTGCCGCCAAGCTCGAGCAGGGAGCGGCCGAATCGCTCGGCGACGAGCGGGCCGAGCGCGCGGCCCATGCGGGTCGATCCGGTCGCCGATACCAGCGCCATGCGCCGGTCGCCGGCCAGCGCCTCGCCGACCTCGCGCCCGCCTTGCGCAAGCTGTGCAAGCCCGTCGGGCGCATCGCCAAACCGCGCCAGCGCCCGGCCCAACACGGCCATCACCGCCGCGGCGGTCAGCGGGGTCTTCTCGCTCGGCTTCCACACCACCGGGTCGCCGCACACCAGCGCCAGCGCCGCGTTCCACGCCCACACCGCGACCGGGAAATTGAACGCGCTGATGATCAGCACCGGGCCGAGCGGATGCCATTGCTCGATCATCCGGTGGTCGGGCCGCTCGCTGGCGATAGTCAGGCCGTAAAGCTGGCGTGACAGCCCCACTGCATAATCGCAAATGTCGATCATCTCCTGGACCTCGCCGAGGCCTTCGGACAATATCTTGCCCGCTTCGAGCGTCACCAGCCGGGCAAGCGGCTCCTTTGCCGCGCGCAGTTCTTCGCCCAGCAGCCGCACCAATTCTCCCCGGCGCGGTGCCGGGACGGTGCGCCAATTGAGGAAGGCCTGTTGCGCCCGATCGCAGGAGTCCCCGACCTCCTCGAAGCTGGCGACGGCGACGCTGCCCATTACCTGGCCATCGATCGGCGAACGGCTGGCAAGTTCGCCCGTGCTGACGATGCCGAAACATCGCAGCAAATCCGTCGCTTCCTCTGCGGGACTCATACCTGCATCTCCTCGGCCCAGCCCTCCGCGCGGATCACAGAAGCAAAATGCAGCCCTGCATTAAATGACGCGGGCCGCGCCTGAAACCTTGATGCTGCTACCAGGCTGACTTGGGATGTCCGCGTACAGGAGCGACGGAACGCCCATATCTTCGCCCTGCGCGATTTGGATATGCCCACCGTGGGGCCACTCCACATCGCGCAAATACCCCGCGAAAGCTGCTGCTGCTGCACCCGTCGCCGGATCCTCGAAAACGCCGCCCGCGGCAAAGGCATTGCGGGCGTGGAAACGATCGGCGGCCTCCGCGTAAACCAGCGCGATCGTCGTCAGCTCCCACGTCCGCATCAGTTCGGCGCCGGCGTTCATGTCATAGTCCATCTCCGCCAACCGGCTTCGTGTAGACAAGCTCAACAAAAGGTGGCGCGCGCCCGCCTCCATGATCGCGGGCGGCAACCGAGAATCGAGGTCGCTTGCTGAAAGCGAGAATAAATCGAGTGCAGCAGCGATAAGTTGTTCGGACGCTGGAGCGCTGCGGGTTGGCGGTGACTGCAGCGCCGCGAAAAGGCCGCTGCCATTTTCCTCGCCTTGGACCGTGATCCGGGCGTCATTGAGCTGCAATTTGAAAATGCCAGCGCCATAGGAACTGGCCAGCGCCGCCCCCAAGGCGATAGTCGCATGTCCGCAAAATGGGACCTCCATGGCAGGGGCGAAATACCGAACTCGCCACCCATCGTCCAACGGAGCCGCGAAGGCAGTTTCCGAGTAACCGACTTCGGCCGCGAGCGACTGCATTTGCTGCTCGTCTGGAAGTTTTTCGGAAATCACGACGCCCGCCGGGTTCCCGCCATGCCCATCTTTGGAGAATGCGGCTATTCGTTGAACTTGCATGTCAAATTTTTCCCCGGAGAAACGTAGCCGTTAGATAGAAGGGGCGTTTCGTTTTCCAAGAGCGGAACTCATTTTAACATCCCCTGGGCCTTGGCCAAGGCAGCAACGCCGGCGTCGATCGTGTCGTCGCGCTTGGCGAAGCACAGCCGGATCAGTTGCCCTGACGAATTTTGGTCGGCAAAGGGCGACAGCGGCACCACGGCCACTCCGGCCTGCTCGACCACCCGTTTGGCGAAGCTTTCATCGTCAAGCGCAATCCCCGATGCGGCAAGGTCGACGCACAAGAAATAGGTCGATGCGCTCGGTAGAACGGCATAGCCCGTCCGCGTCAATCCCTCGCTCATCCGATCGCGTGCGCGTGCAAACCCCTGCCGCATCGGAGCCAGCCAAGCATCGCCCTCGGCCAGCCCGTAAGCCACTGCCGCCTGCAGATGGGGTGCCGAGGCGAAGGTCAAAAACTGATGCGCGCGCGCCGCCAACGTCGCTATCTCCGGCGCTGCTACTAGCCACCCGATCTTCCACCCGGTGAGCGAGAAAATCTTCCCCGCCGACCCGCATTTGATCGTTCGCTCGGCCATTCCCGGCAGCGAAGCGAATGGCACGAACGATTGCCCGTCCAGCAAAATATGCTCCCACACCTCATCGGCGATAACGATCAGATCGTACGCCCGCGCAACCTCCGCCACCGCCGCCAACTCCCCAGCGTCGAACAGCCGTCCGGTCGGATTATGGGGGTTGTTGAAGACGATCGCCCGGGTTTTGGGCGTGATCGCCGCTTCCAGCGCGTCCCGCTCGATCCGCCAGCCGGGCGGCGCCAGCCCCACTTCGCGCACCAGCCCGCCTGCGCGCCGAACCAGCGGGGCATAAGCGTCATAGGCCGGGGTCAGCACGATGACTTCATCGCCCTGGCTGACCGTCGCCAAAATCGCCGCCGCGAGCGCCTCGGTCGCACCACTGGTGACGCAAATATTTTCGGCGGACAGGTCAAGGCCCTGATGCCGGCCATAATGCGCCGCCACCGCCTCGCGCAACGCCGGCAACCCGCGTGACGGCGCATATTGGTTCGACCCTTCGCGCACCGCCTGCGCCGCCGCGTCGAGAATTTCCGGCGGCCAGCCGAAGTCGGGAAACCCCTGCCCCAGATTGACCGCGCCATGCTTCGCCGCGGCCAGGCTCATCCGCTCGAACACGCTCGTCGCCATCGTCTCGTAAAGGGGATTCACGCTACCGCCATTCTATGGATTGCGCAGGTCGAGGCCGGCTGACGGGTCGGCTGCCCCATGAAGGGTGCGCCCGATCAGCACTTCGTCGCCAATATACGCATAATAGAGGACATAGGTTCGGTCGAGCCAGGACCTTATATCCTCGCCCAGTTCCGAGCGTTCGCGGCCGATATCGGGATGCGCTTCGAGCAAGGTGAATGTGGTCTCGAAGCCGCGGATGAAATCGATCGCGGCGTCAACGCCCCATCGCTCGGCCCCATAGTCGGCGATGGCCAGAAGATCACGATCCGCCGCAGCCGTCCGGACGACCCTAGCCAAGCGCGCGGCGGCGTCCGGCCCGATCCTTCATCGCCTGCAGTAGCTGATCCCAACTCCGATCGCTCGGCCCGCTCTCAAATCCTTCGCGGACCTCATGCTTGAGCGCGCGCAGCTTGGCTTCCAGCTCCATCCGCTCTCGAACCAGATCGCGCAGGCAATCGCTGGCCGTGGCATAATCGCCATCGCTGACCTTGGCCTCGACCCACGCCCGCATCTTGTCGGTCACCGAAATATTCATCGTCGCCATGCCGGGATTCTGGTTCGCTTGGCAAAGATTGTCAAGATTCTCCGCCGAGCAAGTTCGCTATTTGCTCGCCGCCATAGCCCAACTCGGCCAGGATCGCCGCGCCGTCCTCGCCCTCGCGACGCGGCGGATCGGGACGATCTAGGCTCGTCGCCGAGTAGCGAGGCGCGGGGGCCGGCTGAAACACGCCGTCCAAATCAATGAAAGTTCGCCGGGCCACATTGTGCGGATGGACCGGGGCCTCGCCAAGGTCGAGCACCGGGGCAACGCACGCATCGGTCCCCGCGAAATGCGCCGCCCATTCGTCGCGCCTTCGCGCCGCGACCACGATCGCGATGTCGTCGCGGCTTGCATCGGGCGGAAGTGCAAGGCCCTTGAACAGGCTCGCGCGGAATTGCGGCTCGATCGCCCCTATGCTGACAAACTCGCCCCCGAGGCAGCGATAGATGCCATAGATCGGCTCGCCTCCGTCGAGCAGGTTGGCCTCGCGCTCGTCGCGCCACAGTCCGGCGGCCCGCAGGCCATAAGTCAGTGCTCCGATCAGGGCGGTGCCGTCGCTCATCGCCGCGTCGATCACCTGCCCCTGTCCGCCGCGTTGAACCGCCAGCAGAGCGGCGACCATGCCGAAGGCGAGCATCATGCCCCCGCCGGCGTAATCGCCCAAATAGTTGAGGGGAACGGCCGGCCGTTCCTTCGGTCCGATCCCGTGGAGCAGCCCGCTGATCGCGATATAGTTGATGTCGTGCCCAGCCTCCTGGGCGAGCGGCCCGGACTGGCCCCAGCCGGTGATCCGGCCATAGACCAGCTTCGGATTGGCCTCCAGTAACGGCTCCGGGCCAAGCCCCAGCCGCTCCATCACGCCCGGCCGATAACCTTCGATCAGCCCATCCGACCGCTCCGCCAAGCGGCGAACGACTGCGCGACACTCCTCGCGTTTCAAGTCCAGGCTAATCGACTTGCGGTTGCGAAGCAGCGGATCGTTGGGCACGCCGATCATCCCAGCGCGCTCGATGCGAATGACCTCGGCGCCATGATCGGCCAGCATCATCGCCGCGAACGGCCCTGGCCCCAAGCCTGCCATTTCGACAATCCTCAGTCCGTTGAGCGGTCCCGTCATGCATTCAAGCTAGCGACCGCCGCGTAGGCGGCAAGCGGCAAAGCGAAAAAGCTGTCCTACACGCCCGCTTTGCGCTTAGCCTGCCGCTCATGGGCAGCCGCTCGCTTGCAGAACAGTTGAAATCATCCCTCCCAGGGTACGCAACGCCCGCCGTTAGTGCGAACATTGGGAACATTGGGCCCGTCGTCGAACGGCTCGCCTGATGATCGACGCATCCGACCGCCCGCTGTTCAACGACGACCACCACGCCTTTCGCGATACGGTCCGCCGTGTCCTCGCCGCCGTCATCGCGCCGCGCCTCGATGCGCACGAGCATGACGGCATCGTCGAGCGCGAAGCATGGGCCAAGGTCGGCGCGGCCGGGTTGCTCTGCCCGCAAGTGCCCGAAGCCTATGGCGGCCCCGGCCTGGATTTCTCGTTCAACGCGATTGTTGCCGAGGAACTTGCCTGGCTCGGCTCGGCGGCCGGGTTCACCCTGCAATCGGACATCGTCTCCGACTATCTCGTCCACTACGGCAGCGAGGAGCAGAAGCGCCGCCACCTGCCAGGCATGGTCGATGGCACGACCATCTCCGCCATCGCCATGACCGAGCCCGGGGCGGGCAGCGATCTGCAAGGGATCAAGACCATCGCCCGCCGCGACGGCAACGGCTGGGTCCTTTCCGGCAGCAAGACTTACATCACCAATGGCCAGAGCGCCGAATTGATCATCGTCGCCGCGCGCACCACCGAGGAAGGCGGCGCTAAAGGCCTGTCGCTGTTCCTGGTCGAGGCCGGCGATGAGGGTTTTTCGCGCGGCCGCAACCTCGACAAGATCGGGCTGCACGGCAACGACACGTCGGAGCTGTTTTTCGACGCGGTCAAGCTCCCCGCCGACCGGCTGATCGGCGCAGAGAATGGCGGGTTCGCGATGCTGATGCAGCAACTGCCGCAGGAACGGCTGTCGATCGCCGTCCAGAGCCAGGCCGCCGCCCAGCGCGCGTTCGACGAGGCAGTCAAGTTCACGTCGGACCGCAAGGCGTTTGGCAAGCGCATCCTCGACTTCCAGAACAGCCGCTTCGCCCTCGCCGACTTGAAGGCGAAGCTTCAGGTCGGCTGGGCCCACCTCGACTGGGCGATCGGCCGCCACCTAGCGGGCAAGCTGACCCCCGCCGAAGCCAGCGCCGCGAAGCTTTGGCACAGCGAGATGCAATGGGAGGCCTGCGACCTGTCGCTCCAGCTTCACGGCGGCGCCGGCTATATGAACGAATATCCGATCGCCCGCCTATGGCGCGACGCCCGGGTCGCACGAATTTACGGCGGCACGTCGGAAATCATGAAAGAACTGATCGGCCGCTCGATTAGCTAAGCGACTGGCTGGGGCGGCAGGATTCGAACCTGCGAATGCCGGCATCAAAAGCCGGTGCCTTACCACTTGGCGACGCCCCAGCAGAGCGCTTCCATCAAGGACCGAAAGCGCGGATCGCGGGGCGGCTTATAGGGGTTTCAGCCCTTAAGAAAAGGGGTCAGGCGCTGCGTCGCTCGTGTGGGGCGTCGACCTCGGCCAACAGCTCGGCAGCGGCGACCGGCCTGCCAAAGTAGAAGCCTTGCAGCTGGTTGCAGCCGAGCGCGCGCATCGCCTCGGCCTGGACCTCGGTTTCGACCCCCTCGGCGGTGGTCTCGACCCCAAGCCCACGGGCCAGGGCCAGGATCGCATGGACGATCGCGACGCAGTCGGTTGCCCCTTCGGCCGCACCCCGTACGAAGCTCTGATCGATCTTGATCTTGGAAAATTGAGCGCGGCTCAAATAGCCGAAGGAGGAATAGCCCTTGCCGAAATCGTCGAGCACGAGACGAACGCCGAGCGCCCGCAATCGCTCGAGCGAGGCCAGCGTCGCGGCATCGTCGCCAAGAAACACGCTTTCGGTCACTTCGAGTTCGAGACGGCTCGGCTCGAGCCGGGTCGTGGCAAGCGCGCCGAGCACCGTCTTGGCGAGGCCGGCCCCACTCAGCTGAGCGGCCGAAATATTGACCGCCACGCGCAGCGGCCGGTCCCAGGTCACGGCTTCGGCGCAGGCCTCGCGGATAACCCAGTCGCCGATCTGGTGGATCAGCCCCGTGTCCTCGACAATCGGCACGAACTGGTCGGGCGGAATGTCGCCGCGGCGAGGATGGCGCCAGCGGAGCAGCGCCTCGCGCCCCAGCACCTCGCCGGTTTCAGCATCGACGATCGGTTGATAGGCGAGCGTCAGTCCGTCGCCGTTGAGCGCTTCGCGGACGTCCTGTTCGAGCAGACGGTGATCTTCGGCTTCGTCGAACATATAGGATTCGTAGAAGGCATAACCGCCGCGCCCTGCCTCCTTGGCGCGATAGAGCGCCAGATCGGCGCTGCTCATCAGCTGCTCCTCGCGATCACCGTCGACCGGGCCCACGGCAATGCCGACGGTCGCGCCGACGTGCAGCGTTGCCGCGCCGATCGACACGCTTTTCGACACTTCGGCGATGACCCGCTCGGCGACCCGGGAAAGCTCGGCCCGATCGGCCGAGCCATTCCACACGATGGCGAACTCGTCGCCGCCGATCCGCCCGACGCGGCCGTCGGGCGCAACGGCTCGCTCCAGCCTTCGCCCGATCTCGATCAGCAACTGGTCGCCGATCGCATGACCCAATGTGTCATTGACCAACTTGAAGCGGTCCAGATCGACCAGCAACAGGGCGCAGGCGCCCTGCCCTTCCCATTGCCGCAGCACAGCCTCCTCAAGAAGTTCGCGGACCAGCAGACGGTTGGCCAGTCCGGTCAATGGGTCAGTGCGCGCGGCACGAACGGCGTCGTCGCCCGACAGGCGCGAATCGGTGATGTCCGAAGCCACGCCGCGCCAGCCGACCAGATTGCCGTGCTCGTCGCGGATCGGCTTGCCTGACAGCGACCACCAACGCTCGCGGTTCGCGGATGGGATCGCCCGATCGCGAAACGGTTCCCCGCCCTCCAAATCCTCGAACAATTGCCGCATACCGGTCGACAGTGCGGCGATCTGGCCATCCGGATCGAGCAGGCGGGAATAATGGCTGCCCATCAGCCGATCCTCGTCGAAGCCGATCGCCTGCAGCAATTCTGCCGAAATTTTCACGAAGCGGCGCTCGCTGTCGAGCTCCCAAAGGCCGCCCGACCCGGAGGCTTCGAATTCGCGCAGAAGCTGGATGATTTCGCCTTGTTCGCGCAGTTCGATTCGGTCGCGAGTGTGGGCGATGAACTGGCGCGCGGTGCTGAGCACGTTGATCACCAACACGCCAGCATAGACAAGCACCAGTCCGAACACCGACCGGTTGTCGAACTTTAGCGCCAGCGAGGCGCAACCGATGCTCAAGATACCAATGTAGAGCAACGCCGCCTGAGGCAGCGAGATGAGCGTCATGCTGCCAGCGCTCAGCAGGGCGGCGATGGTCACGCACATGAAGATTTGCTCGGGATGTCCGGCGGCGTCGAACCAGGCCAGCGGGGGCACCAGCCACAGCGCGGCCAGCAGCGCCACCACCGCGCAGATCGTTTCGAGCCTTGCCGGATGCCGCTGAGCATAGTCGGGATCGATCCTCAGCCGTACCGCGCGGACGCCGCGCATGAAGCACAGCAACAACGCCGCACCGAACCACAGGCCAAGTTGGAAATTATCGATCGCGCCGCGCAGTCCCACCACCATCACCGCTGCGGTGAGCACCTGGACCGCTACGGTTGCCGGGACCAGGCGCACAAACGCATCGATCTGCGCCTGCCGCACGGCGCGCGAAATACGGTCGGGCAGCGGCGCAACGGACAAGACGTCGCGAATGCGCAAGCGACGTGCATGGGCGCGCCGGTCCTTGTCGATGATCCCCGCCCCGCGCGCCACTCGATACCGATCCCGCCTCTTGCCCCGATCATCCGGCAACGCGAGCGATAGCCTGCGAAAAACGAAGAAACAATGAACGGCGATGCCGCGCGCCGGTCAAAAGCGGCGGTTGACTAGGTCGTCGTAATCGCGTTGCAGCTGCCGCGACATCTCGCCCACCTCGAAGCTCCACGGGCCGGCCGACTTGACCAAGGTGACCTCGGCGGCCGAACCGGTCAGGAAGAATTGCTCGAAGCTCTCCAGCTCGTCGGGCCAGATTGCCTTTTCGATCACCTCGATCCCGCGTTGCTCGGCGAGCCCGATCACCGTTTGCCGGGTGATGCCATCGAGGAAACAGTCGGGGGTTGGGGTGTACAGCTTTCCGTCGCGTACGAAGAAAACGTTGGCGCCGGTCGCCTCAGCCACCTGCCCGCGCCAGTCGAACATCAGCGCATCGTCGAAGCCGCGGTCGTCCGCATGCTTCTTGGAAAGCGACGCGATCATGTAGAGGCCGGCGGCTTTCGAATGGACCGGAGCGGTATGGGGCGCCGGCCGGCGCCAGGGCGCGATGTCCAGCCGGATACCCTTGGCCGCGATCTCCGGCGCAAAATATTTGCCCCATTCCCAGGCAGCGACGGCCAAATGCGGTTTGGTCCCTTTCGGGGAGACTCCCATCTGTTCCGACCCGCGCCAAGCGACCGGACGGAGGTAGGCGTCGGTCAAACCGCTTGCCTTCAGCGCTTCGTTGCAGGCCGCGTCGATCTCCTCGACCGACCAAGGCAGGTCGAAGCCCAGGATCGAGGCCGAATTGCGCAGCCGGGCGCTGTGGTCGCTGAGACGGAAAATCACCCCGCCGTAGGCACGCTGACCTTCGAACACCGACGAAGCATAGTGCATCGCATGGGTCAGGACATGGACGTTCGCCTCGCGCCACTGTACGAGCTTGCCGTCGACCCAGATCCACCCGTCGCGATCGTCGAAGCTGCGCGTGTCCGCCATTTCAGTCCCTATTCGATTGGCCTTCGCGCCTAGGCGAGCGGCGCGCGATGTTCAACCGCGGCGGTAGCGGCAAGCTCGTGCCCGCGGCGGATGGCAGCGGCAATCGTTTCCTCGACCAATCCGTCCAGCGCGGAGTCGCGGTCGAGCACCGCCAGCCCGGCCTCGGTCGTGCCGCCGGGGCTGGCCACGCGCCGGGACAAGGCCGCACCGTCCTCGCCGGTCGCCTGCATCAAAGCGGCACTACCGGACATCGTTTGCAAGGCGATGGGCATGGCATCAGCGGTGACCCCGTGCGCGCGGCCCGCCTGGGCCAACGCTTCGGCGAAGCGCGCGACATAAGCGGGACCGGCGCCGGCGATGGCGCCGATCCCGGCCAGAGCGCTTTCGTCGCCGGTTGCAATCACCATGCCGAGCGGGCGCATCAGTTCGACGATCTCATGAACCGCATCGCCATCGCCGAACAGCGGAATCACCCCTTCACCAATCGCCACCGGGAGGTTGGGCAGCGAGCGGACGATCGATCGGGCGTCCGGAAACCGCACGCGCAGGCTGGCGATCTCGACCCCGGCTAGCAGGGAGACGATCACCGTTCCCGCAGCAACGAGCGGCGCGAGGTGTGGCGCGACCTCGTCCAGTTTCTGCGGCTTGAAACCGAGCATGACGAGGTTCGGCATTTCGTCCGGGTATTGCGTGACGGTGCGAACCCCCTCGACCGGCCTGCCGCTCGGGCGGATTACCGTCACGCCCGCGAAATCGAGCCCGGCGCCGCGCCAGCCTTCGACCATCGCGCCGGCCATGTTGCCGCAGCCGACCAGCCAGGCCGGCGCCTGAAAGGCCGGCATCATGACGTCAGGCTTCGCCAACAGTATCGATCAGCGCCGCCGAAATCGCCTCGCTCGGCGACTTGCCGCCCCACAGGACGAACTGGAATACGGGGTAGAAGCGCTCGCATTCTTCGATCGCCGCTTCGCTGATCGATTCCGCCTGCTCGAAGGTCAAACTGTCGCCTTCGCCGACCAGCGCCGCATGGCGAAAGACGATCAGGCCCGATCCCGACCACAGCTCGAAATGGCCGAGCCACAATTGCTCGTTGATCAGCCCGAGCGATTCATAGATGGCGGCGCGTTTTTCCGGCCCGACCTTGATATCGGGGAAAGCGAGGAACTGCAGAACCAGATCGTCGCTGCGCCACACGCCACGCAGCTCGTACTGCGCCCAGCTGCCCGTCGCCGAGGCGATGATCTCGCCCTCTCCGGCGCGCTCGCACGCCCAACCCCGAGCCTCGAAATATTGTTCGAGGATCTCGATCGGCGCACCGTCGTCGCGTTCTTCCTGTTCGGCCACCTCGGTCAGATCCTATGCTCCCGACTTGGGGGCTTCGGCGCTTTGTTGATCCCCGCTTCAAGTACCGCGATCCGCCTTGCAAGCGCCTCATTCTCATCGCGCGCGGCGGCGGCCATTGCCTTGACCGCATCGAATTCCTCGCGGCTGACGAAGTCCATTCCGCCGACCCATTCGCGCATCTTTTCGCGCATCGACCCTTCGGCCTCGCGGCCCATGCCGGCCATCGTCCCGGCAACGCCGTTCATCATCTTGACCAAATCATCGAACATACGGTTTTGCGATTGCATCAGAGGGCTCCTTATTCCCCCGCACATAGGGTGCCGCCGCCAGCATCGCCAGTGGCGCCCTTGATTGCTCCAAGCAAAAACTCGACGTTGCCCTCGGGTCCGGTGATCGGGCTTTGCTCGACGCCAAGCACCCGCCAGCCCTTGCCTTCGATCCACGCCGCCGCCGTATCGCAAACGCGGCGATGCACCGCCGGATCGCGCACCACCCCGCCTTTACCGACTTCGGCACGACCTGCCTCGAACTGGGGCTTGACCAGCGCGACCAGTTGGGCGCCTGGCTTGGCGAGGCCGACCGCGCGGTCGAGCACTTTCGCCACGGCGATAAAGCTAGCGTCGCAGACGATAATGTCGAACGCCTCCGGGACGATCTCTGTCGAAAGATGCCGAGCGTTGGTCTGTTCATGGACGACGACCCGATTGTCGCACCTTAGCTTCCACGCCAATTGGTTGGTTCCGACGTCGATAGCATAGACCTTCGCGGCTCCGCGCGACAGTAGCACGTCGGTAAATCCTCCGGTCGAACTGCCGACATCGAGCGCCACGGCCCCCGAAACATCGAACCCGAAATGCGTCAAGCCATGGTCAAGCTTGACCCCGCCGCGCGACACCCAGGGATGATCGCGCCCCTTGACAGTCAGCGCTGTGTCCTCCGAGAGCAGATCGCCCGCCTTCGCCACCCGCCGATCCCCGGCAAACACGTTGCCCGCCAGAATTAGAGCCTGAGCTCGCGTTCGACTCTCGGCGAGTCCCTTGGCGACCAACAGCTGATCGGCGCGGACCTTATTGACCATTCGTCTCGGCCTTGGTTTCGGCGACGCCTTCGCGGACTTCCTCCGTGGCCTCGGCTTCGGTCGTGGGCGGCGCATCGGGCGCCACCTGCCGTTCTCCCGCGCGGTCGGTCAGGCAGAGCCGGAAGAAGATCGGGAAATGGTCCGATCCGATGTTGGGCAGCACATCGATCGCCATCACCTCGAAATGAGGCGAGACGAACAGATGGTCGAGCGGCCAGCGCAGCAGCGGATATTCGGCGGTGAAGGTCGGATAGAAGCCGCGCCCGACGCGCGAGTCGCGCATCCCGGCGACCTTCTTGAACAGCCGCGACGTTCGCGACCAGGCGACGTCGTTCAAATCGCCCATAACAATCGACGCGCGGCCATCGTCGCGCACTTCGCGGCCGACCGCGACCAGCTCGGCGTCGCGCTCGCCGCTATCGTCGCCGGGCCACGGCGGCTCGGGATGGAGCGCATGGAAGATCACCTCCTGCCCGCCCGGCAATGTAAGCTTGACCTTAGCCGAGGGCACTCCGGGCTGGAGCCGATGCATCAGCTGCCCCGCCGTCGGCAGGCGCGACATCAGGATCATGCCATAGGTGTTGGGCGTCGGCTCCGACAGTCGATAGGGATAGCGCTTGGCTAGAGGCGCGAGGGCTTTCGCCCACCCTGCTCCCGGCTCGAGCAACAGCAGTACATCCGGGTTACGCTGCTCGACCAGGCGAAGCAGCCGGGGATAGTCCTTGTTGGTCAGCAGCACATTGGCATTGAGCAGGGAGAGCTGTCGGTCGGTTGGGCAGGTTCCGGCGCTGGCGACCTCTTTCGGATAGGGCGGGATGTACGCCAGAAAATGGCTGACCTGCCACGCAAGCGCTGCAACGACACCGATCATCAGCGCCTGGAACGTCCGCGACCGCATTCCGTAGACCAACCACAATGCTGCGCCAGTGATGAGCAGCAGCGCGGCCACCTGGATTCGCGGATAGTCCCATTGCCTTACCCACCAGCGGTCGGTCTGCCAGGCCGGGAGAACACTCAGCACGACGAGCGCAACCACCATGGCGACCAGCGCGAGGCGCCCCAATTTTCGCCAACCCGTCATGCCGAACCTTTCAACGACCAGCCGGCCATCAGGTCAAGGTGGCGGCCAAGGTCGGCGACGCTGGGGTCTGGCGGCAGCGTCGCCGCCGGAATCGCATCTTGGCCACGCATCGCGGCCCAAAAGCGCAAGACGATACCTTCCACCTCGGGCCGGTCGATCCAGATCAGGCTTTCCAGGCGATCCGAGGGCGAGGGCTTGAGCGGCGCATGGTAAAAGGCGCCGAGATCCCTCCATAGGAACCGCGCGGTCGTGCTCGTCACCCCGACCCGCGCCATCGCCCGTTCGAAACCCGCCGCATCCAGGTGCCGCCGCTTACGGGCAAGGGACCAATGCTGGCGCCGCGCCATCGGCATCGTTACGAAAAACAGGATCAGGGCGCCGATCAGCCCAGCGATCATCCACTGCGACGGGCTCAGGCGATCGCTCCCGCGCCGGCTCCCACGTCAAGGTCGTTGCGGCGCAGCGCTTTCAGCACCGTCTCGACGATGTGCGGCGCGTTGAGTCCGGCCTCGTCATATTGCTTTACCGGGTTTTCCTGGTCCTGGAAGGTGTCAGGAAGGCGCATCGTGCGCAGCTTGAGCCCGCCGTCGATCAGCCCCTCGTCGCTGGCCAGCGTCAGCACATGCGCGCCGAACCCTCCGATCGAGGCTTCCTCGACGGTTACCGCCACTTCATGCGTCGTCAGCAGGCGTCGGATAAGATCCTCGTCGAGCGGTTTGGCGAAACGCAGGTCGGCGACGGTGGTCGACAGCCCCTTGGCTTCGAGCATCTCGGCGGCCTTCTCGGCCTCTTCCAAACGTGTGCCGAGCGACAGGATGGCCACTTTCTTGCCTTCGCGGACGATCCGGCCTTTGCCGATTTCGAGCTGCTGCGGGACGGCCGGAAGCTTGAGCCCACGCCCGTTGCCACGCGGGTAGCGCACCGCGATCGGCCCGCTGTCGTGCAGCGCCATGGTGTGGATCATGTGGCACAATTCGACCTCGTCGGCCGCCGCCATCACCACGAAATTGGGCAGGGTGCAAAGATAGGCGAGGTCGAACGAGCCGGCATGGGTGCAGCCGTCCGCGCCGACCAGCCCGGCGCGGTCCATGGCGAAGCGCACCGGCAGATTCTGGATGGCGACATCGTGAACCACCTGGTCATAGGCGCGCTGGAGGAAGGTCGAATAGATGGCGCAGAACGGCCGGTGCCCCTGAGCGGCAAGGCCGGCGGCGAACGTCACCGCATGCTGTTCGGCGATGCCGACATCGAAGGTGCGGTCGGGAAACTCGGCCTGAAACTTGTCGAGCCCGGTGCCCGACGGCATCGCGGCGGTGATGGCAACGATCTTGTCGTCGCGTCGCGCCTCGTCGGCCAGCGCCTTGGCGAATACATTGGTATAGCTCGGTGGCCCGCCGCCCGGACCCTTGTCCTGCTTGCCCGAAACAACATCGAACTTGACGACGCCATGATATTTGTCGGCGGCATTCTCGGCCGGGCCGTAGCCCTTGCCCTTGACCGTCACGGCATGGACCAGGATCGGCCCTTCCTCGGCGTCGCGGACATTTTCGAGGATTTCGACCAGCCCCTGAACGTCATGGCCATCGATCGGTCCGACATAATAAAAGCCCAGTTCCTCGAACAAGGTTCCGCCGGTCCAGAACCCCCGGACATATTCCTCCGCCTTGCGCGCGACATTCTCGACGCCCTTGGGGAGCTTGCCGAAAACCCGGCGGGCAATGTCGCGAGTCTTGAGATATTTGCCGGAGCTGACCAGCCGCGCGAGATAATGCGATAGTCCGCCCACCGGCGGCGCGATCGACATATCGTTGTCGTTGAGGATGACGATCAGCCGGTTGCCCGCCTCATGGGCATTGTTCATCGCCTCATAGGCCATGCCGGCGCTCATCGCCCCGTCGCCGATCACCGCGATCGCGCGGCCCGGCCGGTTCGCCAGCTTGTTCGAAATGGCGAAGCCGAGCGCGGCCGACATCGAGGTCGAGCTGTGCGCCGCCCCGAACGGATCATATTCGCTCTCGCTGCGCCTGGTGAAACCGCTGAGCCCGCCGCCCTGGCGCAGCGAGCGGATGCGATCGCGCCGCCCGGTGACGATCTTGTGCGGATAGCATTGGTGCCCGACATCCCAGATCAGCGTGTCGCGCGGCGTGTCGAACACATAATGGACAGCGACGGTCAGTTCGACCACGCCAAGGCCCGATCCCAGATGCCCGCCGGACTGAGACACCGCCGAAATCATCTCGGCGCGAAGCTCGTCGGCCAACTGCGGCAGTTCGGCCTTCTGCAACTTGCGAATGTCTGACGGAAATTCGACCTGGTCGAGGAGCGGCGTAGCGGGACGATCGGACATGGCCAAAGGCTCTAGCGGGGTTTGCTCAAGCGCGAAAGCAAAACACCGCCTGCGCCCGGGCCGCTCGTGGCAGGATTTGGCCTAGCTGCAGTCGCTGCAGGTGCCGCGCACCTCGATCACCGGCCGCGTGGCCTCGAAGCCCGCGCCGGCCGCCGCCTCGCGCACCCCGCCCGACAGGCGATCGTCGTCGAGGTGGGTGGTCTGGCCGCAGGTGTCGCAGATCAGGAAGATGCAGTCATGAAGACAACCCGGGTGGGCGTTGGCGACATAGGCGTTGGCGCTTTCGACCCGGCGGGCGAGGTTGCTGCCGACGAACAGGTCGAGGATGCGATAGACGCTGTTCGCCGCGACCCGGCGGCCGCGAGCCTTCGATACCTGCTCGGCAATGTCATAAGCCGAGGCCGGCTTGGTGAACCCGGCGAGTGCGTCGAACACTGCGGCGCGCATGTCGGTCCATTGCTCGCCGCGGTCGACCAGTCGGCGTGCGGCGGCATCGCGCAGCGCGTCGCCTTGATGAAGCTGGTGAGCATGTTGAGCCATGGATCGAAGATAGGCTTCGCGGCGTGATGCCGCAAGCGTGCCCGCTAATCCGCGGCGATATGATTGAGCCGGTGACCGAGGGCGAGGATCGCGACGCCAACCATCGTGAACACCGCCTCGCTGCCGTCATGGGGCATGGTCAGCGCCCCGGCCATCACGCCGAGGCCGAGTCCGCCGACCGCGCTCGGCATCGTATAGCCATGCTCGAGGATTCCCTTGCCGAGCGCGATTGCGCCCATAACCATCGCCAGGCTCAGTCCGACTTCGTGGACCCACGGTGCGCCGAGGAATCCGCCGGCGCTCGCCAGCAGCGCGAGCAGCACGCTGGTCGCCAGGCAATGGACCAGGCACAGCCCAGAAAGGCCGATCGCCATCCGGTCGAGCCGGTGGGTGGGAATCGCAAGTGGCGACATGGCGAAGGATATAACGTCGCTTAGCCGAAGTTACAACATCACATTCTGGGTTCTGGGCCGATGTTGGCATGGCGTTGCAAATAGGCCTATCGCCCGCCATCATGGAATCAGCCGTCGCTTCGTCGTCCGCCGTTGAGGTCGGACGAACCTCCAGACCGCTCGCTCCCGCCGCCTGGCTGTTCGCCGTCGCCGCGATCGTCTTTCTGATGCTGGTGGTCGGCGGGATCACCCGATTGACCGAAAGCGGACTGAGCATCACCGAGTGGAAGCCGGTCAGCGGCGCTGTCCCACCACTGACCCAGGCCGACTGGCAACACGCCTTCGCGCTTTATCAGGCGACGCCGGAGTATCAGCAGGTCAACGGCCCGGCCGGGATGACCCTCACCCAGTTTAAATTCATCTATTTCTGGGAATGGGTTCATCGCTTGATTGGCCGCCTGATCGGGCTTGCCTTTGCGCTGCCACTTCTGTGGTTCGCAGTAAAGCGCCGGATACCGAAAAGCTATGGCTGGCGGCTGGTCGCGCTGCTCGCGCTTGGCGCGGCGCAGGGCGCGCTCGGCTGGTATATGGTTCAGTCGGGCCTGGTGAATCGCACCGACGTCAGCCATTTCCGCCTGTCGGCGCATCTGCTGCTGGCGCTGTTCATCATGGCCGGCCTGATCTGGACCGCGCTCGACCTCAGGCAAATGGCCAAGACCGGCGAAAGGCGCCCTGCCCGCCTGACCAGCGCCAGCGCTGCGGTCGCTTCGATCCTTGCTGTCCAGCTGCTACTCGGCGCCTGGGTTGCCGGCCTCGACGCAGGCCAGGTCGCCAGCACATGGCCGCTGATGAACGAACATCTACTTCCGGAAGGTATCGACTGGTCGCACGGCGCTGGCTACGCGCTGACCCACGATCCGTATTTGATTCACTTTCTCCACCGCTGGTGGGCGTGGGTGGCGGTCGCTGCACTGGTTGTCCTTGCCCGCCGGGTGAAACCGATCAACCGACGCGCATCGATCGCGATTCACGCCGCTCTCGGCGCTCAAATCCTGCTCGGCATCGCCACCGTGATGAGTGGCGTCGCGATCGGGCTGGCGGTCCTCCACCAGGCGATCGGCGCGCTGCTCGTCGCCGCTGTCACGTGGGGCATTCACGTCGCCGGGCGACGCTCCGCGTGACCGTCGTGACAGTCTATGCGGTTTTCGCCGACGGCGCCGAAGCGCAACGGATTGGCATGACGATTGTCGAGGAACGACTCGCCGCTTGCGTCAACATATTGCCGCCATGCCGCTCGATCTACCGCTGGGAAGGCGCGATCGAACAGGCGACCGAAAGCCCGGCGCTGTTCAAAACGACAACCGACAAAGTCGACGCCCTCATCGCCCGCGCCACCGAACTGCACAGCTACACTGTCTCCGCGATCGCAGTCTGGGCGATCGAACGGCTTCCGACCGATTATGCCGATTGGGTCGAGGCGAGCGTCACAGGCTGATCCGCGCTTTCTCGTCGGCACTGCGATGCAACAGCGTATCGAAATCCATCGCGTCCCCCCTGCGATCGAGATATGACGTGCTTTACGTGCTTTACGTCCTTTCCGTTCAAAATCCATGAAGCCCCACTTTGCCCGGTAATATTTTACCCGTCAGCAACCGCCCGGTTTACTTGACAAAAACGCGCCTTTCGATCATTGGCCCGCCCAGCAGCGCTTCCATCGTGGAGCGCTTCCTGCATTTTTGATGGGAAGGTCCGTGCCATGAAGGCGCTGATGAAGACCACCAAGTCGATCAAACCGGCTGAGGTGGAGAAGAAGTGGCATTTGATCGATGCCGAGAATCTGGTCGTAGGGCGCGTCGCGTCGATCATCGCCAACATCCTGCGCGGCAAGCACAAGCCGAGCTTCACCCCGCACGTCGATTGCGGCGACCATGTCGTCGTCATCAACGCCGGTAAAGTGAAGTTCACCGGCCGCAAGCTCGATCAGAAAATCTACTACAAGCACACCGGCTATCCCGGCGGCTTGAAGGAAACCACGGCTGGCAAGATCCTCGAGGGCCGATTCCCCGAACGGGTGCTCGAAAAGGCCATCGAGCGCATGATCCCACGCGGGCCGCTGGGCCGCGACCAAATGCGCGCCCTGCACCTCTACAATGGCGCCGAGCATCCGCACGCCGGGCAGGCGCCTGAGCCGCTCGACGTCGCCAGCATGAACCGCAAGAATAAGGTGGGCGCATAACATGGCCGACAAAAAATCCCTCTCCGATCTGGGGAAATTGACCGGCCAACAGGCTGAAGAAGCTCCCGCCGCCGCTCCGGCTCCCACCGAGACAAACGCGACCGACACCACGGTCGATGTGGCCGAGGCTCCCGAAGCGCCAGCCGCCCCAGTCAACGTCCAGCCTGAAGCGCCGCTGCGCGAGCAGCAGCTCGACAAATATGGCCGCGCCTATGCCACCGGCCGCCGCAAGGATGCGGTTGCCCGCGTCTGGCTCAAGCCGGGCTCGGGCAAGATCGAGGTCAACGGTCGGGACCAGGCGGTCTACTTCGCCCGACCGACGCTGCGTCTGGTCATCAACCAGCCGTTCGGGATCACCGACCGCGCCGGCCAGTATGACATCGTCGCCACCGTCAAGGGCGGCGGCCTGTCGGGCCAGGCGGGCGCGGTGCTGCACGGCATCGCCCAGGCCTTGAGCCGCTATGAGCCGGTGCTGCGCACCACGGTCAAACGGGCCGGCTTCCTGACCCGCGACAGCCGCGTCGTCGAGCGCAAGAAGTACGGCAAGGCCAAAGCCCGCAAGAGCTTCCAATTCTCGAAGCGTTAAACGCTTTCAGCCTCTAACAATCAAAGGGCGGTCCCGCAGGGGCCGCCCTTTTCTTGTTATCACCTGTGCGCGATCAGGCGAAGAGGAGAGAGCCGCCTTGGGGAAACGACTACTGCTGCAGGATCCTTTTGGCACTTGCGCGCTCGCTCACCAGCTGGAACCATTGGGCGAGCTTGCTCTTGCCGGCGAGGATCGTTTCCCCCTCAGGCGTCAAGCGGAACCAGTCGAAGTGGGGCATGAGACGAATGTCGGCCAAGCTAAAAGTTTCACCCGTAAGATAGGGCGCCGCAATCAGGGCTTCGAGCGCTTCGGCGCAGTTGCGCGCCACGGGCACCGCTGCCTCGATCACTTCAAGATTGCTCGGCCGGCCGAAGAATTTCGGAGCGATTAACCGCTCGAGGCCAATGTCGCCGCTCCAAGACTTGAACAGGTAGCAATCTATGATGCCGATGATCTGGTTCATGCGCGCGGCCTCATGCGCAGTCGACGGTGCGAGAGCCGGGCCAGGAAAGGCTTGATCGACATAACGCAGGATGGCTTGGGTCTCGTAGAGAACGAACCCGTCATGATCGAGTACCGGCACGCGGCCGAACGGGTTGAGCGCCAGCTGCTCAGGGGTTTTGAAATCGGCCGGCAGCACCGGGATCAGTTCGTAATCCACGCCCTTCTCAGCCAGGCCCAGCATCGCCCCGCGCACATTGGGACTGAGCGGAACGCCGTATAGTTTTACACCCATATTCATCTCTTTTGAAAATCTCGACCGATCACGCGGCTGCGTCGGCAAAGGCCTTGAACCGGCGCTCGAACACTTCGACCCAACCGCCGTCATAATTCTCGCGCCATTGGGCTGCATCGACCTTGAGCTTCTCCCAACCGGCATGGACGAGTTGCACTTCGGCGCCGTCTGGCACCGCGCGAAACGTCACGTCGATGCGCTGGGCTTCCTCCTCGCTCACCCGCGCCTGCCAAGATAAGACAAGAGCATGCGGCGGATTCCATTCGAGCACGTGGCCCCAGAGTGTCTCCTGGCCATCAGTAGCGATCTCGTAGAGCCGACCGCCGACTTGGGGTTCGAGCCGACAGTCAGCTGCCGGCTTGACCGAAAACATCGCGAGGGGAAACCAGCGGCCGATATCGGCGGTGAATGCGCGGAAGGCCGTGGCGGGCGTGCACCGCACCGTCACGGTCTTCACCACCGGCGGAATCGATAAGACGCTGACCGTGGCGCTCATCCGTCTTGAGCCCCCTTCGTGGCGGCTTCGGAAAACGACCCGAGCGCCGCCTGCCACATCTCGTCGATATAAGCCCTGAGCTCGCCCAGTGCCGCGCCGTCTGCCCGATAGATCCGGCGCGTCCCGGCGCGCTCCTCGCGGACGAGTTCTGCGTCTTTCAGCACTTTCAGGTGCTGTGAGACGGCTGGCCGGCTGATCGGCAAGCCCTGCGCGATCTCGCCCACCGAGCGTGGCGTTTCAACAACCCGTTCAAGGATTGTGCGACGCATGGGGTCGGATAGCGCGGCCAAGACGTTTTGGTAAGTCATCGCTTACGTTAGTGATCACTTACCTATCCTGTCAAGCGGCGGAGTTATCCGCCAGCGCTACCGCTTTACCGGGCCCGGCCGACCCCACCGGGCGCAACAGCAGTACCAACGGAATCGCCGCGACAGTGACCCACATCATGATCCAGAAATCGTCGAGATAGGCGATGAACGCGGCTTGGCGGTTGATTTCGGCGTCGGCGAAGGCCAGCGCGCTCGCCGCGGGAAGCCCAAGCTGTGCCACGATGCCGGTGGTGATCGAAGGCAGCGTCTGCTCGGTCACCTTGCCGGCCATGTCGGCGTGCGCGGTCTGGATATTGCGCGCCAGAAGCGCCGCGACCATGCTGATGCCGGCCGAACCGCCGACGTTGCGGGCGAGGTTGAGTAGGCTCGCCGCCGCCGTTCGCTGTTTGGGCGCCAGAGTGGTGAAAGCCAGCGCCTGGATGGTGACGAACAACATCCCCAGGCCGAGCCCCTGGATGATGCCGCTGACGATCACCGGCCCCGATCCCTGGACCAGCGCGAAGCCCGACATGATATACAGCGACCAGCCCATCAGCGCCATGCCGAGCGCGACCAACAAGCGCGTGTCGACGATCCGCGCTAGCTTGCCGACCGTCACCATCGAAATCAGCGTCCCGATGCCGCGCGGCATGGTCAGCACGCCCGACTGAAGCACCGAATAGCCGTAGAGCCGCTGCAGCAATGGCGGCAGCAGCGCGAGGCCGGCGAGCAGCAGAATGCCGGTCACCGCCATGAACAGCATCCCGGTGGCGAAATTACGGTCGGCGAACATCGTCCGGTCGAACAACGGCTCGCGCGCGGTCACGGTATGGACGATGAACATCCAGAAACCGGCGATCATCAGCCCGCCTTCGACCCAGATTTCCCAGCTGTCGAACCAGTCGAGTTGCTGCCCGCGATCGAGCATCAGCTGCAGGCTAGCCAGCGCCAGCGCGATCAGCGCGAAGCCGAGCAGGTCGAACTTTCGGCGATGAAGCGGGATCGCCGGCATGTAGCGCAGCAGCATCACCGCGGCGATCGCCCCGATCGGAATATTGACCAGGAAAACCCAGCGCCAGTCGAAGCTGTCGGTCAGCCAGCCGCCGAGCACTGGCCCGAGGATCGGCCCGATCATGATGCCGCCGCCGAACATCGCCATCGCCTGGGCGTGCCGCTGCGGCGGGTTGATGTCGAACAAAGTCGCCTGGGCGAGCGGCACGAGGAAGGCGCCGGTAATGCCTTGGATAATCCGGAACGTGACCATTTCGGTCAGGCTCTGGGCGACGGCGCACAGGAACGAGGCGACGGTGAAACCGATCACCGCAAGCACCAGCAGCCGCTTGCGCCCGATTCGGTCGGACAGCCAGCCCGCGATCGGAATCGCGATGGCCGAGGCGACGATATAGCTGGTCAGAACCCAGTTGATGCTTTCCTGGGTCGCTCCGAGGCTCGCTTGCATGTGCGGCAGCGCGACGTTGGCGATGGTCGTGTCGAGCACCTGGATCAGCACCGCCAGCATCACCGCAATGGTGACCAGCGTGCGCTGCCCCCGATCGAGCAGATGCTCGGCCTGGCCCACCGCCCCTCGCCCTAGCGCTTGTCGTCGAGGCGGATGTCGACCTTGGCGCTAAGACCGGCGATCATCTCGCGCGGCGGCCTGGCGTCGAGTGAGATGCGCACCGGCACTCGCTGCGTCACTTTGACCCAATTGCCGTTCGCATTCTGCGCCGGCAGCACCGAAAACTCGCTACCTGTACCGGCACCGATCGAAGCGACATGGCCCGTGACCTTAAGGCCGGGATAGGCGTCAAACTTGATTTCGGCCGCCTGACCGACGGCCATCCGCGCCAAATCACCTTCCTTGTAGTTCGCTTCCACCCAAGCCGGCTTGTCCCCAACGATCGACAGCATGGCGACCCCGGTAATCGCGGTCTGCCCGACCAGCAACCGGTCGGATTTGGCGACGACCCCGCTCGACGGCGCGTGGATCGCGGTGTGATCGAGGTCGAGCTGGGCCTTCCGCACAGCGGCCAGCGCTGCGGCGATGGCCGGCTGGTTGCCACCCGGGGCGATCGCGGCCGAGGCATTATTCGCTCGCGCCCGCGCGTCGGCGAGATCGTTGGCCGCCTTCGACACTTCGCTCAGCGCGTCGTCGTAGCGAGTCCGCGTGGTGAAACCCTTGGCGAGCAGCGCCGACTGCCGCGCCAAGGCGCGCCGGGCGATATCGAGATTGGCTTGCTCGCCGCGAATGTCGGCGCCGGTGCCCTCGGCCTGAACTACCAGCTGGCTGGTCGACAACCGCGCCGCGGCAAGCTGCGCCTCAGCGGATGCCAGCGCCGCCTGGAACGGCGCCGGGTCGACGCGATAGAGAAGATCGCCAGCTTTCACGTGCTGATTCTCGTCGACATAGACCGCCGCCACCGGTCCGTTGACCTGGGTCGAAATGGCGGTGACATGCTGCTTCACATAGGCGTTGTCGGTGCCGACCGTCTTTCCACCGGTCAGCCAGAAGAACAAGCCGATCAGCGCAATCAGCAATGGCACCGACAGCATCAGCGCCGAGCGCTTGCTGGGTTTCATCGCGCTGATCGTTATTTTGCGCTTCCGAGCCGAAGCGTCGCTGGCCGACTCATTTTCGACCTTGGCCATCTCATTCATGCCGACACCTTCTGGGCCGCGTCGGCCCTCGTCACATTGTCCCTGACCCGGCGCAGCTTCGCGCGGATGGCCTCGATATCATCGATGCTGAACCCTTCGAATGCGTCGGCCGCCATTTCTTCGGCCAACGAGCGCAGCCGTTCGAGAATCGGCTCGGCCTTGGCGGTCAGTACAAGCCGCCAGGCCCGTCGATCACCGGGATCCCGCTGCCGCTCAACCAGCCCGGCTTCTTCAAGCCGGTCAAGAATTCGGCAAGCCGTAATCGGCTCGACGTCCAGCCGCTCGGCAAGCTCCACTTGCTTCAGCCCCGGCTCATGGCCGAGCCACGCCAACACGCGCCATTGCGCAGTGGTGACGCCTAGGGCCGACGCCCGCCGATCATAAAAGCGGCGGATCATCCGGCTGGTCTCGGCCATCTCCCATGCGAGTTCTTTCATGCAACTCGCATATAATAAGCACCCTTAGTATTGCAAGCGGGCTTGCCACCGTCGTTGTGCTACCCCAATCCGTGCGTGATGACTGACAAAGATGATATCGAAACGATCCTCGACCAACTTGAAACCCGCTATGCGGGCTCGGTCGACCGGCTTCGTGACGCGCTTACCGCTTTCGCGGACCATGGCGTTCGGCCCGATCCTACAGAGCGCGACGACGGTGCTTTCGCCTATCCCGAATTGCGAATCGAATATGATCCCGAAACCGCGCCCCCAGCCCCGGCCCGGGCGTTTGCCCGGCTGAACCAGCCCGGCATTTACACCACTTCGGTCGCGCGCCCGGCGCTGTTCCGCAACTATCTCGCCGAGCAGCTCGGCCATCTCGTCCGCGACTATCCGGTGCGCATCACGGTCGGCTCCTCGGCTAGCGAAATTCCCTATCCGTTCGTACTCGACGGCGGTGAGCTCGATTTGAAGGGCATGACTACCGCCGAGCTGTCGCGCTGGTTCCCGTCGACCGACCTGGTCCAGATCGGCGACGAGATCGCCGACGGCGCGTGGGAACTGGCGCTCGACCCGACCCGCCCGCTCGCGCTGTTCGATGCCCCGCGCACCGACTTCAGCCTGGCTCGCCTCAAACATTACACGGGAACCCCGGCCGACCATTTCCAACGCTTTGTGCTGTTTACGAACTATGTCCGCTACGTCGACGAGTTCGTCCGTTTCGCGGTCGGCGCGCTACGCGATCCCGACAGCCGCTTCACCGGACTGTCGGTCCCTGGCGGCATCTACGAGCACGGCGACCTCGCCGATGCCGAGGAGCAGATTGCGTCGGGCATCTGGCGGCGGCACCAGATGCCCGCCTACCATCTGATGACGCCCGAAGGCGACGGCATCACCCTGGTCAACATCGGCGTCGGGCCGTCCAACGCCAAGACCATCTGCGATCACATCGCCGTCCTTCGCCCGGAGGCATGGCTGATGATCGGCCATTGCGGGGGCTTGCGGCCGAGCCAGACGATCGGCGACTATGTCCTGGCCCATGCCTATCTGCGTGACGACCATGTCCTCGACGACGTGCTGCCGATCGAAATTCCGATCCCGGCGATCGCCGAGGTCCAGACCGCGATGCACCAGGCCGCGCTGACCGTCACCGGCGAGGATGAGGAACAGATCAAGACGCGGCTTCGCACCGGCACCGTCGTCACCACGGACGACCGCAATTGGGAGTTGCGCTACACACTGAGCGCGCTGCGCTTCAACCAGAGCCGCGCGGTGGCGATCGATATGGAGTCGGCGACAGTCGCTGCTCAGGGCTACCGCTTCCGCGTCCCCTACGGCACCTTGCTATGCGTTTCGGACAAGCCGCTCCATGGCGAGCTCAAGCTTCCCGGCCAGGCCAACGCCTTTTACGAACGCGCTATCAGCCAGCATCTGCGCATCGGCATCGAAACCCTCGACCTGCTCCGCCAGGAAGGCGATGGCCTGCACAGCCGCAAGCTGCGCAGCTTCGACGAGCCGCCGCTGCGTTAGCGCTTCGTCGCGTCGGATATCCGGTTCGCTATCGGCGGCGTTCGGCCCGGAGCGATCCACGCGATCAGCGCGTCGATGTCGACCAGGCCCGCGTCGGTCACCTCGGTCCCGCCGGTGAAGCCGCTCAGGCTTTCGCCGCCCGAGGCGAGGTAATTGTTGACGACCACGCGATAGCGCCGGGCGGGATCGATCGGCTTGCCGTCGAGGCTCATCACCGCGATTCGGTCGCCCTCGGGGCGGCCCAAATCATAGGAATAGGAGAATCCCTGCGACGGCGCGAGCGCCGCGGGACGAGTAGCGTTGGAGCGTAATGGAAACGCATATTGCTGCTCTATCACCTGCGTCAGTTGCGCCCCGGTTAGCGTCATCACGACCAGATTATTGCCGAATGGCATCATCGCGAACGCGTCCTTGTACTTGACCTCGCCGGCGGGGAGCGCGATCCGGACACCGGTTGCGTTGACCAGCGCGATCTGCGCTCCGCCCTTATCGGGCGCACGAGTCGCGGCGAGCATTGAATCGGCGATCAAATCGGCCGCTGGGCTCTCGGCATCGTCGACATCGCGCGGCGCTTCGACGGTGAGCGATCCGACGACCTTGTTCGCCAGCGGCGCCGCCGCCGCGATATAGCGGTCGACCAATTGCTTGACCGCGGCATCCTCCCCCTTCTCGCCGTTGCCGACAACATCGTTGGTCGCGCGCTGGCCGATCAGGCGATGGGTCGTGGGGTCGAAATCGAGCCGGATGTCGGTCAGGAAATAACCGTTCTTGCCGGCGCTGGTCAGCAGCCGCCCGCCGCCGACCGAGTCGCCCTGACAGACATAGGCCCAATGGCTGTGCCCCGACACGACGGTGGTGATCGCCGGGTTTAGCTGCGGGACGATCTTGGCGATCTCCCCATAGAAACCCTCGCAACCGTTGCCGCGAGTGAAGTTGGTCGTCTTTCCGCCCTGGTGGATCAACAGGACAATCGCGTCCGCTCCCGCCGCCTTCAGGCCCGGCACTAGCAAGTTCGCGGTCGCCGCTTCGTCGGCAAAGGTCAGCCCCTTGACCCCTGACGGCGTGACCAAATTGCCGGTCCCCTTGAGAGTCATGCCAATGAAGCCGAGGCGGATCGCGTTGCGACCAACACCGAATTGCCTGATGCCGGTCGCCGGAAAAAAGGTCCGTCCATCCGGGCCAATGACATTCGCTGCCAGATAGCGAAACCGCGCGCCCTTGAATGGCTCGACCGCGCAAGGCGTGCGCAACGTGTGCCGCTCGCAGCCGCCAGCCTGCATCCGCTTCAGCTCGTCGATGCCTTTGTCGAACTCGTGATTGCCAACCGAGTTAAACTCCAGCCCGATGCGGTTCATCGCCTCGATCGTCGGCTCGTCGAGAAACAGCGCCGAGGTCAGCGGCGACGCACCGATCGTGTCGCCCGCCGACACAGTGACGCTGTTCGGCTGCCGCAGCTGCTCGACCGCCGCCGCCAGATGCGCCGCGCCGCCGGTAGTGAGCATCACCTTCGACCTATCCGCTTCAGTCACCTCGACCGGCGGCGGGGTTTCGAGATTGCCGTGGAAATCATTGAAGGCGAGCAACTGCACCTCGATCGGCAAGGCCGGTCGGGGTGGTACGGTGGCGCAGGCGGTCAACAGGGCGAGGGAAATCAGGGTGGCAGCGCGCTTGATCATGGACCGTCATTGCGAGGAGCGAAGCGACGAAGCAATCCAATATTGATCGGCTGGATTGCTTCGCTTCGCTCGCAATGACTAAGTAGCTGGATGAACGAGAAACAATTGATCGCCGCCGCCCGCGCCGCCGCGCTGAAGGCCTACGCGCCCTACTCGCGCTTTTCGGTCGGCTGCGCGATCGAGAGCGTCGACGGCGAAGTAGTCACCGGCGCCAACATGGAAAACGCCTGCTATCGGCTCGGCGTCTGCGCGGAGATCAGCGCGCTAACCGCGGCTCAAGCGAAGTTTGGCCTCGACAAAATCGTGCGCATCGCCGTCGCAGGAGGCGACGGGTTGGGCGCCGAACTCGCTGGCGACACTGTCTGCACCCCGTGCGGAGGCTGTCGCCAATCGATCCTCGAAGCCGCGCAACTCTCCGGCCGCGACATCGAAATCCTTTGCGCCAGCGGCGATGGAGCGACGGTCGAGCGCCATCGCATCGGCGCGCTCATCCCCCATGGCTTCGGGCCAACCAATCTGGCAGACGCAGGCTAGCCGGTCGCAGTAAGCGACGAATTCCAACATTCCATCAGTATGGCCGTTCCCCACGGGGTTTCCACCGGGCCCCCGGTGGCAAGAAAACCGGCTTTTTCATAAGCTCGTCGTGCGCGGAGATTGTCCGGATGCGGGTCGGTCCCCACCGCGGGCGCTCCATTCGCGATCAGCATCTGGACAAGCTGCCGGACGAAGGCCGAGCCATGCCCGCGATCGAGCATGTCGGGCTCGCCGATATACTGGTCGATTCCACGCGCGCCTTCGGGCAAATGTCCAAATGGGTGAGGTTTCCACCCATGCACGTCATAATCTTGCGCGAAAGCGAATGGCCAGCCGTCACGCTCGACGATCCACATCGCGATCCGCGGGTCAATCAGCTTGTCCGCTTCGGGTTCGACCGCGGGATCGCCCCACCACTCGCTGACGTGCGGCTTTGCCCTCCACCGCGCGACGAGCGGCAAATCGTGCCGTGCCAGCGGGCGAAATCGATAATCCAGCACGGCGCTTAGGCCAGCTTAATCTCGCGCAGCCGCTCCAGCAGATAGTCATGGCTCGAAACCGGCGGCCACTTCGGCTCCTCCCCCGTCGCAACCGTCCCCGGCAGCGCCTCGATGACAAAATCGGGGCGGAAGTGGAGGAAGAAGGGCATCGAGTAGCGCGCGAGACTGGCCCGATCGGGCGCCGGATTGACGACGCGGTGCGAGGTCGAGCGCAGTCGGCCGTTGGTCAGCCGCTGGAGCATGTCGCCGATGTTGATCACCAACTCTCCGACTTTCGGGCTGACCGGGATCCAGCGCCCGTCCTTGGTCTTCAATTCCAGCCCCGCTTCCTCGGCGCCGAGCAGCAGCGTGATGGTGTTGATGTCCTCATGCGCCCCGGCGCGGATGTGGTTGCCGGCCGGCTCCTTCTGCGGCGGATAGTGAAGCATGCGCAGCACCGAATTGCCGTCGCGGACCGTGTCGGTAAAATATTCCTCGTCGACATCGAGGAATTGGGCGACGGCGCGGAGCACCTTCAACCCGGCGGCATCGAACGCGTCGTAAAGCGCGAGGAAGGTCTCTTTGAAGCCGGGGATTTCCGCCGGCCAGACATTGTCGGCCATCACCTCGCGAAACTTGTGCCCCGCCGGCAGCTCGCGCCCCACGTGCCAGAATTCCTTGAGGTCGTGTGCCGCAGCGCCCTTGGCGGTCTCGACCCCGAACGCGGTGTAGCCGCGCGCCCCTCCGCCGCCCGAGATGAGGTAGCTGCGCTTCACCTCTTCGGGCAACGCGAAGAACAGCCTCGCCTTGGCCTCGGCATCCTCGATCAGAGCCTGCGATATTCCGTGATCGCGAACGATCGCGAAACCATAGTCGACGAAGCTTTGGCCTAGCTCCTCGCTGAACGCCACGGGGTTTTTCTCTGCGTCGAGCAGCGATACGGAAGCGACGCTGTCGCTGGTAATTACATCGGTCATGTCGAACTCTTAGCAAAAAGTCAGGCGATCATCAGCCCCGCAAGCGCGGCGCTCATCAGGTTGGCGAGGCTTCCGGCGAGCAGCGCGCGCAGGCCCAGCCGGGCAATCATCGGACGTTGGTTAGGCGCAAGGTTGCC
>NZ_JACDDV010000027.1 GCF_013816785.1 Sphingomonas sp. | reverse complement strand
GGGGCATGGTCAGACTCCGATCTTCCCCTCTCCCACCGGGAGAGGGAGGGGGCCAGCCATCGGCTGGGAGGGTGAGGG
Source organism: Sphingomonas sp. (assembly GCF_013816785.1). GTDB lineage: Bacteria > Pseudomonadota > Alphaproteobacteria > Sphingomonadales > Sphingomonadaceae > Sphingomicrobium. Next base: position 29,872 of record NZ_JACDDV010000027.1, on the reverse strand, counting down.
CGATAGAGCGGCGGCGGTAGTGTCGAGCACTGCCTCAGCATTGCCCATGACATCGTTGTTCCAGAAGCGCAGCAGGCGGTAGCCCTGGGCCTCGATGAAGCGGGTGCGGACGGCATCGACCTCGGGGCTGTGCTGGCCACCGTCGAGTTCGATGACGACCCGCTCCGCATAACAGGCGAAATCGGCGAAGTAAGGGCCGATCGGCATCTGACGCCGCCACTTGAACGCGCCCAATTTCTCGCGGAGCGCGCGCCACAGCAGTTTCTCAGCGTCGGTTGCATCGCCGCGCAATTGGCGGGCGCGGAGCGAGGCGCCGGTGCGGGCGCGATCGTAGGTCTTCACGGCCTCACCCTCCCGCCGCTTCGCGGCTCCTTCCCTCTCCCTCAAGGGGAGAGGGATTTGGCCTCCCTCCCCATCGCTGCGCTGCGCCTGCCTGCCACCGTCACCCACACCCTCAACCGGCTTGGCCTCAAGACCATCGGCGCGCTCGCCGGCGTTCCCCGCCGCAGCCTCGCCCGACGGTTTCGGGAGGCGGACAACCCGATCGATGCGCTCGACCGGATGCTGGGACGGTTGCCAGAGCCGCTCAGCGCGGCGCCCTACGAGTCGCCGCCGCGTGCCCTGCTCCGGCTGGCCGAGCCGGTCGTGCATCCCGAGGCGGCAATGCAGGCGCTCGATCAGCTGCTGGCCGGGCTGACCGGACAATTGGAGGCGCGCAAGCTCGGTGTGCGGCGGCTGTTGCTGGCCGGCTACCGGGTCGACGGCGAGGTGGTCGCGGTGGCGGCCTCGACCGCGCTGGCGACGCGCGAGGCGGGTCATTTGCGGCGGCTGCTGGCCGACAAGGCGGGCATGCTCGATCCGGGGTTCGGGTTCGACGCGTTCGTGCTCGAGGCGAGCTGGTGCGAGCCGCTGGGGGCAATGCAAGACGGGCTGATCGGCGGAGCGCCGCCGGGACTCGAGGTAGCGCGGCTGGTTGACCGGCTGAGCGTCAAGCTGGGCGCGGACAAGGTGCGCCGGCCCAAGGCGCGCGCGAGCCATGTGCCGGAAAGGGCGAGCGGATGGCGCGTGGGGATACTCCCTCTCCCGCAGGCGGGAGGGGGTCGGGGGGAGGGGCTGCCCCTTCCAGCCAAGAACAGACCCTCCCCTAAACCCTCCCGCTTGCGGAAGGGGGATTTAGCGCCCCGCCCCCACCACCTGCTCGACACGCCCGAGGCGATCGGGGTGATTTATGCGACCCCCGAAGGCCTGCCGCGGCGGTTCACCTGGCGACGCAAGGTGCATGACGTGACCCGCGCCGAGGGACCCGAGCGGATTTCGCCCGAATGGTGGCGCGCGCGGGGCAATGCGCGGCTGCGCGATTATTACCGGGTCGAGGACCGCGACGGGCGGCGCTTCTGGATTTTCCGCGAAGGGCTGCACGGCGATGGCCGTGGCGGCGATCCGGCGTGGTTTGTCCACGGGCTGTTCGGCTGATGCCCGAAACTTCATCTTTCGCCCGCAAGAAGCTGGTCCGCGACGGACCGGTCGAAGCGATTCCGCCGAGCGCCTTCGTCGAGCTGGGGGTGACGACGCCCTTCTCGTTTTTGCGCGGAGCGTCGGATGCGATCGAGCTGGCGCTGATCGCGCTCGATCTCGGCATGGATGCGATCGGCGTGGCCGACCGCAACACGCTGGCCGGGGTGGTGCGGATGCACAGCGCGGCCAAGGGGGCGGGGTTGCGCCCGCTGATTGGGTGCCGGCTGGACCTGGTCGATTGCCCTTCCCTTCTCGCTTACCCGAAGGATCGCGAGGCGTACGGGCGGCTGTCGCGGCTGCTGAGTCTGGGCAAGATGCGGTGCGACAAGGGCGAGTGCGACCTGACCCTGTCCGAAGCCGCGCTCCATGCCGAGGGAATCGCCTTCATCGCCATGCCCGACGACAATTTCGACGAGTTCGAGGCGGCGTTGCCCTCGCTGGTCGAAGCGCTGCCAGGGATGCGGCAGGTCGCGGCGGCGCATCATTATCGCGGCGACGATCTGGCGCGGATCGAGCGGTTGGACAGGATGGCCAAGGCGCATGGCTTGAGCATCCTGGCGACCAATGACGTTCATTATCATGAAGCGAGCCGGCGGCCGTTGCAGGACGTGATGGCCTGCATCCGCGAGAAGGTGACGCTAGGCACCGCGGGCTATCTGCTCAACCCCAATGCCGAGCGGCATTTGAAGGGCCCGGCGGAGATGATGCGGCTGTTCGCGCGCTGGCCGCACGCGATCGCCGCGACGCGCGACTTCGCCGACGCGCTCGATTTCTCGCTCGACGAGCTTCGCTACGAATATCCGCGCGAGAGCGTGCCCGAGGGGCGCACGCCGCAGCGCCAGGTCGAGCATCTGACCTGGGTTGGAGCGTCGCGGCGCTGGCCCGAGGGCGTGCCGCCGGCGATCGTGAAGCAATTGAAGCATGAGCTGAAGCTGATCGCGAAGCTCGATTTCGCGCGATACTTTCTGACGGTCCACGACATCGTCGCCTTCGCGCGCTCATTGGAGCCGCCGATCCTGTGCCAGGGGCGCGGGTCGGCGGCCAACAGCGCGGTCTGTTACTGCCTGAGGATCACCGCGGTCGACCCATCGACCAACAGCCTGTTGTTCGAGCGCTTCATCAGCGAGGAGCGCAAGGAGCCGCCCGACATCGACGTCGATTTCGAACATGAGCGGCGCGAGGAAGTGATCCAGCACATCTATCAGAAATATGGCCGCGACCGGGCGGGGATCGCGGCGACGGTGATCCATTACCGCCCGCGCTCGGCGATCCGCGAGGTCGGCAAGGTGATGGGGCTGTCCGAAGACGTCACCTCGGCGATCGCCAGCTCGCACTGGGGCAGCATGGAGGCCGACATCGAGGAAGAGCGGATCGGCGAGGCGGGGCTCGATTTTTCCGACCCGCATCTGCGCCGGACGATCAAGTTGGCACGGCAGCTGATCGGAATGCCGCGCCATTTGTCGCAGCATGTCGGCGGTTTCATCCTGACCGAGCGCCCGCTGACCGAGACGGTGCCGGTCGGCAACGGCGCGATGGATGACCGCACCTTCATCGAATGGGACAAGGACGATATCGAGGAATTGGGCATCCTCAAGATCGATGTGCTGGCGCTCGGTATGCTGACCTGCATCCGGAAAGCATTCGACCTGATCGAGCAGCATCATGGCGAGCGGTTCGACCTTGCCACCGTCCCGCGCGAAGTGCCGCAGGTTTACGACATGCTGTGCAAGCGGGACTCGCTCGGCGTGTTCCAGGTCGAGAGCCGGGCGCAAATGAACATGCTGCCGCGATTGAAGCCGCGCTGCTTCTACGACCTGGTGATCGAGGTGGCGATCGTCCGGCCAGGGCCGATCCAAGGCGACATGGTCCACCCTTACCTCAGGCGGCGCTCGGGGAAGGAGCCAGTGACCTTTCCCTGCCCCTCACCCGATCATGGCCCAGCCGACGAGCTGGAAAAAATCCTGGGGCGCACGCTGGGCGTCCCAATCTTCCAGGAGCAGGCGATGAAGATCGCGCTCGACGCGGCCAGGTTCAGCCCGGACGAGGCCAACCAGCTGCGCAAGGCGATGGCGACCTTCCGCTCACGCGGCGATATTTCCTTGCTGCAGGACAAAATGGTCGGGCGGATGGTGACGCGCGGCTACGACCCCGAGTTCGCTCAACGCTGCTTCGACCAGATCAAGGGGTTCGGGGAATATGGCTTCCCCGAAAGCCACTCGGCGAGCTTCGCCCACCTGGTCTACGTGTCGAGCTGGATCAAATGGAAATATTCAGCGGCGTTCGCGGCCGCGCTTTTGAACTCGCAGCCAATGGGTTTTTACGCGCCGGCGCAGATCGTCCGCGATGCAAGGGAACATGGGGTCGAGGTGCGGGGGGTGGATGTCAATCATTCCGACTGGGATTGCACGCTTGAACTCCCCTCCCGCGAGCGGGAGGGGAGAATCTTGAGGTTAGGCCTTCGCCAGGTCGAGGGGCTTCGGCTGAATGCGGCGACGCGGATCGTCGCGGCTCGGGGGGACACGCCTTACGCTACTGTCGAGGACTTGAAGAACCGCTCGGGCGCGGGCGTCGCGGCGATCGAGCGGCTGGCGGAGGCAGATGGGTTCCGGTCGATCAAGATGGATCGGCGCGGAGCGTTGTGGGACGCGCGGGCGCTCAAGGGCTCGCCCGATTTGCCACTGTTCGCTCACGCCGAGGCGCGCGACGAAGGATGGGAGGTCGAGCAGGTGCGACTGCCGGCGATGCCGCTTAGCGAGCATGTCGTTAGCGACTACCAGACCACGCGGCTTTCCCTAAAAGCACATCCGCTGACCTTCCTGCGTGAACATTATGCGCCGCGCGGGTTCGTCCTGGCCCATCAATTGCGCGATCTGCGCAACGGCCGCCGTGTCAGCCTGGCCGGCCTCGTCCTGATCCGCCAGCGGCCGGGAAGCGCCAAGGGGGTGTGCTTCATCACGCTGGAGGATGAGACCGGGATCGCCAACCTGGTCGTCTGGCCCGATGTGTTTGCGGCGCAGCGCAGGGTCGTGATGGGCGCGCGGCTGATGGTTGTGCATGGCGTGGTCCAGAAGAATGAGGATGTGATCCATGTCGTCGCCGCGCGGCTGGAGGACGACACGACGATGCTGCGGAGCTTGAGCGAAGAGGCGATGCCATCGACCCTCAACCAGGGCGATGGCGGTGGTAGCTGGAAGGCGCCAACCCCCGGGCATCCGAGGGACGTGAACTGCATACCCAAAAGCCGCGATTTTCATTGAGCCCGACAGCAATGGCCCTACTGTGTTGGCAGCGAGCGCAGCCAATTAGCCTGCCCGATGTTTAAGCCCTTGCCAGACAAGAGTCTGCTGCGAAGCCCAGGCGGCGGCGCGGCAGCCCTTTTTCGGAAGAATCAATTAAAGCATGGCACTCGCCGACTATCTCAAATTCGCTTCGACGGACCTGGCGATCGATCTGGGAACGGCCAATACGGTCGTTTACCTGCGCGACCGCGGCATCGTGCTCAACGAGCCTTCGGTCGTGGCGATGGAAATCGTCAACGGGACAAGGCGTGTTCGCGCGGTGGGCGGCGACGCCAAGCTGATGATGGGCAAGACCCCCGATTATATCAAAACCATCCGGCCGCTGCGCAACGGCGTCATCGCCGACCTCGAGGTCGCCGAACAGATGATCAAACATTTCATTCAGAAGGCCAGCGGCGGGCGAAAGCGGCTGTTCGGCGGGCCCGAGATCGCGATCTGCGTGCCGTCGGGATCAACCCAGGTCGAGCGGCGTGCAATCCGCGACGCCGTATCGAACGCGGGCGCGCGCCGTGTGTGGCTGATCGACGAGCCAATGGCCGCGGCGATCGGCGCCAATGTACCGGTGATCGAGCCCAAGGGATCGATGGTGGTGGATATCGGCGGCGGTACGACCGAGGTCGGCGTCATCTCGCTGCGCGGGATGACCTACAGCATGTCCGTCCGCGTCGGCGGCGACAAGATGGACGAGGCGATCTCTTCCTACGTCCGCCGCAATCATAACCTGCTGATCGGCGATGCCACCGCCGAGCGGGTCAAGAAAGAGGTCGGCAGCGCGCGAATCCCCGATGGACAGGCGGCGGCGGCGGTTCTCATCCGCGGTCGTGACGTCGCCCGGGGCGTGCCGAGGGAGATCGAAATCACCCAAACAGGCCTGACCGAAGCGCTGAGCGAGCCGGTCGGCCAGATTGTCCACGCGGTCCGCCAGGCACTCGAGAACACTGCGCCCGAGATCGCCGCCGATATCATCGACGAAGGCATCGTCATGACCGGGGGTGGGTCGCTGCTGCGCGAAATCGACACCGTCCTCGCCGACGAGACCGGGTTGCCCGTCCGGATTGCCGATAATCCGCTGAACTGCGTCGCTCTCGGCGCCGGCCGCGCGCTCGAGGATCCGGAGTATCGCGGCGTGCTCTATTCGGTCTAGCGGCGGTCGAGCTGCATTCCCAAGTCGCGGGATTTTCATTGAGCATTGGCGTTTTTGTTTAATTACCGTTAAGCACATGTGTTGATCTCTTCATGAGACGCGTCTCACGTGGAAGAACAGCCGGACTGCCAGGGGGCAGGTCGAAGCGGGCGCGAGCGGTGCCCAGACAAGGGGTGACATCATGATTAAATTTGCATGCCTGGCGGCGGCGGCCGCACTGAGCCTCATCGCCACGCCGGCCGCGGCCGAACCGGGCAAGGCGATCATCGCCATCTATCATGTCGCGCCCGGCCAACAGGCGAATTTCCTCAAATGGATGGATCAGCAGGACCGGATTTCAACGGCGGCGGGAATCGCCAAGGGCCAGCTTTATGCCCACACCGACGGCGACAGCTGGGATTATCTGGTGATCAATCCGGTGACCAGCGAAGCGCAGGACGCGGCGTTCGACGCGGCGGGAAGGAAGATGGGCGTCAACACGATGCGCGGCGGATTGGAGTTGAGGAAATATATCAGCAGCCACACCGACACCTTCGTGCGCGGACCGATGACGACGGCGGAATATCTGTCGATGGTCGGCGAGAAGTAGGAATCCTTGTCATTGCGAGCGCAGCGACGCGGCAATCCACGCCTCGGCGGGATTGCTTCGCTAAGCTCGCATCGACATTGAGTCCCCGATCTCCCCCGCCAGCACCGCCGCCTGGAGCGCAGCCATTTCGTCGGCCCAGTAGCGGTCGGTCTCAAGGTGAGGCGATAGGGTGCGGACCTTGGCGTGAAGCTGTTGAAGTTTCGCGCTCGTCTTCAACGGCGCGTGATAATCGACGCCTTGCGCCGCCGCGATTAGCTCGACGGCGATGATGCCCGCGGCGTTGCGGGCGATGGTCGCGGCCTTCCGAGCGGCGATGGGCGCCATCGAGACATGGTCCTCCTGACCCGCCGAAGTCGGAATAGAGTCGACGCTGATCGGGAAAGCGAGGCTCTTGTTCTCGCTGACCAAAGCGGCGGCGGTGACTTGCGGGATCATCAGCCCCGAATTGACCCCGCCGTCGTCGGTCAGGAACGCTGGGAGCCCGCTCATCTTGGGGTCGACCAGGACGGACGTGCGGCGTTCGCTGAGCGAACCGATCTCGCATAGCGCCATCGAGATGATGTCGGCGGCAAAGGCGACCGGCTGCGCATGGAAATTGCCGCCGGAGATGGCGATGTCCCCAGAACCATCCGCTCCTTCGAACACGATCGGATTGTCGGTGACGGCGCCCGCCTCGATCTCCAAGGTGCGGGCAGCGTTGGTGAGCAGGTCGAGCGCGGCGCCCATCACCTGCGGCTGGCAGCGGAAGCTGTAGGGATCCTGGACCCGACCGCAGCGGTGGTGGCTGGCGACGATCTCGCTGCCGTCGAGAAGGTCGCGGGTGGCGGCGGCAGCGGCGATTTGACCGGGTTGGCCCCGCACGTCGGAGATGCGCTTGTCGAACGGCTTGACGCTGCCCTTCAGCGCATCGACCGACAGCGCGCCCGCGCCGATCGCCGCCCAGAACACGCGTTCGGCCATGAACAAAGCGTCGAGGGCGATCGCGGTTGAGGCTTGGGTGCCGTTGATCAGAGCAAGGCCTTCTTTGGGGCCGAGCGTCAGCGGTTCGAGGTTGAGGCGGACGAGTACGTCCCCGGCGCGAAGTTTTTCGCCGCCGAGGTCGATCCAACCCTCACCCATGCAAGCGGCGGTCATGTGCGCGAGCGGGGCGAGATCGCCCGAGGCGCCGACGCTGCCCTGGCTGGGGATGACGGGAATGGCGTCGTGGGTGAGGAGCGCCTGGAGCGCATCTATGACGGCCGGGCGGACGCCGGAATAGCCGCGGCCGACGCCGACGATCTTGAGCGCGATCATCAACCGGGCGACGTGGCGCGGCAGTGGCTCGCCGAGCCCGCAGCTGTGCGATAGGATCAGGTTGCGCTGAAGCTCGGCCAGCCGGTCGGGCGGGATGCGGGTGTTGGCGAGCAGGCCGAAGCCGGTGTTGACGCCGTAAACCGTCTCGCCGCCAGCGACGATCCGTTCGACCGAGGCGGCGGAAGCGCGGATGCGGTCGAGGCTGGCATCGTCAAGAGTGAAGGCGGTGCCCTGCCACAACTGGCGCAGGGCGGCGAGGTCGATGGCTTCGGGGTTGAGGGTCAGAGTCATCGCTCGCGCGTCTAGGAGATTTGCGCTGCATCGACCAGCCGAGACGCGAAATTCCGCTATGGGTAGAAACGGAAGGTTGCTCTCACCGCGGGGCCCCGGCCAACAACATTTGGCGTTCGGCACTCCGTGAAATCAGGGCAGGGGTTCCTGTGTGTCCTTGAGCGCCTCCAGCACGACGTTGGGATCGGCAGGTGTAGAGAGCGCGTCGGCATGCTCATCCGGCCTGTCGGATATATTCGGATCGTCTCGCCGCAGCTCTTCCAGGAGCCCTATGATCTTGGCCGATTTTTGCTCGCTAAGGATCGATAGCTCAAGTGTAAGCTGGTCGCGCAGTCCGGCCAGCTTGTCCTCGCGGCGTTGCGTCGAGAGAATGAAGATCGTCATGTACAAAGCCGCCAGAGCCACGGCGCCCTGTAACCAAAAAAACGGAGGCGCATCGATCGGTGTGCGCCCGAAGGCCATCAGGCCCAGGTTGAGCGCTATCCAACTCACAACCAACACTGTCAGCAAGGTGATGAATGCCGGCCTGCCCGCACGTCTGGTAGCCTGCTCGATCAGGCGCTGTAGAGCACTCGCATCGGCGTGATGCGTAGCGTGGAAGCGGGCAACCGCCCGCACCGTATCTTCGACGTGGGCCGGTACCGCCTGGCCGGCGTCCTGATCTGACTTGGCATCATCGGTCACTGCTTCGTCCTCCACGAGCCGCGCCTGCCCACAGCGACGGCCCATCCTGGTTCAAGAACGCACATCGCGAGCGAACGGGCTCTTAAGGGACCGGATGTCCGCGAACAGTCGAGTGCGGACAGACGATGGGAAGCCGTCACGGACGAGAACCGCCATTCCTAGCGTAGGTGAGCAGACTATAGGGCCATTGGTAGGTCGAGGCCTTCTTCCCGCGCGCACTCTATCGCGATTTCATACCCCGCATCGGCATGCCGCATGACACCAGTGGCGGGGTCGTTCCAGAGGACGCGCCCGAGGCGGCGGGCGGCATCGTCGGTGCCATCGGCGACGATCACCATGCCGGCGTGCTGCGAATAGCCCATGCCGACGCCGCCGCCGTGGTGGAGTGAGACCCAGGTCGCGCCCGATGCGGTGTTGAGCAGCGCATTGAGCAGCGGCCAGTCGCTGATCGCGTCGGAGCCGTCCTTCATCGCCTCGGTCTCGCGGTTGGGCGAGGCGACGCTGCCGCTGTCGAGATGGTCGCGGCCGATGACGATCGGGGCGCTGACTTCGCCGTTCCTGACCATTTCGTTGAAGGCGAGGCCGAGGCGGTGGCGCTGGCCAAGGCCGACCCAGCAGATGCGCGCGGGCAAGCCCTGGAAGGCGATCCGCTGACGCGCCATGTCAAGCCAGCGGTGGAGGTGCGGATCGTCGGGGATCAGTTCCTTGACCCGTTGGTCGGTGCGGTAAATGTCCCCGGGATCGCCCGACAGCGCGACCCAGCGGAACGGGCCGATGCCACGGCAAAAGAGCGGGCGGACGTAAGCGGGAACGAAGCCGGGGAAGTCGAAGGCGTGGGCGACGCCAGCGTCCTTGGCTTCCTGGCGGATGTTGTTGCCATAGTCGAAGGTCGGAATGCCCATCGCCTTGAAGGCGAGCATCGCCTCGACGTGCTTGGCCATCGAGGCGCGGGCGGCGGCAGCGACGGCGGCGGGATCGCGCTCGCGCATCTCGGTCCATTTTGCGACGCTCCAGCCCGCGGGGCAATAGCCGTTGGCGGGATCGTGGGCGCTGGTCTGATCAGTGACCGCGTCGGGGCGGATGCCTCGGGCGACCATCTCCGGCAGGATTTCCGCCGCATTGCCGAGCAAGCCGACCGAGGTTGGCTCGGTAGCATCTTGAATAATCTGCAGTGCCTCGTCGATCGAACGCGCGCTACGATCGAGGTAACGGGTAGCGAGACGTTTCTCGATCGACGATTCCTGAACTTCCACCGCGATACAGTGAGCGCCGGCCATGACCGCCGCGAGCGGCTGCGCGCCGCCCATCCCGCCAAGGCCGGCGGTGAGGATCCATTTGCCCTTCAGATCGCCGCCATAATGCTGGCGGCCCATTTCGGCGAAGGTCTCGAACGTGCCTTGGACGATGCCCTGCGTGCCGATGTAAATCCAGCTGCCCGCGGTCATCTGGCCGTACATCATCAGCCCGGCGCGATCGAGCTGGTTGAACACTTCCCAATTGGCCCATTTGGGCACCAAGTTAGAGTTGGCGATGAGCACGCGCGGTGCGTCCTTGTGCGTGCGGAAGACGCCGACCGGCTTGCCCGACTGGACGAGCAGGGTCTCGTTCTCGTTTAACCGCTCGAGCGTCTCGACGATCTTGTCGTAACAGGCCCAGTTGCGCGCGGCGCGGCCGATGCCGCCGTAAACGACCAGCGATTGCGGATTTTCCGCCACCTCGTCGTCGAGATTGTTCTGAAGCATTCGGACCGCCGCTTCGGTGAACCAGCTTTTGGCCTTGATATCGGGCCCGCGGCGGGCCCGGATATGGCGGCTGTTGTCGAGGCGTGGATCAGTCACAACGGCTCCGAACTATTCTTAACGACTTGCCCTAGCCGCATCCGGCGCCCAGCCCAAGATACGCTAGCCGCCATAGGCGTGGCCGAGCGTGATCGAAACGTTGGCGCTACAAAGGGCTAGGGTTCGGGCTAGAGCTAAATTGATCGCCCCGCGCGCATTAGGATCGACCATGAAATTGCAGGACGCATATAGAATCACGACCTTCATTCCGCCTAGTCACCTGGACGAGCTATTGCGTGCGATAATTGAACAAGCGCCCCTCAGCTACGGTCCTTACGACAAGTCGGCATGGTGGAGCAGCGTCGGGACCGAGCAGTTCGAGCCCCGCGCTGGGGCCAGCCCGACCGTCGGGGAAATCGGGAAGATCGAGCAGGTGCCGACCGTACGGCTCGAGTTCATGATTCCGCGCGACGACAGTCTCCTCGACCGAGTCCTCGATGGCCTTCTCAACGCTCATCCCTGGCAAGAGCCGGCGGTGTTCGTTGATATGACTAAGATCACTAACTCGACGCCTCCACCTTCAGTCGCTTAGCTCTCGGACGACGATGAGGTAGTAATTGATCGCGGGACGGATGTTGGAGAGCCGGTCGCGCTCGTTGAGCCCGTGACTGAAGTCCTCCGACCCCTTGATGAACACGGGACTGGCGCCATAGCTGGGCACGTTGAGGTGGCGGAACCACATGCTGTCGCTGGCCCCAGCCGCCATGCTCGGGAACACGGGAACGCCGGGATAGACCGCGTTCATCCCCTTGGTCACAGCGGCGATGAAATCGGTGCGCATCGGCGAGGCGTCGGTCGCCACCGAGCCAGCGGGAAGATATTTGATCGTCATCGCCGGTTCGGCCGCCACGCGCTTGAGCTCAGCCATGATGTCGGTCGGCTTATGGCCGGGATAGATGCGGCAATTGATGTTGGCGGTTACGCGCTGAGGGAGTGCGTTCGGCGCATGCCCGCCATTGATCATCGTGGTGACGCAGGTCGTGCCGATCCCTCCGACGAGTGCCGGGTCGGCCGCCAGCGTTTCGATCGCTTTCTGGTCGGCGGGATTGGCGGCGAAGGCGCGCATGGCAGCGCCCGTCTTGGGCGGCTCATAGGCCGCTGCACCCTTGAAATAGGCGCGCATGAGCGGGCTGACCTCTGGCTTGAAGCGATACTTGTCGATCCTCACCAGCGCGGCGGACAGTATATTGATGGCATTGTCCCGGCGCGGCCTCGACGAGTGACCGCCGGGGCTGGTCACGGTCAGCTCATAATCGGCGTAGGTTTTCTCCGCGCCTTGCCAGCTGAAATATTCGGGCGCCCCGGTCTGTTCGTTGAGCGTACCATTGCCGCCATCGATGTTGAGCACGAGGTCGGCATTGGCCAGCTTCTCGGCGATCATGGCGCTGGTCTTCATGGTTGTTTCTTCGTCGCCCGAGAATTCGATGATGATGTCGCGCTTGGGGACATAGGCCTGGCGCTTGAGCTCGATCAGCGAGGCGATAGCCAGGGCGCTGTCGAATTTCATGTCGGTCGCGCCGCGGCCGTAAAGGAAGCCATCCTCCACGATCGGCGTGAAGGGGTCGCGCTGCCAATCCTCGCGTTTGGCTTCAACCACGTCCATGTGACCCGAAATGACCAGCGGCTTGAGCGACGGGTCGCTGCCCCGCCAGCGCGCGATGATGTATGCCGTGTCGTCGACCGGAGTGACCTCGATATCCTCAGCGGCAAAGCCGCCCGCGACCAGTGCCGACTTGAACAGCGCCGCGACCTGCGGCGTCTGATTGCCGGGTCCGGCGACCGATCGCAGCGAGATCGCCCTTTTGGCAAGGTCCAAAGCTTGTGCTTCTGCCTGGGGATGTTCAGGCGCGGCAATCTTAGGTGTCTCCTGAGCAGCAGCCGCGGCGAGACCAACCAGTAATCCAATCATCGTCGTTCCTCTGATAATATGGAGAGTCACCCTCATCACAGACTCAGTCGCTGAGGTCTTTCAAGAGAGTGAGATAATAGTCGATCCCCGTCGGCCATCCCGTCCGCACATGTCGTCGGGCGCTGGATCGGGGCGCGTTGCTAACTGTCCGCGCACAACAAGTCGGCAAGGTAAAGCACGCCGCCGATCGACTGAAGACGCTGATACACCGATGAGCGCCAGCCATGCGCCCGGCAGAACTCGTTGGCCCGGCGCGATCCCGCTTCTGCTGTCCCCTCCGGTACCTGAATTCGGACCTGGCCATCGGCCGGCGCGACGAAATACTCGCTGGCCATGCCGCGCAGCGACTGCCCGCCGGGGAGGACGCCCGCCGCCGGCGTAGCGCTCGCCGGGATCACGGCCCCGACCGGGCGCGCGGATCGCACTGTCATCACCATCGCCGGCGTCGAAGCGCTGATCTGGCGGCATCCGGAGAAGCTATGGCCGCTGCAAAATTCCCACGCCGAGCCGGCCGGAAGCTTGACGCTCTTCATAACCCAGGGCGATCCCAACTGTGTGGGCCCTGGAAAACTGCGCTGGGCACCTTGATAATGGCCATGGCTGTAAATGGTGGCCGTGCGATCAACCTGTGCTCCGACGGGCGACGATAGCAGCACCGCAGCCGCAATGCCGCCGACCATCAACTTGTGCGCCATCTACCATCCCCCGAATGCCGCGTGGCTCTTAGCAACCCGCCGCCGATTTCCCACGTTGAATAGTAAGCCGCGATGAGGATTGAACAAGCCTGCCGGCGCGATAATTGAATGACCAGCCCGGCCCACGCCGCCAGCGCGGCCACGCCCGCGAAGGACCTAGCGATCGACGCCGGCATAAATCCTTCTTTCTGGACCGGGCAAGCCGATCCAATAGGCAAGCTCATTGATTTGATCGATCCGCCACACGCACAGGTCGGCGGCCTTGCCGGCCTCGATCGTGCCGATGTCGTGGGCGAGACCGAGGGCGCGGGCGGCGTTGATGGTCATGCCGGCAATCGCTTCCTCGGGGGTCAGACCAAACAGGGTGCACGCCATGTTGATCGCCAGCGTTGGACTCAGCAGCGGCGATGTACCAGGGTTGCAATCGGTGGCGATGGCGATCGGCACGCCTTGGTCGCGCAGCAGCTGAACCGGCGGCTTCCTGGTCTCCTGCAGCGCATAATAGGCGCCGGGGAGCAGCACAGCGACGGTACCGGCCGAGGCCATCGCGCGGGCGCCGAGTGCATCGAGATGCTCGAGGTGGTCGACGGACAGTGCCTTGTAGCTGGCGGCGAGCGCGGCGCCGTGCTGGTTCGACAATTGCTCGGCATGAAGGCGGACGGACAGGCCATTGGCGCGGGCGGCGACGAAGATGCGCTCGACCTCGGCCGGAGTGAAGGCGATGGTCTCGCAAAAGGCATCGACGCTGGTGGCAATGCCGGCGCGGGCGACTGCCGGGATCATTTCTTCCGCGACCATTTTGACATAGGCGTCGCGATCCTCGCCGGGTGGCAGTGCATGGAGCGCGAGCAGGGTCGGGACAATGCGGACCGCCTCGTCGCGGCCGATCGCTTTCGCCGTGTTGAGCAGGCGGATTTCCGACGCGGTGTCGAGGCCGTAGCCCGACTTGATTTCGATCGTGGTCACGCCGCCGGCCATGAGCGCGTGGAGGCGGCGCCGCGCGCTGTCGCGCAGCTCGTCCGCCGAGGCGGCTTTGGTGTCAGCGACGGTCGAGGCGATGCCGCCGCCGGCGTTGGCGATCTCCTCATAAGAGGCGCCGGCGCGGCGCATCGCGTGTTCGTTGGCGCGGGTGCCGCCGAAGACGAGGTGAGTGTGGCAGTCGATCAGGCCCGGAGTGATCCAGGCGCCGCCGAGCGCGACCACTTCCCTGGCACGAAAGCCGGCGAGTTCGGCGCGCTTGCCGACGCGGACGATGCGGCCGTCGACGATGCCGATCGCGGCGTTGGGGAACAGCCCCAACGGATTGCCCGGCTCCGCGACCAAGGTCGCGACATGGCAGTCGGTGATCAGGCGGTCCCACATGGGGAGTGGCAATGGGCGGCGGCAATGCTAGTCGTCAAGCCGATGAGCTGGCCCAATCTGACCGACCTGCTGGTCGACGCGAACGCCGAGGCCCCGATCGGCATGGTCGGCGCGCCGCTCAGCGCGGGATCGGTGACGCCGGGGCGATGTGACCTCGCGCCGGCGCTGCTGCGCGCGACGCTCAGGCGGATCGGGCGCTACGACGTCGAGACCGGGCGCGAGCTGGCGACGCGGATCGCCGATTATGGCGATGTGGCGATCGGCGGGATGAGCATCGAGCAAGCCACCGCGCCGATCCGCGACGCCTGCGCGGCAAGCGTCGCACGGGACGAACTGACGCTGCTGGTCGGGGGCAATAATGCGGTCACGCGCCCGGGAGTGCATGCGTTGGGCATCCCGCTAGAACGGCTCGGGTTGATCACCCTCGACGCCCATTTCGACCTGCGCGAGACCGATGAGGGCCTGAGCAACGGCAACCCGGTGCGGGCGCTGCGAGAGGACGGCTTGCCGGGTCGCAACATCGCCCAGGTCGGGCTGGCGAGCTTCGCCAATTCGGCGGCGATGCATCGCGATGCGATCGACGGCGGCCATCTGGTGGTGAGCATCGGCGAAGTTCGGCGCGGCGGGATCGGAGCGGCGGTCGCCGCTGCACTGGCGCATGTCGCGCATACCGAGGCGATCGTCGTCGATTGCGACATCGACGTGATCGACCGAGGCCAATTGCCGGGGGCGCCGGGCGCGCGGCCGGGCGGAATGGCTGCGCATGATTTCTTCGCCGCGGTGCGATTGCTCGCGGCCGACCCCAACGTCCGTCTGATCGACTTGACCGAATGGGATCCGCCGCTCGATCCAACCGACCTCTCCGCGCTGGTCGCCGCGCGGTGGGTCGCCGAATGTATCGCCGGATATGAGTCGCGTGACCGCGACTAAGACAGCGCGACGGGTCGCGGTCGCGCTAATGCTGTTTGCGCTGCTCTCGGCGTTCGCGATGATGCGCGAGCTCAACCATGACGAGAGCCAATATATTGCCGCGACCCAGCTCGCGTTGACCGGGCTGCCTTACCGCGACTTCGCCTATTTGCAGACGCCGTTGCAGCCGATGTTGTTCGCGCCGCTGGCCGCGCTGTTTCCGCATCATTTGTTCGTCGCCCTGAGGCTGGTCAATGCGGCCTGCGGGGCGGGGGCGATCCTGTTGCTGTGGGTCGCGCTGAAGCGGGCCGGCGTGGGCGACAAGGCGGCGTGGATCGCGGCCGGGCTGATGACGCTGAGCGCGCCGTTGCTGCTCGCGGCGGCCGTGGCGCGCAACGATGCGCTGCCGGCGCTGCTATTTTGCGCTTCCCTCGCCTTGCTTGCCGGGCCGCAGAAGCCGCGCAATGTGGCCTTGGCGGCGCTGCTGCTGGGATCGGCGGCGGCGGCGAAGATCAGCTACGCGATCCCGGCTGCGGCGCTGATGGCGATGGCCGTGGCTGGACCGCGCGATGTGAAAGAGCGGCTGCCGCTGGCTCCGCTGATCGGCGGATTCGCGGTTCCGACGGCGTTCGTCGCGATCCTCGCGTTGCTGGCGCCGGATGCCTTTTGGTTCGAGGTGATCCGCTATGCCGTCGAGGCGCCGCGGGAATGGTATGGCGCGACCGGGCGGACGGGCGCGCTGGGCACGGGTCATGTCGTCAAATTCCTGCGCAATGGGCTGTACGGACCGATGCTTGCCGCGTTGCTGATCTGCGGCGTTGCCGCATGGCGCGCGCGGCCGTGGCAAGCAGCGGAACGAGCGAGCATGACGATCTTCGCACTGCTGCTGGCGGCCAGCATAGTCGCCGCCTTCCTCCCCAACCCGACCCACCTGCAATATTGGGTCCCGGCTCTTCCGCCGCTGTTCCTGTGCCTCGGGATGGCACTCGACCGCCGTCAGCCGTTGGCGTGGTACGGCAAGCTGCTGTTGGCGGGAACGGCGGTGGCGGGCCTCGCCGAGACCAGCGTCGGCGTCGTCCATGCGCTGCGCGAGGGTCTGCCCGCGTTTCGGATTGAGCGTGATGCGGCGGCGTTGCGGCGGCTGCTCGACGCGCACGGGGTAAGCGGACCAGTCGCGGGGATCGTGCCCGAGCGGTTCGCTGACTCCGGTCGCCCGGTCGACCGTCGCTTCGTGACCGGACCTTTCCTGTTCCGCACGATGCACCTGATTTCATCTGACGAGGCGCGGCGCTGGCATGTCATGCCGTTTGGCCAGGTGTCGACGCTGCGCGAAGAGCCGCCGGCGGCGATCGTGACGCTGGCCGCGCCCGAGGAATATCGCGGCGACGCTTTTTTGAAGCGGAAGCTCGATCAGGCGGCGGTCGAGGCCGGTTTCGTGCCGATCGGGCGCGCCGGCCCGATGATCCTGTGGCTGCCGATCAAGCGGCGGCCGGGACCGCCGCCAGCGTTTCGTTGAGGCAGCCTTACAGCGTCGCCAGGTGCCGGTTGTCGAAGTCCTGGGCATATTGCGCCTTGATCGCGACCTTGCGCTCGATCGCATCGATGATCGGGACCGAAAAGTCGACTCCGGCCATCGTCGAGCAGCTGCCGAGGTTGCCGGGCGAGAAGACGTTCACTTCGAGGATCTTGTCGCCGACGATGTCGATCCCGACCAGGAACATGCCGTCGGCGACCAGCTTTGGCCGGATCAACTCGGCGACCTTCAATTCGGTCTCGCCAATCTCGACCGCTTCGGCGGTGCCGCCGGCGTGGATGTTCGAGCGGATGTCGTCCTTCGACTGGACGCGGCGGAGCGCGGCATATTTGCCGTCAATCTCGAGCGGGCGGCCGTTCATCAGGAAGAAGCGGATATCGCCCTTCTTGGCGGCGGGGACATAGGCTTGGGCGATGACGTATCCGTCGCGGCCGATCGCCTCGATCATCTGATTCAAATTGGCTTTGTTCTTGGGATCGAGCTTGAACACGCCAGTTCCGCCCGAACCCTGCAGCGGCTTCAAAATAATCTGCCCGCCATGCTTCTTGGCGAACGCCTTGATGTCGTCGTCGTGCCGGGTGATCAAAGTTTCGGCGCGCGCTTCGACCGGGAAGCTCTGGAAATAAAGCTTGTTGATCGCCCGGCCGAGGCTGTCGGGATCGTTGAGCACGATTACCCCACGCTTGGCCGCTTCGCGCCCGAACAAGATGCCGGCTTCCGCCGCCCACGGCATCGCCTGGGCATCGAGCGACGGGTCGCTGCGCAGCATCAGCACGTCGATCTCAGCCATGTCGAGCGGCTCGACCTTGGCGGTCTTGCCGTTCATCGTGTCGAAAAAGTCCTGCCGGTCCTTATATTTTTTTTGCGGCATGAAGCGGCCATGGACCCACAGCGTGTCGTCGGGCCTCAGGACGAAGTCGGACGGGGTCAGATAGCAGACGCGGTGCCCGCGCGAGGCCGCCTGATGGGCCAGCACGGTGGTCGTGTAGCCAGCGAATTCACGCTCCATATCGTTGACGAAAAAGGCTATCAGCACGGGTTCAAGCTCCTGCCAGCATGTCGTTAAGCGTTCCCTTGGCGCGGAGCGATGCGATGCGGCTGCGCGCGCCTTCGTCGTCCAGGAACAAGGGGATGAGTCGGGGTGGGCGAACGAGACCGCGTTGCAGCAACTCCTCGATCACCGGCACGTGGCCGACGGCGATCTTGCCCAGCCAGAAGGGCGCCAGCGAGGCGCCCGACGCGACCAGGTCGATCACCGCGCGGAATCCCTGAAGGTAGATCGCATCCTTGGCCAGGCCGCCCGATCGGAACACGCGCGCGGCAATGCCGAACGCGCCCGATCGCGAAAAGCCATGGTCGCGATGGAGCAGGCGCCACACCTCGATGAAATTGCCGCCGCGCAGCATCGCTTCGACCGCGACGACGCGCCCGGCAATCAGGCGCAACCGCGTACGCGTCAGGCCCCCGCTGGCCCATTCGGCGAACACCCCGAGCCCTTCCTGGACGCCTTCGTAGCGCGCAAGACCCGTGCGGAAGATCGAGAGCCCCTGCGCCGCGCCGTTGAAGTGCGTGAGGAGGTGAACGCTGACCTCATGAGCGAGCAATGCCGGGAGTCGGTGGGCCGGCATCATGGCGTCCGATGCGATCATCAGCTTGCCGTTCGATACCAGCAGACCGGCGACGTCGTCACGGATTTCAATTTCCGGCCGGAAGTCGGGGTCGATCGAGCGATAGCGCCCAACCAGATCGCCGGCGGCATCGGCAATTTCGGACGCGCCGATCATCGAGCCGCGCGGCGGATCGCGGTCGGTCGAGTCGAGGATCGAGCGCGCGTCGGCGAGTAAAGGCGCATCGACCGTGCCGTACATCAGCATCGAAGCGGCGCGGAAATCGGCGGTATTGCGGGTCGACAGCAAGACCAGCTGGGCGTCGATCTCGCGCCGCTTGTCGGCCAGCAAATTTTCGAGCAGCGGGTCCTCGAGTTGCGACAGGTCGATCGCGTAAAGATCTCGCTTGGCCAGGTCGGGATCGATCGTCAGGGGGCGATAATGAAACTTCGGCGCTTCCTGGCACTTTGCGGCCAGGAAGCGGCCGAGCGCATCGGCCGTGTCGATCGGGGAAATCGACAGGAGGAAATCGAAGCTGCGGGCGACACGGTCGATTCGCCGGTCTGCCTTGCGCGCGGCGTCGAGATAGGCGCTGCGACCGAGCGAGCGATAATGCGCCGGCACGGCACACTTGCCGTCATCGAGGAAAGCGCAGGCGGCGCGCAGGATGGCATCTCCCGACGCGGCGGCAAGGTCATGGGCGATGGCCGGATAGACGCCACCGTCGGGCCGGCGGTGGATTTGCGGCAGGCGAAGCGAAAGGCGGGTCACTCCAGGGATCGCATCGAGCAGCCGATCGAAGCCGGGCGGAAGCAGAGCAGCGACGGCTTCGCGCTCAACGGCGCAGCGGCGCAGGTCAACCTGGATGCCGCGCATCGCCTTTTCGAGGGCGTCGGCGGTTCGCACTGCCGCGGCGGCCTGATCCGCCTCGATCCGCGCGGCGAATAGCGGCGGCTTGGGCGAATGGCGATCGGGCGGCGGCGCGGGTTGATCGTCGAGGGTGATCACCAGCAAATGTCCCGAATGCTCGGCGAGGCGGCTCGCGACATGCTCGATCGCGGACAGTGCGGCATGATCGTCGGCGGGTGACCAGATGAGATAGGCGGGGCTGTCGACCGCGACCCGACGCGCTAGGCTTTCAGGTGCTCCCTCGCCGCGCTGCAGGACCAGGAACGGCAACCAGCGATCGAGATGAACCCGGCCGTGCTCGCCCACCGCTTCGCGCAGCGACCCACGCTTGCCGAACTCGGCTGCGAAAGGTGGATAAACCGACTGAAGCCGGGCCTCGCCGCTCACGGCTCAATCAGCCGGGCCGCGGTCGACGCGATAAAGTTGATCAAGCCGCGCATCGCGTCGAGCTCGGCCGGGTCGGGCTCGCCGGTCCATTCGTCCATGAAGAATTTTTTATACTCTAGCGCGATCGCGCAGCCCCGCTGCGGATAGCGGTCATGGACGAACCTCGTCTGCTCTCCCTTGCCCTGAAAGGCGACATTCTCGCGCACGTCCAGGCGGCGGCCGTTGAAGTCGAAGCCGCGCATCGCCTCGATCAGCGGATCGATGAGGAAGGCCCAATCATCGCGCGGCATGGAGAAGGTGCCGATGTTGATGTCGGGAGCGTCGGCTTGAGGCGTCGGCGCGCCGGCGGGGCCATCGCGACGATGGTTGTAGCTGTGGACGTCGATCAGGGCGAAACGCGGATAATCGGCGGCGATGTCGTCGAGAAGGTGGCCAAGCATCCGGTAATAAGCGTCGTGGACGGCGAGGGAGCGACCAACCAGCTCGGGAGACGGGCGCTCGTGCCAGACCTCGAGTCCCCAGCATTGTTCGGGCGTCTGGTAGACAGCGTCAGTCGGGCCGCGGTTGAGATCGAATTCGAACCGCGAGCGGTGGGCGATAATGTGGGTCGGAACGCCGACGATCGCTTGGCCGGTGAACGGATCCTCCTCGCGCAGCCGGTCGAGCTTGCCGAGCTTCATCGCGGCGGCAACTTCGTCGCGCAGCCCGTGACCGTCGTGGATCGCGGTCGCGAGTACCGGGCCATCGCCCCGGCGGACGGTCCACCAATGTTCCGGATTTTCGATCGCTGTCATCCCCGTATAGCGTTTCGGGGGCGGTTCGGTTGCGTTGGCGTGCCCGTGTCAGGCGGCGAGAGTTTCCAGCTGCTCACTCGTTTCGAGCCAGCGGGCCTCGGCCGCTTCGAGATCGGCGGCGATGGTGACGCGGCGCTGCGCGATTTCGCTCATCGACAGCCGCGCCAAGCCGGGCTCGGCCGTGGGGTCGATCAGCGCGCGATCAAGCTTTTCGACCTCGGCGACCAGGCGAGCGGTCGCGGCTTCGGCATCGGCGGCGGCCTGACGCAGCGCCTTGGCCTCGTCGCGCGCCTTCGACGCAGTCTTGCGATCGGCTTTCGAGGGTTTTGCCTCTCCCCGCGGCTGGTTCCGGCCGAGGATGAAGTCGATATAATCGTCGATGCTGCCGGCATAGTCGATCGCCTTGCCACCATCGACCAGCACCAACCGATCGGCGACCAGTTCGACCATGTGGCGGTCGTGACTGACCAGGATCACAGCGCCGTCATAGCCGTTCAAGGCCTGGACCAGCGCCTCGCGGCTGTCGACGTCGAGGTGGTTGGTGGGTTCGTCGAGGATCAGAAGGTGGGGCGCATCGCGGGTGATCAGCGCCAGCGCGAGCCGGGCGCGCTCGCCGCCCGACAATTTGTCGACCCGGGTCATCGCCTTGTCCCCCGAAAAGCCGAAACGGCCAAGTTGCGCTCGCACCGCGCCGGGCGTCTTGCTGGCCATGGCGCGGGTCATATGCTGCAGCGGCGTGTCGTCGCCGTCGAGCTCCTCGACCTGATATTGGGTGAAATAGCCGACGCGCATTTTGCCCGACGCGTTGATCGCCCCGTCCATCGGCGCGAGTTGCGCAGCGAGCAGGCGGGCGAGCGTGGTCTTGCCGTTGCCGTTGCGGCCGAGCAGCGCGATGCGATCGTCGGGGCCGATCCTGAGGTTCAATTTGCGCAGCACCGGTGTGCCCGGCGTATAGCCAACGCTGGCCATGTCGAGGGTGATCAGCGGCGGCTTCAATTCGGTCGGGCTGGGAAAATCGAAGCTCAGGCTAGGGTCGTCGGCCAAGGCGGCGATCGGCTGCATCTTGGCGAGCATTTTCGCCCGGCTTTGCGCCTGTTTGGCGGTCGAGGCGCGGGCCGAGTTGCGCGCGATATAATCCTGCAGCCGGGCGCGCTGCGCATCCTGCGACGCCTTGGCCGCGGCGAGCTGCGCGGCGCGCTCGGCGCGCTGGCGCTCGAAACTGTCGTAGCCGCCGGCGTAGAGCGACAGCTTGCCGCCCTCTAGGTGAGCAATGGTGTCGACGACGTTGTTAAGCAGGTCGCGCTCATGGCTGATGACCACCAGCGTTCCGGGATAGTTTTTGAGGAAATTTTCGAGCCACAGCGTCGCTTCGAGGTCGAGGTGGTTCGAGGGCTCGTCGAGCAGCAGCACGTCCGGTTCGGAAAACAGCAAGGCGGCGAGCGCGACGCGCATCTTCCAGCCGCCCGAATAAGAGTCGAGCGGCCGGCCCTGCATTTCCTCGTCGAAGCCGAGCCCAAGCAGGACCCGGGCGGCGCGCGCGTCGGCAGTATAGGCGTCGATCGCCAGCAGCCGGTCATAGACATGGCCCAGCCGGTCCGGGTCGTGGCAGCTCTCCGCCTCAGCCATCAGCGTGGCGCGCTCGGTGTCGGCCGCGAGCACGGTTTCGAACGGCGTCGCCGTGCCGCTCGGTGTTTCCTGCGCAATATAGCCTAGGCGAATGCCGCGCGGCATCTCGATCTCACCGTCGTCGGGGTCGAGCTGGCCGATCATCACCTTCATCAGGGTCGACTTGCCGGCGCCGTTACGGCCGATCAGGCCGACCCGGCTGCGCGGCGTAATTGCGGCGGTCGCCTTGTCGAGGATCGTGCGCCCGCCGAGGCGGACGGTGATGCCGGCGATGGTCAGCATGGCGAGCGTCGTTCCCTAGATGAAAAAGCCCCGCGAAGGCGGGGCGGCTGGCATGGCGTTGGCGTCCAGCGAATGGCGCTCCCCTACAGCAAATCATGCCAGTTCGCAATTAGCCGCGCCGGGCATCGCCAAATGCGAATGGCGTGTGTAGCGAGGCGCCGATGAAGGCGATCACCGACCCGACCAACGCCCTGGCGCGCGGCCTCGCGGCGATCCGCACGCAATATCAGGTTCCTGATCGATTCCCCGACGAGGTCTTAACCGCCGCGGCCGAGGCGGCGAGACGAAAGCCGACCCAGCATGTCGATCGCACCGATCGGGCGTTCGTCACGCTCGATCCGGCATCGTCGACCGACCTCGACCAGGCGTTCATGATCGAGCGCGCCGGCACCGACTTGCTGCTCCACTACGCCATCGCCGATGTCGCCTGGTTCGTTGACGACGACGGGTCGATCGACCGCGAAGCGTGGCGGCGGGGCGCGACGCTGTACTTGCCCGACGGCAAGGCGGGACTTTATCCGCCGGTGCTGAGCGAGGGCGCGGCGAGCCTGCTGCCGGACGGACCGCGCCCGGCGGTGGTCTTCATCGTCCGGGTCGCTCCGGACGGCGGCGTCAAGCTGGCAGGAGCCGAGGGGGCGATCATCCACAGCCGTGCCAAGCTCGGCTACGCCACCGTCCACGATGCCGATCTGCCGGACGGCTTCGTCGAGCTAGCCGAGCGGATTACAGCGGCGGAGCAGCGGCGCGGCGCCGCGCGCGTCGATCCACCCGAGCAGGAGGTCACCCCGGTCCAGGGCGGCGGCTATGAACTGTTGTTCCGCGAGCGGTTCGCATCGGAAGATCGCAACGCGGCCTTGTCGCTGGCGACCAATTTGGCCTTGGCGGATTTGATGCAGGCGCATGGGGCCGGCCTATTCCGGGTCATGCCCGGGCCGGAAAAGAGCGCGATCCGGCGGCTTCGCCACAGCGCGACCGCGCTCGACATCGACTGGGCCAAGGATATACCGCTTACCGAACTCGAGCGCCGCCTCGATCCAGCCAACCCGAAGCAGGCCGCGATGATGATGGCCATTCGCCGGGCGAGCCACGGCGCGGCCTATGTTCCCTTCAAACCGGGCGAGACCCCGTGGCACTCGGCCATGGCGGCGACCTATGCGCATGGCACAGCGCCGCTGCGCCGTCTCGCCGACCGATACGTCGTTCGCGCTGCCCTGGCGATCGCCAACGGGCAGGCCGTGCCCGATATCGTGTCGGCGGCGTTCACGAAGCTGCCCAAGGTCATGGCCGCCGCCGACACGAAGGGCGCGCAGGTCGATCGGGCGATCATCGACCTTGCCGAGACGGTGATGCTGGAAAGCCGGGTCGGTGAACGTTTCCCGGCAGTCGTGACCGACGTCGACGAGCGCGGCGCCCGGGTCCAACTGTGCGGCCTGCCGGTGATCGCGCGAGCCCCGGCCGACGGGGCCGAACCAGGCGACCGGATCGATCTCAAGCTGGTCGCGACCGACGCGGTAACGCGACAACTCGGCTTTGCGCGCGCCGCCTGAAGGGGTGCCGATGGGAATGCGTCGGGGCCGCGGCGTAGACACAAATGCCGGGATCCGAGACTGGACTGATTTTCGATTGACCACGGTCATTTCACTTTGTAGAACTAAATGGTTCCAGAACTAAATGGTGCTAAAGATGTCCGATCGCCTGAGTACGACCCTCTCCGCGCTGGCCGATCCCACCCGACGGGCGATCCTGGCACGATTGGCGCTGGGCGAAGCGTCGGTCGGCGAGCTCGCTGAACCGTTTAGCCTGTCCGTTCGCGCCATTTCGAAGCATGTCGGGGTGCTGGAGAAGGCCGGCCTGATCACCCGGGGGCGCGACGCGCAGAAACGCCCGAGCACGCTCGATCTTGCGAGGTTGCGGGAGGTTAACGATTGGCTCGAGGCCTATCGACGCCTTTGGGAAGATCGCTTCGACAATTTGCAGGGCGTGCTCAAGCGGATTAGCGACGAGACCGCCAAATGATTCTGGCGAGGAAGAGGAATAAGAGCGAAGAAGAGTGCATCGAACTCCGCAGGGTCTTCGCCGCGCCCCGGAATCTCATCTATCGCCTGTGGACGGAACCCGCCTGGGTCGCTCTTTGGTGGGGCGAATCGAACGCAACCAACGTCGTCCGGGAGTTGGATGTCCGGCGAGGCGGGCGCTGGCACATTGACATGACGACGCCGACCGGCACCACCTACCCCAACGGGGGCCAGTTCCTTGAGGTCGTGGAGAACGAGAAACTCGTCTACACGGATGTTCCCTACGCTACTTGTCCGGCCTGGGAAAAGGTGCCGCCCTGCCCGAAGCTGTGCACCGTCGAGTTCTCGGGTGTCGCTGAGGGTACGCTGGTTCAGCTGACAGTCCGTTTCCCTTCGCCCGAAGACCTCGACAGGACGACCATGACCGGCTTCAGCGAATGCCTTGGCCAGGGGTTCGATCGCCTTGCCAGCCTTTTCGTTGATCCCACCTCCGCCTCGGCAGCGGATGACGTTGGGAGAGGACGGCATGCCTAAGATGGCACTTCACCTGCCCACCGGTCTTCGCGCGGTCATCGACCTCGCGCTCCTCGACCGCACGATCGTCGACCGGAGTTCCGTTCTTTCCAAAGGATTTTCAACATGATGGAACGCCGGTTCCTGCTTTTCTGCGGCGTGGCTCTTTGCCCGATGTTTTACGTCGCCGTGTTGGTCCAGTCGCAGATGCGGGCTGGCTTTGATCTCACCCGCCATCCGCTGAGCCTCCTGAGCCTGGGCGATGCGGGCTGGATCCAAATCGCGAATTTCCTGCTCGCGGGCCTGCTGGCGATCGCTTGTGCAGCCGGCATGCGGCAGTCGCTGCGGGGGTCAATTGGAGGCTTTTGGGGCCCTCTGCTCATCGCGACCTTCGGAATCGGAATGATCATCGCCGGTCTATTCCCATCCGATCCCCTTCCCGGCTTTCCTCCGGGCGCGGTCTCGTCGATGCCGACACAAATTAGCGGGCACGCCATAGGACACGGGGTCGGATTCTTCGTCGCCTTCCTGTCGCTCACGTCCGCCTGCTTCGTCTTCGCGCGAATGTTCCTGAGCCGGAGCGAGAGGGGATGGCGTCTTTATTCGGTCGCTACCGGACTTGCCACGCCCATCCTGATCGCCGTGGGTATGGGAGTGCAGCGGGCCACCAGCCTGTCCTTCTTCGCGGTCGGGATCATTGCGTTCGGCTGGATTGCCGCAGTCTCGCTCTGGCTTATGCGTCGACCACCAAGCGATGGTCAGGTCGCAGGTCGCCCTAGCTAAGGAATTCGAGATGCAGATCCGCCACGTGGTAATAAAGGTCGATGACCAGGAGAAAGCATTGGCTTTCTATACCGAGGTGCTCGGCTTCGAGAAGGTCCATGATCTACCCGGCGGGATCCGGTGGCTGACGGTGCGCGCGCCAGAGGGCGCCGAAGGCGTCGAGCTCGTGCTCGAACCCAACTACATGGCGCCGGCGCTAGCCTCGCAGAAAGCGCTTTACGAAGCCGGTTTTCCCGCGACAATCTTCACCACCGACGATTTGGCCGGCGACTTTCGCAGTCTCAAGGAACGAGGTGTACGGTTCACCGGCGAACCCAAGCGAATGGGTTCGGTGACTTTCGCCTTCTTCGACGACACCTGCGGCAATCTGATCGTACTTAGCCAACGCGATGAAGATGCGGCTTGACGTTCCACAAGCGAACCTTCGGCGTGACGGCGCCCGGCCCTTGATCTAATCACCGTTGCGGTCGACCGACTACCGGTGATGGAGTCCATCATACCAGCAGCTGATTGGTAACGACCGTTTGAACTAAAGTGGCCATTGCGACCCGCCACTTGGACAGGCATGTCGGGTATAATCTTAAGCCAAAGCATTTTCGATCAGCCATCCGGGATGACGCATGACGATAGCCATTCATCGCGCGGAGCCGGGCGACATTCAAACGATCATCCGGCTCGTTCGCGAGCTGGCCGAATACGAGCGGGAGCCGGATAGCGCGAAGGCCACGCCCAATGATATCGAGGCGGCGCTGTTCGGTTCACGCGCCGTCGCAGAAGCAGTAATCGCACGGGTCGAAGGCAAGCCGGTTGGGATGGCGGTCTTCTTCCAGAACTTCTCGACATGGACCGGACGGAGCGGGATCTATCTGGAAGATCTGTACGTGACGCCCGATGCGCGAGGTGGTGGCGTCGGTTCGGCCCTGCTCCGGCATCTCGCCAGTATCGCGGTCAAGCGCGGCTGCGCCCGCTTCGAGTGGGCGGTGCTGGACTGGAACCAGCCGGCAATAGATTTCTACATCTCAAAAGGAGCTGAATGTATGAAAGAGTGGCGCATCTATCGGGTCGCGGGCGACGCGTTAACAGAGCTGGCCGGCGCATGAAGTTCTGGCAAGCAATCCCGCTGGCGTTACTGGCGTCGGCATCCGCCCCGGCCGCGATGCCGACCACAGCGTCTCGCGCGCAATCACCCGCGAACGCCTTGTCGGCAGCAGTCACCGACCCGTCGCGTCCCGCCGAGGACGTGGTCCGGGACGTCAACCGCAAGCCCGCGGCCACCCTTGCCTTCATCGGCGTGCGCCCCGGGGATCGGATCGCCGACTACGCATCGGGCGCTGGATATTTCACTAGGCTGTTTTCTTCGGTCGTTGGACCGCGGGGACATGTCTACGCCTCCGTGCCGAGTGAGCTCTTCACGTTTCCGAACATCGTAAAGGGTCTCAATGACACTCAATTGTGGGCTGCGAAGCGGCCGAACGTCACAATAAGCTTTGCCAGCGCCCTTGCCGCCGCGCGTTACCCTGAGCCTTTGGACGTGTTCTGGATCGGCCAGAACTACCATGACCTGTTCGACGATTTCATGGGCCCGGTCGACATCGTCAAGTTCAACCGCGCCGTCTATGCCGCCCTTAAACCGGGCGGAGTTTACGTGATTCTGGACCATTTGGCGGCGCCTGGTTCCCCGACCAACGTGACGGACACGCTGCACCGGATCGAGCCGTCCGTCGTCCGGCGGCAAGTCGAGGCCGCTGGCTTCGTGTTCGCCGGCGAGAGCAAGATTCTGGCCAACCCCGCCGACCCCCACACCGACGGGGTGTTCAATGATCGGATCCGAGGACGGACCGACCAATTTCTCCTCAAATTTCGGAAGCCGCGGCGTTGAGCTTTGTCGAGCTTGGGCGACCTTCGCCGCGCTGACCGGCTGACATCGATATCCGCGACAGCACAGGTTGCGGGGCCAGTTGCGGAGGAGACGCCCGCCATCGCGGTCAACTATGTCTATTAGGGTCCGCTCGGCCTAAGCGCTCAACGCAGCCTCATTTTTTCCCAAGTGGCGCACCAGATTGTCGAGCGTAGTGCTGGTCCCGGCGTGCACACCCGCTTGGACGAACTGCTCCATCTGTTCGGCGGAGGCGCAAGCAATCTCGACGACCATATGGGTGCCTGGCCCTCGCTTTTCCCATGTGACGCGGCCGATCGCTCCGATCGCGTCGAATATTAAGCGCTCGCCCGGCACAATCTCTCGATAGACGCCGGCGAAGGGCATCTCCGGATGGTCCTGCGCGACGAAGGCGAACTTGCCACCGACGCGCAGGTCGATGTCGCAGCGGAGCAGTGGCTTGCCAGTCGCGTCCCACCACTGGGTGACGTGCTCAGGGCGGGTCCAGGCCTGAAACGATTGGTCCGGGCTGCCGTCAAAGTCGCGCTCGAAGCGGATCGTATTGGCGGGACGGTCCAGGATGTACCCGGAAGACGTCGCGTTCGGGTTTGCAGGCATATCAATTTTCCTTTTCATTCAACTGGTGAAGGTGTCGACCGAGATTGTCGAAGCGACTCTCCCAGATCTTGTGAAATGGCTCGATCCAGTCCGACATATCTTTCAACGCGTCGGCCTTTAGCCGCCGCGGCCGACGCTGTGCGTCCCGCCCGCCCTCGATCAATCCGGCTTGCTCAAGGACTTTGAGATGGCGAGAAATTGTCGGCTGGGTGAACGGAAAGGGCCTCATCAACTCCGATACGGACGCCTCCCCCATCGCCAGGCGCGCAAGAATTGCCCGTCGCGTAGGATCGCCCAGAGCGGAGAATGCCAGGTCGAGCTGGTGTGATTCAATAGCCATCCCGCTATATAGCGATATGGCTTTATATTGCACAATGGGTGTCCCTCAATTTTATTTCTGCGTTGACCCCATGAAGCTAGAGTGGCCTCGGCCGCCGCGCGTAACTGGTAGTTGTGGGTCGCCAGTAAATGGTGCAGCGCTGCCCGATGAATAATGAGATTGCAGCATGGGCCCAAGGCCAAGTGGTCGCGGCGGGCGATGATCGCCTGTTCAAAGAACATCGATCGAATGACCACTCCAATGGGTGACGCCGCCGCGATACTCTCGGCCGTAGGTGCCGTCGCGGGCGCCGCCGTTGACGCGCGCTCGTCGGACGCCGTCGCCCCCGCAATCGACGAGTCCGAACTCGCGCGTCGGCTTGCGGAGTATGACTTCGCGGAACCGCGTCCGTTGCAAGGCGTCGTGCAAGATCTCGTGGCGCTGCTGCGAGATTTCGCCGTGCGGTCGGATCACCCGCGCTATTTCGGCCTCTTCAATCCCCCCGCCCTGGTGCCGGCTATAGCGGGCGATCTGGTGGCCGCCGCGATCAATCCGCAGCTCGCGGTATGGGCACACGCCCCGAGCGCGGCCGAGATCGAGCGCAAACTGATCCGGCTCTTCGGTGGTTTCGTGTGGAACGACATCGAGGCAGCGGGCACTTTCACGGGCGGGGGCAGCGAGGCGAACGCGACTGCGCTGGTTGCCGCCCTTGCCCGGCGGTATCCCGACTGGGATCGGGCGGGCCTTCCCCGCACAGGGCCCAGACCCGCGATCTACGCGTCGTCGGAGGCTCATCTCGCCTGGATCAAGATCGCCCGCGGCTGCGGGCTTGGCAGCGAGGCGGTCCGCCTGGTGCCGAGCGAGGACGGCCTGCGAATGACTGGCGATGCCCTTTCCCGGGTGATCGCCGCCGAGCCTGACTGGGAGCCCGTGTTGGTCGTGGCAACGGCCGGAACGACGGCGCACGGGGCGATCGACGATCTCGCCGGCATCGCGAAAGTCGGCAGGAGTTGCGGGGCCCACGTTCACGTCGATGCGGCATGGGCCGGTGCGGCTCTGCTCGATCCGAGGCGGCGCGGGC
>NZ_JACDDV010000001.1 GCF_013816785.1 Sphingomonas sp. | reverse complement strand
CAGCTGCCCGCCGTTCTCGCGTGCGTCGCCGGCAAATTCGCTGAGGCCGGCCTTGACCCGGTCGACGCTGGTTTGGATGAGGCTGGTAGAATGGGCGATGCCCTCGGTCTGGCGGTCGACCATCGACACGATTTCGGTCACTTCGCGGACGGTATCGCTGATCTGGCCGAAGCCGGCCTGGGCGGCGCGGCTGCGGTCGACGCCGGTCTTGATCTCGCTGGTGACGGCGCTCGCCTCGCGGGTCAGCTCGCCGATGGTCGAGGCGATCTGGCTGGTCGCGGCGCGGGTGTCATGGGCGAGCTTCTTCACTTCGGCCGCGACCACCGCGAAGCTGCGCCCGGCATCGCCGGCGCGCGCCGCTTCGATGGTCGCGTTCAAGGCAAGCATATTGGTCTTGCGGGCGATGGTCTCGATGGTTGAGGAGACCATCTGCACCTGGTTCATCGCGGTGGCGAAACCCGCCATCCGCTCGCCCAGTTGGACGACCAACTCGGTCAAGCCCTTGAAGCCCGAGATGGTGCCCTCGATCGCCTCGCGCCCGGCTTCGAGCTTGGCTTTGGCCTGTTCGGACAACAGCCGAGCCTCGTCGGTCGAATCGCTGACGCGAGCCTGGTCGGACAGCAGCCGGGTGGTGACCTCCTCCAGCCCGTCGAGCATTTTCAAATGGTCGGAAATCCGCCCCGCGACATCCTCGACATAGCCGGCGACGTCGCTGCATTCGATCGACAGCGACCCACAATCGCGCGCCACGGCGCGGATCGCGTTTTCGGTAATTTCTTCAATGCCTAGCGTGGCCATGATTAATCCGATCCAAAATGAACTTGAACCGAAATAGATGGAAACCCCTTCCTCTTTGTTAACCACGCAAAAGCCAGGCCCGCACCCATCGTCGACGGCGATCGTGTTCCATCCTAATTGAGGTGGCAGGATCATTCTGGAAAAGGCGAAAAGGCTAGCCGCTCAATGGTTCGGAAGGGCACGCATTGCCTGGTGTCGTTCATCGGCGCGATTAGGGTCGACATAGGCAAATTCATAATTCCCGTAGCGCCGACCCCTGATGTGGATGGGGATGAAAACATTCTTCACTGGCGCAAATTCTCCATCGGCTAGCTCAATTCGGTAGGTTACCAGCATGAATGGCTTGTCGCTTTGGATCGCCCGCCGTGTGGCGTCGTCGATGAAGTTGCAACGATTGCGACAATGGATCTTGTTCCATGAGGGATCGTCGCTCCGGGGCTGCGAGTTCTTCGACATGTGAGTTGGCAAATAACCGTTAATGTCGGTGATAACCGCCGTGGACGTCAAATCCTCCAACCCTGTCCAGCTATCGAAAATCGGCTGAATGTACTGATCGGCAAAGCGGTTGAAGCGAACATCATACTGTTGGGGATCGGTGTCGGGCACAGGCTTATAATCAAAATCGAAAAGCTCATCCTCGGTTAGCAAACGACGGGCAAGTCCGTCGGTGATCGCCCGGACAACGTCGGCGTGACCCTGCTGCGCCATTTCGATGTACGGAGTGTCGTCGATTGGCGCTCCTGAACCTGCCAAGGTGTCGAGCACCGTGTTGGAGAGACCCTCCAAGCTGGACAGTCTTTCCTGCGCGTTCAGCAATGCGCCGGCATTTTCGCGTGCGTTGCGCGCGAATTCGGTAAGACTGGCTTTCACCTGGTCGACACTTGATTCAATCAGATGAGTTGCATCGGCGATGCCGTCGGTTTGCTGGTCTACCATTTGGACGATCTCGGTTACCTCGCCGATCACCCCGCTAATCGTCCCAAACGCGATCTGGGCAGCTTCACTCCGCTCCACGCCAGATTGGATTTCTGACCTGACAGCGCCAGCTTCGCGGGTCAGAGTTTCGATCGTAATCGCAATACCGCTGGTCGCAGCACGCGTATCCTGGGCAAGTTTCTTTACTTCGGCGGCGACAACCCCGAAGCATTTGCCAGCAACTCCCGCGTGGGCCGCCTCGATGGTCGCATTCAGCGCAAGCATATTGGTCTTGCGGGCAATCCCCTCAATGTTCTTGGTTGCTAGCTGCATTTGCTGCATCGCCTCGGCAAAGCCGGCCATGCGGCCTCCCAGCTGGACGACGAGACTCGTAAGCTCTCGGAACCCGGCAATCGTGCCCTCGATTGCCACTCTGCCGGCGCCAAGCTTTTCCTTCGCCTGCTGGGAAAGAAGGCGCGCCTCATCCGTAGACATGGCGACGTGGGCCTGATCTGCCAACAATGACGTGGTGACGATCTCCAGATTGTCGAGAGCCCTCAAATGCTCAGCGGTTCGAGCGGAGACAGCCTCCACCAGACCGGTGACGTCGGTGCATTCGAACGACAGGGTGCCGCAGTCGCGCGCCGCAGCGCGAACGGCGCTGGCGACCGACAAATCGACAATCTCACTGGTCACGGGCCACCCCTGCATTTTCCTCAAACGATGCCGCACAATGGCTGATCGCTAATTAACCATGGCTATAGATTTTATCCGTATCGGAGGAACTTCGCCGGGTTGTGGCGGTGACTATACGGCCGACAGCGCAGCCAAGCGGATAGAGATGTGGTAGTTTCATAGTCGGCGAATAAACAATCGGCTCGCAATCATTGCCAATGCATCGACCCCCCATGGCAGGTTGATCCCAGCCCTCGACTTCCAACACCTCGAGCGGCAAAGAAGACTGTATGTTCATCGGCTTCGTCGAGGCGCTGCGGCGCGGGGGAATCCAGGCCTCGCTGAAGGAGCATCTGCTGCTGCTCGAGGCGCTCGACGCGGACGTCATCGCGCCGGGAGGTGAACTTGGCTCGCCGGAGCAATTCTATTATCTGGCGCGCAGCGTGTTCGTTCACGACGAGGGGCAGCTCGACCGTTTCGACCGGGTGTTCGCAGAGGTGTTCAAGGGGCTCATCGCGACCGGCGAAGCGCTGCGCGGCGAGGTTCCGGAAGAATGGCTGCGCCAGGTCGCCGAACTCTATCTGACCCCCGAGCAGATGGCGGAAATCGAGAGCCTGGGCTCATGGGACGAGATCATGGCCGCGCTTAAGGAACGGCTCGCGGAACAGGAAGGGCGCCATCAGGGCGGCAACAAATGGATCGGCACGGGCGGCACGTCCCCGTTCGGACATGGCGGGTTCAACCCCGAGGGCGTGCGCATCGGCGGGCCCGGGCGCCACGGCCGCGCGATCAAGGTGTGGGAAAAGCGCGAATATCGCGACCTTGACGGGGAGCGCGAACTGGGCACGCGCAACATCAAGGTCGCGCTGCGCCGGCTACGGCGGTTCGCACGCGAAGGCGCGGCCGACGAACTCGACATCGACGGGACGATCGACGGTACCGCGCGGCAGGGTTGGCTCGACGTCAAGATGCGCCCTGAGCGCCACAATGCGGTCAAGCTGCTTCTGTTTCTCGACATCGGCGGGTCGATGGACGGCCACGTCCGTCAGGCCGAGGAGCTGTTTTCGGCGGCTCGAACCGAGTTCAAACATCTCGAGCATTATTATTTCCACAATTGCATCTACGAAGGCGTGTGGAAGGACAATCGCCGCCGCCATGTGGAAAAAACATCGACCCACGACGTCATCCACAAATTCGGCCGCGACCATAAGTTGGTGATCGTTGGCGACGCGGCAATGAGCCCGTACGAGATCACTCATGCGGGCGGCTCGATCGAACATTATAACGAGGAAGCGGGCGCGGTCTGGCTGCGGCGGCTAACCGATGCCTGGCCCGCCGCGGCGTGGATCAACCCGACGCCTGAAACCTATTGGGGCCACTCTGCTTCGACAGCGATTTTGCGCCAGTTGATGGGCGACCGCATGTACCCGCTGACGCTCGACGGTCTCGACGATGCGATGAGGGAACTGAGCCGGAAGCGGTGATCGCCGGCGATCCGCTACGCCGCGTTCTCGAACTCGGGCGGAATGAGGCCGGCGAGCGACTTTGCCACCTCGTTATCGGTAAACGGCTTCTTGAGAACCGGCCGATCTCGATAGGCTTGGTCGATACCGTGGAGGCCATAGCCGGTGGAAAACACGAACGGCACCCCGCGCGCGGCGAGCGCATCGGCGATCGGATAACTCGGCAGACCGTCGAGATTGACGTCGAGCATGGCGAGATCGAACATCTGGGCATCGATACAGGCAAGCGCACGACCGACGGTGGCGGCGGCCGTCACTTCTTCGCACCCAAGGTCCGCGAGCACGCATTCGATATTCATTAGGACCATCATCTCGTCCTCGACGACCAATATGCGCTGACCGGATAGCAATTTACTCATTTAGCCCCTTCGGTGCCGGAATATCGACCGTACAGAAGACCCCTTCGGGGGGATATTCAAGCTTGACGCTACCACCGAGTTCGTGTGCCAGCCCGCGCTCGATTACCTGCGATCCGAACCCCTTGTGCGACGGCGGACGGACCGGCGGACCGTCTTTCTCGCGCCAGTGAAGAATCAAGCGCTCACCGGCGGGCGAAGGCTCGATCGTCCATGAAATCCCGATCGTCCCGGCATTATTGGAAAACGCGCCATATTTGACGGCATTGGTGGCCAGCTCATGGAACGCTATGCCGAGCGCGAGCGTGGCCTTGGGCAACAGGCGAATGTTGTCGCCGTCGATGTTGAACCGCTCGGTGCGGCCATTGGCGACACCGAACGGCTCGAGCGCCGCGCCGATAAGGTCATGCAGCCCTGCGCCCTGCCAACCCTCATGGGACAAAAGATCATGGCTGCGCGAAAGCGCGAATATCCGCGATTCGATCGATTCACCGATCGTCGCGGGGTCGGTCGCAGTGCGCAAGGCCTGACGCGTGATGGACTGGACGGTCGAAAGCGTGTTCTTCACCCGGTGATTAAGCTCGTCGATCAGCATTTTACAACGAGCCTGCTCCTCACGATTCTTGGTATTGTCGACGAGCGAAACGAAATGCTGGACGATCTCGCCATTTTTGTCGCGGACCGGGCTGATGTGGACCGTGGCCCAGAACATCGTTCCGTCCTTGCGCTTGTAGCAGATTTCGGGCTCGCTCTCCGCGGTGGCGGCGAACGCGGCCTCGATGGATTTCAGTTCGTCGGACCCGGTGCCGCGCTTCATCAGCGACTTGAAACTCTCGCCGAGGACATCGTCGCGACGATATCCGGTCAGTTCAAGAAAGGCATCATTGGCGAAGATCAGTGGGTCTTCGCCTTCCTTCGCATTGGTAAAGATCATCGGCATCCGCGTCGTCTCCGCGGCCGTCACGAACGGGCCGAGCTCGGCGCGAAATTCTTCGACTTCGGCTTCGGCGGCCTGCTGATCGGCGGTGGTATTGGTGCTATCGGGCATAGTCAGTTCGCCTACGGTAAGGCTGCAATCGTTACGGCGCTCCAACGTTACCGGAGCGCGCGTGTTCCGCTGTTACCAACTCAAGACAGCCCAATTCAATAAAGCAGATATGCTTGCCGCTCAACATCCCATGACCGCTCGTCGGGATTGGTCAACCGATCGAGGTCGCCCGGCTCCGCCGCCGAATCGTCAACCCATTCCCGAAGTGCCGGGCCTCCGTTGATGACGTCGATCGGCAACTTGCCAAACGCATATTCATACGGGAAGTCGCGCCACAGGTCGTAGTCGGGGAACAGCGCGCGGATTGCCTTGAATGCGAGCGCTTGGACGCGCCACGGCTTGAACGCGGCGTGGTCATAGGCCTCGCCCTCGGCGTGGATATGTACGCCGCTGCATAATTGCCCGATATGCTTGTGGAAGGTCGGTTCGAACGAAATGTCCCGCAACGTGCAACCTTCGAGCCATTGCGGCGCGATATCGCGCATCACCTTGATCACCGCCCGCGCTTCGATATCGGGCGCGCCGAACAGTTCGAGCGGCCGCGTGGTGCCCCTGCCCTCGCTGAGCGTCGCGCCTTCGAGCATCACCGTCCCTGCATAGCAGCGAGCCATGTTGAGGTTGGGGGCGTTGGGCGACGGGTTGATCCACAGGCGATCGGCGGGCCAGCCGAAACCGGGCGCGGCATGGGGATCGTAGCCCTCCATCTCGATCACGCGATAGTCGACGTCGATCTTGAAATGGTCGACGAACCAGTGGCCGAGCTCGCCCAGCGTCAGGCCGTGGCGCATCGGGATAGGCCCGGCGCCGACGAAGCTTTCCCAGCCCGGGCGCAGCGTCAGCCCTTCGACCGGGCGACCCGCTGGGTTTGGCCGGTCGAGCACCCACACCGACTTGCCATGTTCGGCCGCGGCTTCGATCATGTAGAGCAAGGTGGTGATGAAGGTGTAGATGCGGCAGCCGACATCCTGAAGGTCGATCAGCACCGTGTCGAAGGTCGACATCGACTGGCCTTTGGGGCGGCGCACTTCGCCATAAAGCGAGAACACCGGAATTTCGTGGACCGGATCGATGAAGTCCGGGCTTTCGACCATATTGTCCTGCTTGTCTCCGCGCAGGCCATGCTGCGGGCCGAACGCGGCAGACAGGCGGATGTCATCGAGCGCTGCCAACGCGTCGAGGCTGTGGGTCAAATCGCGCGTGACTGAAGCGGGATGGGCGAGGAGCGCGACGCGTTTGCCGGCCAGCGGGGCGCGAAGCTGGGGGTCGGCGAGCAGCCGTTCGATGCCGAATTTCATGACGCCGCTATGTCCGCCAGCTTCGCGACAAAGCAAGAGCGATCGTGGAAATCGGGCAGCGCTTTGGAGGGATTGGCGGGGTGAGCGAGCGCCCAATAGCTTTTTTGCGCGCCTTTTTCCTCGATCACGGCGGTGAGGCCGAGCGGCGCTCTCGCGACCAATGCATCGCAACGCACGCTGGCTTCGAGCGCGATCCAGCTATCGCCGCCTTCTGACCACACCTCAACTTCCGTCGGCTCCTCGCGCATTCCCTGCCGGTATGCGTCGAACCGATAAGCGGCCCATTGGCTCGACGGTGAAAAGTTGAATTCCAAATATGCGCCGCCACTTAGCCCCGCAAACGCCTCGAAACAGGTTGTTTTCCACAAGCCATCGGCCCGTGCCGGCGCCGCGGGATCGGGCAGGGCCAGCCCTTGCGCCCCTTCGACCAGGTAGCGGAAATGCCATCGCCCTTGATCGCACCACACCGCGACATCGACCGATTCCACGGCGATGCTCGGGGTCTCGCGGTGATGAAGCAGCTCCATCTCCCGACCTAAGCCGCGTACACGTCGCGCCGCAAGTCGGTGGTTCCAATGTAGGAAATCATCTGACACGGTGCTGCGGATGCATATTCGCGCTCGACTATCGTTCGCCGTTGTTCCGGGTCGTTTGCAGGCTCGTCAGTGCGAACATTGGGAACATTCGCAACCTGGGGCCGGGGTTTCACCTCGGCAGCGCGGCGGCTAAGCGGACGCCCATGACGGCCTATAGCTCCACCCTCCTCCGCCTCCTCGACGAGCGCGGTTATATTCACCAGGCGACCGACGCCGGGGCACTCGACGCTTTGGCTTCGCTCGAGGTGGTGCCGGGCTATATTGGCTTCGATGCCACGGCGCCGAGCCTTCATGTCGGCAGCCTGGTCCAGATCATGATGTTGCGCCGCCTCCAGCAGGCCGGGCACAAGCCGGTCGTGCTGATGGGCGGAGGGACGACCAAGGTCGGCGACCCGTCGGGCAAGGATGAATCGCGCAAGCTGCTGACCGAGTCGGATATCCAGGCCAACATCGCCTCGATCCGCCGAGTGTTTGAACATTATCTGACGTTTGGGGACGCTCCGACCGACGCCATCATGGTCGACAACGACGAATGGCTATCGAAGCTCGGCTACCTCGACCTGCTGCGCACCGTCGGGCCGCATTTCACCGTCAATCGCATGCTTACCTTCGATTCGGTCAAGCACAGGCTCGACCGCGAGCAGCCGCTGACCTTCCTCGAGTTCAATTACATGATCCTCCAGGCCTATGATTTCCGTGAACTCTCGCGGCGCCTCGGTTGCCGGTTGCAGCTCGGCGGATCGGACCAGTGGGGCAACATCGTCAACGGCATCGAGCTTGGCCGGCGGATGGACGGGGCCGCACTTTTCGGGCTGACTACTCCCCTCATCACGACCGCCGACGGCGCCAAGATGGGCAAGACCGCGGCTGGGGCGGTGTGGCTCAACGCCGACCAGCTGAGCGCCTATGATTATTGGCAGTTTTGGCGGAACACGGCCGATGCCGACGTGGTAAAATTCTTGAAGCTATTCACCGACCTGCCGCTCGAACGGGTCGCCGAGCTGGCGCGGCTCGAGGGGCAGGCGATCAACGACGCCAAGGTCGTGCTGGCCAACGAGGCGACGGCAATGCTTCATGGGGCCGAGACGGCGGCGAGCGCCGAGGCGACCGCGCGCCAGACCTTCGCGGGCGGCGGCGCGGGCGGAGATTTGCCGACTCTGGCGGTCGATGGCGAAACGGGAGTTGTACAAGCGTTGACCGGACTCGGCTTCGCGGCGTCGAACGGCGAGGCGCGGCGCAAAATCGCCGAGGGCGCCGTCAAGGTTGATGGCGTTACGGTCAGCGATCCAGCGATGATCGTGGGCGCTCCCGCCAAAGTCAGCCTTGGCAAGAAGCGCCACGGCCTGCTCATCCGCTCCTGAGCAGTCCCACCGCCGCGTCGCGCTCGAATAGGTAGAGGCACAGCCGCGCCGCCTGCCCGCGTTCGCTGGCCAGGCCGCCGTCGCGATCGAGGAGCAAGCGGGCGTCGTCGTTCGCCATCGGCGCCAACTCGGCGACATCCTCGGGCGTGGCGACCTTGAACGCCTGTTCGCCCGACTGCCGAAGCCCGAGGATTTCGCCGGGGCCTCGCAGGCGCAGATCCTCCTCGGCGATGCGAAATCCGTCGTTGGTCTCACGCATCAGGGCGAGGCGCGCCCTGCCCGTTTCGGTCAGCATCTGGCCGCGCAGCAGGATGCAGCGGCTCGCCCCCGATCCACGCCCAACGCGGCCGCGCAACTGATGAAGCTGAGCGAGGCCGAAGCGCTCAGCGCCTTCGACCACGATGAGCGTCGAGTTCGGGACATCGACCCCGACCTCGATCACGGTGGTGGCGACGAGAACGCCAAGGTCACCGGACGCGAATGACGCCATGACGGCGTCCTTGTCGGGACCCTTCATGCGGCCGTGGATGAGGCCGACGCGATCGGCGCCGAAGCGAGCGCGGAGCAGGGCGGCGCGCTCCTCGGCAGCGGCGGCATCGCTCTTTTCGCTCTCCTCGACCAACGGGCAGACCCAATAGGCTTGGCCTCCCGCGGCGAGGTGGCGGCCGAGGCCAGCGATGACGTCGGGCAGTTTCTCGTCGCTGATCACCAGCGTTTCGACCGGGGTGCGACCAGGAGGCATTTCGTCGATCCGGCTGACATCCATCTCGCCATATTGGGTCAGCGTCAGCGTGCGCGGAATTGGAGTCGCAGTCATCGCCAGAAGATGCGGCGGGCGTTCGGCTTTTTCACTCAGCAGGAGGCGCTGTGAGACGCCGAAGCGGTGCTGCTCATCGATCACGATCAGGCCAAGGCGTTTGTAGAAGACATGCTGCTGGAAAATGGCGTGGGTGCCAACGAGGATGTCGATGCTGCCATCGGCGAGGCCCATCAGCACCGCTTCACGGGCGCGACCCTTTTCGCGGCCGGTAAGAATGGCGACGGTGACGCCGATTGCGGCGCACTGGCATTGCAGCGTTGCGATATGCTGGCGGGCCAGGATTTCGGTCGGAGCGAGCATCGCCGCTTGGGCCCCGGCCTCAACCGCTTCGAGCATCGCGCGCAGCGCGACCAATGTCTTGCCCGAGCCAACGTCGCCCTGGAGGAGGCGCAGCATGGGCTTGTCCTGCGCCATGTCGCCGCGAATCTCGTCGATGACGCGCGCCTGGGCGCCGGTCAGATGATAGGGCAGCTGGAGTTTTTGCGTGAAGCGGCCGTCGCCCTGGAGGGGGACGCCGCGCTTACGACGGGCGATTTGGCGCAGCAAATTCAGGGCGAGCTGGTTGGCGAAAATCTCGTCGTAGGACAGTCTCTTGCGGGCTGAAGTTGCAGTCGGTTCGGAGTGGGATTCAGCGAGGGCGGCACGCCAGGCAGGCCAATTCTCGCGAGCTAGCAGCGAGGGCTCGATCCATTCGGCAAGCTCGGGCGCGCGCTCTAAACCGGTCAGCGCGAGCTCGCGCATGCGTTTGTTCGAAATACCCTCGGTCAGGCCATAAACCGACTCTCGCAACGCCAGATCGGCCGATGCGGCGGGTTCGAGTACTTCTGGGTGCACCATCTGCCATTCGTCGCCATAGGCATCGAGCTTGCCAACGACGATCCGGGTTTCACCGAGCGGTAGCTGTTTCTTGGCCCAGCCCGGGTTGTTGAAAAAAGTCAGCGTGATCGTGTTATCGTCTGAATCCGCGGCGAAAATGCGGAGCGGCGCCCTGCCCTGCCCGGCGCGCACCTCGAACGGCTTGACCTCGAGGATAACAATGCGGCCGAGCAGTGAGCCGCTGGCGGCGGGTGCGCGGATGCGGTCGATGGTCCCGGTCGGCAAATGAAAGGCGAGATCGATTGCTCGCGTAATCCCGAGGCGAGCGAGCGCCTTGGCATTGGCCGGCCCGACGCCCTTCAGCGCCTCGACCTCGGCGAAAAGGGGATTGAGGATTTCGGGCCGCATCGCGGGCGACCCTAGCGTGCGCCGCTGCGACTGCCTACATGGACGATGCATCCACCCGCGGCGACTTCGCCGAGCGGGTTTTTCGCGCGTGGAGATAGGCCGAATGGACGATGTTTTACGGGCGCTGAAGTACCGCGCCTGGCATCGCGGCACGCGCGAGGCGGACATGATGATCGGCGGCTTTTTCGACGCGCATCATGCGGGCTGGAACGCCAATGAGCGGGCACTGTTCGCGGCCCTCCTGATGGAAACCGATGTCGACATTATGGCCTGGGCGATTGGGACGCAGGATGTGCCTGAGCACTATCGGGACACGATGATGTACGCGATGCAAAAGCTGGATTTCATCAAGGTGGCGAAGTGAGCGATCCGCATTCAGCAATATTGAAGGCCAAGGCGCCTTTGACCCTCGCCGGCGTTCCTACCGGATTCCTGCCGTGGCTGGCCGCGGACCTGGCGCGAGCCGTGCATGGGACAGGTAAAAACGGGCGCGCCGTTGTGATCGCAGCCGACGAAGCGGCGATGCGAGCGATGGCCGATACGGTGCCGGTGTTCGCGCCCGACGTTGCCGTCCTGACCCTGCCCGCGTGGGATTGTCTGCCTTACGATCGCGCTAGCCCGGCGCTGCGGATAATGGCCGAGCGGCTGGCGACACTGCAGGCGCTTCAGGCGACGCGCCAGGGACCCCAGCTGCTGATCGCGACCGCCAACGCCGTTACCCAGCGGCTGCTGACCCCGTTCCGCATTCGCCAGCTGACCCGCCGCCTTGCCACTGGCGAGCGATTCGAGCGCGACGAGCTGGTCGAGTTGCTGGTCGCCAACGGCTACCAGCGCACCGAAGCGGTCCATGACTCGGGCGAGTTCGCTGTGCGGGGGTCGATACTGGACCTGTTCCCGGCCGGCGAGCCAACCGCGCTGAGACTCGATTTTTTCGGCGACGAGATTGAGACGATGCGGCGCTTCGACCCCGCCGACCAACGCACGATCGGAGCGGCACAAGCCTTCATGCTGATGCCAGCGTCGGAGGCGCTGCTCGACGAGGACAGCGTAAAACGCTTCCGCGCGCGATACCGCGAACAGTTCGGGGCCAACGCCACCGGCGACCCTCTCTACCAAGCGGTCAGCGACGGGCGGCGGCTGGCGGGAATGGAGCATTGGCTGCCGCTTTTCGAAGACAAGCTGTCGACGCTGTTCGACCATCTGGGCGATCAAGATGTCATTGTCCGCGATGCTGGGACCGACGGAGCCATGAAATCGCGCACCGAGGCGATCGCTGACTATTTCGCCAATCGCGAGCGGGCGATGGTCGCGGAGCCGGGCAGCTATCGCGCGCTGGCGCCCTCGACCCTCTACCTGGCCAAGAAGGAATGGCAGGGCGCGGTAGCGGAACGGCCGATTCACCTCAGCTCCACATTCCCCGAACCGGCCAGCGATCGGGTCATCGATTTCGCCGTCGAAGGCCCACGCGACTTCTCCCCCGAGCGGGCACAAAACGCGAATGTCTATGAGGCAGTCGTCAAACATGCTGGCAACTTACGGAAGAATAGGAAGAAGGTCATTCTCGCCAGCTACAGCGCAGGTGCTCGCGAGCGGCTGGCGGGGTTGCTCGCCGACCATGGGCTGAACAGCTTCAGCCAGGCCGCGACTTGGCAGGAGGCGCTCGGCGCCAAGACCGAAGCATCGCTGTTGGTGCTGCCGCTCGACCATGGCTTCGCCGCGCCCGATGTCGCCGTGCTTACCGAGCAGGATATACTCGGCGACCGCCTGGTGCGGCGCAAAAAGCGCCGCAAGAGCGCGGACGCCTTCCTTGCTGAACTGGCCGCGCTGTCGCCCGGCGACCTGGTCGTTCATGCCGATCATGGGGTCGCGCGCTACGAAGGCCTGACCTCGATCATGGTCGGCAAGGCGCCGCACGACTGCGTCGCGTTGTCCTACGCCGGGGGCGACAAGCTTTACGTCCCAGTCGAGAATATCGACGTACTGACTCGCTACGGCAGCGATAGCGAAAGGGCGTCGCTCGACCGGCTGGGCGGTGAGGCGTGGCAGCGGCGGAAGTCGCGGATGAAGGAGCGAATCCGCGAGATCGCCGGCGAGTTGATCACGACGGCCGCGATACGCGCGACTCGCCCCGGCCAAATCGCCGAACCGGACAGCGCCTTTCCACAGTTCGTCGACCGCTTCCCCTATGAGGAAACCGACGACCAGGAACGAGCGATCGGTGAAGTGCTGGCCGACATGGAGTCGGGCAAACCGATGGACCGGCTAGTGTGCGGCGACGTCGGCTTCGGAAAGACCGAGGTCGCGTTGCGCGCGGCTTTCGTGGCGGCGATGGCGGGGTATCAGGTCGCGCTGGTCTGCCCAACCACCCTGCTCACCCGTCAGCATTACAGGAATTTCGTCGAGCGCTTCCACGGCTTCCCGATCGAGATCGGGCGGCTGTCGCGGTTGGTTCCGGCGGCCGAGGCCGTAAAGACGCGAGAAGGGCTGGAAAAAGGCATAGTCGATATCGTCATTGGAACCCATGCGCTGCTCTCGAAGTCGATCGAATTCAGGAAGCTGGGCTTAGTTATTGTCGACGAAGAGCAGCATTTCGGGGTCGCGCACAAGGAAAAGCTGAAAGCGCTGAGGGAAGACGTCCATGTCCTTACCCTGACCGCGACGCCGATCCCGCGGACGCTGCAGATGGCAATGTCCGGCTTGCGCGAACTGTCGGTGATCCAGACCCCGCCGGTCGATCGGCTGGCGGTCCGCACTTATGTCGCGCCGTGGGATCCGGTGGTGGTGCGCGAGGCACTGCTGCGCGAACATTATCGCGGCGGGCAGAGTTTCCTCGTTGCACCCCGCGTCGCCGATCTGCCCGACCTTGAGCAATGGCTGGCCGAGGAAGTGCCCGAGGTGAAGGCGGTGACGGCCCACGGCCAGATGAGCGCGACCCAAGTCGAGGAGAGGATGAGCGCCTTCTACGACCGCAATTACGATGTCTTGCTGTCGACGACGATTATCGAGAGCGGGCTCGACATCCCCTCCGCCAATACGCTGATCGTCCACCGCGCCGACCGGTTCGGACTGGCCCAGCTCTATCAGCTTAGAGGGCGCGTCGGGCGGTCGAAAACCCGTGCCTATGCCTATCTGACGACCACATCGGACCGCTCGATCAGTGAAGGAGCCGACAAAAGGCTCCAGGTTCTGGCCAATCTGGATAGCCTTGGCGCGGGGTTCCAATTGGCCAGCCACGACCTCGATATCCGCGGCGCGGGCAATATCCTGGGCGACGAGCAATCCGGCCACATCAAGGAAGTCGGGTTCGAGCTTTATCAGTCGATGCTCGAAGAGGCGATCCTCGAGCAGAAGGCGGGTGGCGAGCGGACCGAGGCATTCACGCCGCAAATCAATGTCGAGGCCCCAATCCTTATTCCCGAAACATATGTGCCCGATCTTGATTTGCGGATGGGGCTTTATCGCCGCCTGGCCGAGCTCGACAGCCGTCAGGAGGTCGAAGAATTCGCCGCCGAGCTGATCGATCGCTTCGGTAAGCTGCCCGAAGAAACGGGCAATTTGCTGCAGATTGTCGAGACCAAGATCAATTGCCGCAAGGCGTGCATCGCCAAGCTCGACGTCGGCGCGAAGGGCGCGGTAGTGACCTTTGCTCCATCGGGCTTCCCGGACCTCGCTGGCCTGCTCGCCTATGTGGCGCGGCTAAAGGGGGCAGCCAAGCTCAGGCCCGACAGCAAATTGGTTGTCAGCCGCGACTGGTCGACCGGCGAAGCGCGGCTGCAGGGTGCACTGCAAATCTCCCGCGGACTGATGCGAGTGCTCGCCGCCAGCGAGGCCGTGAAGGAGCTGGAACCGGCCTAGTTTGCCGGCTTCACGAATTTATAGGCGAACTGGCTGGTGTGGTAGCGGATCGCCGGGGCG
The DNA here is from genome assembly GCF_013816785.1 of Sphingomonas sp. Lineage (GTDB taxonomy): Bacteria > Pseudomonadota > Alphaproteobacteria > Sphingomonadales > Sphingomonadaceae > Sphingomicrobium. The sequence goes on along the minus strand of NZ_JACDDV010000001.1, from coordinate 132,330 downwards.
AATGCCGGAAGGTCGAGCCCATCGGCGGGATTCTCAAGCACCTTCGACTCCCCGACGAAGCGGAAACCCGCCTCCTCCACCTGTCGGCGCACGATCGCCGGGTCGACGCGATGCAATGTATTGGTGTCCCCAAGGCCGCGCCCGGCCTTCGCCCGATGATCGATGATCATGTAGGTGCCGCCCGGCTTGAGGATCTTGAAAACGGCCTTGTTGAGGATCGAGGGGTCGCTCTTGCCCATGAATTCGGCAGGATAATCGTGATAATTCTGCGACGTCCACACGACGTCGAGGAGCTCCGGCGCGGTCAGCTCGTTCGATGGCTGAACTTCTGTAACGATGTTGCCGTAATATTTGTCGGCCGCCATTTGCTTCAGCCTGCCGACGTTGCCGGCGGCGAGTTCTGAGGCCAGATCGCATAGACCCTGCCGGTCGGGCCGACGGTCTTGCTGAAGATGCGCGTCCAATATCCGTTCCCCGGGATCAGATCGAGCACCTTGTCGCCCGCCCCCACCCCGGCCAGCGCAATGAGCGATCCGGGCTTGCGCCGGGCATCGCCGTCTCGATCGGTCGTGCGGCCGGGATCAGCCAGCGCGGCATCGATCGCTGCTTGCGAGAATTCCGCCTTGGCCGCTTCGGGCTTCTTGCCACAGGCTGACGCGAGCAGCGCGATTTCCACGCCGATGACCATAATTCCCCGGTTCATTTGTCACCTCCGCGCTGGACATCGGTCGTACCGGCTCGTCAGGACAGCGGCAATCGACCAACGGTGTCGGGCGGCGCATGGACGGCGGTTGCGACGAAGCGCTCCAGCTCAACCTCGTCGAGCGCGCCGGCACCGAGGAAGCCTTGGTAAAGATCGCAGCCCCAATCGGAGAGTAGCGCGAGCTGTTCGCGACTTTCGACGCCTTCGACGACCACCTTGAGGCCGAGTTCACGGGCGAGTTGGATCATCGCCTTGACGACGATTCGGTCCCGCGTGCCGCCGACAATGTCGGCAATGAGGCCGCGGTCGATCTTGATCGCGTCGATCGGCAGCGAGATGAGATAGGCAAGGCTCGAATAGCCGGTTCCGAAATCGTCGATGGCGATTCGGACGCCCGCGGCTCGCAAGCACGACAGGCGCGCGGCGACCGCCGGATTATCCTCGACCAGGCTCGATTCGACGATTTCGGCGGTGATTTGCTCAGGCCGCAGGCCAGCGGCCTTGATCTCGTCGAGCAGCCAGCGCTCGTAGCCCGGACGGTCGAGATCGGTTGGAAGCAGGTTGATCGAAAGATTGAGCATGGCTAGCTCGCCGGTCCAACGCCCCGCGGCGCGCAATGCTTTGCGCTGGATCTCGCGCGACAGCCGCTCGGCGAGGTTGGCAAGATCGGCGCGGTCGAACAGCTCCTTGGGCCCGGCGACCTCGGCCCAGCGGGCCAGCGCCTCGACCCCGGCAATGCGGCCGCTGGCCGGCTCGATCTGCGGCTGAAAACGGATCTCGATCCGATTGCCTCGAATGGCCCGTTCGAGGGCGCGGTCGCGGCGATACGAAGCGGGCGCCGGAGTTCCCCGATCCGACGCCCGCTTGCCCCCAAGGAAATTGATACGCCACAGATGCATTCGCGCTTCTTAGGCTGGTGCGGCTGGCTGCCAAAGACGACAGTCGCTGCCGCCCCGATACGGGACAGTGGCGTTCGGCCGCCAAATCCCTATGCTGACCGCGTGAATGCCGAAGGCCCCTCGCCCGCCGCACCCGAGCGCGATCTCGCCGCGCAGGGCATCGGACTGGTCGCCTCTTCGACTGAAGCGGCGCGGGCCGCGGAAGTGCTGTTGCGACGCCGATACCATTGGGCTGACGAGGACGACGCCGAGACACTGGTAGCGCTGGGCGGCGATGGATTCATGCTGCAGACGCTTCATGCGATGCTTGAGGAAGGCCCGGCCCGCCCCGTGTTCGGGATGAACCGCGGCACGTTCGGTTTTTTGATGAACGAATGGCGCCTCGACCGGCTGAGCGAGCGGATCGCGGGCGCCAAGCACATCCGCGTCGCGCCCTTGAGCATGGAGGCGCACACCATCCGCGGCGAGACCTGGACCCACCCCGCGATCAACGAAGTGTCGCTGCTGCGCGAAACCCGTCAAACGGCGAAGATCGAGGTCAGCGTCAACGGCCGGGTGGTGATGCCTGAGCTGGTCGCCGACGGGGTGTTGGTGGCTACCCCGGCGGGATCGACCGCCTATAACCTATCGGCCAGCGGGCCGATCCTGCCGCTGGCGGCGAAGATGCTGGCGCTGACCCCGATCAGCCCGTTTCGACCGCGCCGCTGGTCCGGCGCGATCCTGCCCGACGAGGTCTCGGTGTCCCTGCGCGTGCTCGAGGCCGACAAGCGCCCGGTGGCCGCGGTGGCCGACCAGTTCGAAGTGCGCGATGTGGCGAAAGTCGACGTCACGCTCGATCGGTCGCGATCGCTGACCTTGCTGTTCGATCCCGAGCATGCGCTCGACGAGCGGATCGCCATGGAACAGTTCGCGACCTAGGCTGTGTGGGCCGCAATTCGCCACGTAGTGGTTGCAACGCCCGGCGAGCGCGTTATTAGGCGCTCGTCGCTCCCGATAGGGCCCCATCAAAGTAGGACTTTGACGGGAACCCGAGCGGGGGCTGCTCCCCGGTAGCTCAGCGGTAGAGCGTTCGACTGTTAATCGAATGGTCGCCTGTTCGAATCAGGCCCGGGGAGCCATTTTTCCGGCGCGCGTTAACGCAACCATTGGCGGTCGATGCTCGCTGACGGGCTGATCACCGCGAGCGCGCCGCACAAGCTGCGGGCGGCGTCCTCGACCGCTTCGTCGGCCATCGGCGCCAGGGCCTCGAGTACGAACCAAAGCCGGGTCGATGAGGGTTCGATCCGAGTCCGCAGGCACTGGCGCCAGTTCCATCGCCGGCAGGTTGTGCCGAGGTCGTCGCGCCAGATAACTTCACCCCGGTCGACCGGCTCGTGGATTAGCCTACCGTCCCGGACTGTGTCGAACGTCTCGCTGCCGTCGGCCCTGATCAACCGCGGTCGGCCGACATAGGAATCGAGATTCTCGCCCCCCACCGGTAGCGCGAATTTGATGCTGACCGCATTATAGAGATCGACCACCGCGTTGATCGGCGGCAGTTCGCCGGATTTGGCGACCCGCGACCGCAGCGCCTCGACCGATGAGGCGGTCTTTTTCGGCTTGGCTCCGAACGCCCGAAAGGTTTCGCGCCACGCTTCGAGATGAGCATCGGCCCATGGCGCGAAATCGAGGCTTTTGCGCGCTTCCGCCAGCAAGGCGCGCGCGATTGGATGGTCGATACGGTTTTCGACTCCGGTCGCGACAATGCTGATCGCGCGAAAATCCGGCCGGAGTTGCCGAACATCGTCGCCAATCCGGGCCCCGATCAAGCCCATTGCCCCCACAGCTTACTATCCCTCGATCGCCGCCATCAGGCTGGCATTGCCACCGGCGGCGGTGGTGTCAATGCAGGTGACGCGCTCGGTAGCGAAGCGGGCGACGTAGTGGGGGCCGCCAGCTTTCGGCCCGGTGCCCGACAGGCCTTCGCCGCCGAACGGCTGGCTTTCGACCACCGCGCCGATCTGGTTGCGGTTGACGTAGAGGTTGCCGACGCGGGCGTGGCGCTCGACATAGAAACGGGTGGTGTCGATGCGGCTCTGGAGGCCGAGGGTAAGGCCGTAGCCTGTGGCGTTGATCGCGGCGATGACCTTGTCAAGCTCGCCAGATTTCCAACGGATGACGTGGAGGATCGGGCCGAAATGCTCGCGGTCGAGGTCGAAAAGGCTGTCGATCTCGACCATGGTCGGGGCGACGAAGTGACCTTGTTTGGCCGAAGCTGGCAGTTCGAGTTGGGCGATGATCTTGCCCTTGAGCTTTACGAGGTGAGCGTCGAGCGCGTCCTTGGCCTCTTCGTCGATGACTGGACCGACGTCGGTGGTCAGCTCCGAGGGGTCGCCGACGCCAAGCGCCTTCATCGCCCCTGCAATCATTTCGATCATTCCATCGGCGACATCGTCCTGGACGAACAGCACGCGCAACGCCGAGCAGCGCTGGCCGGCGCTCTGGAATGACGACGCCACGACGTCGCGGGTGACTTGTTCGGGCAGGGCCGAGGAATCGACGATCATCGCATTCTGGCCGCCAGTTTCGGCGATCAACGGGACGATCGGGCCATCACGGTTTGCCAGGGTGCGGTTGATCGCGCGGGCGGTATCGGTCGAACCGGTGAAGGCGACCCCGGCGACCAGCGGGTGAGCGGTCAGCGCTGCGCCGATTTCGCCGGCGCCCGGCGCTAGCTGGACGATGTCGTGCGGAATGCCGGCCTGGTGCATCAGCTCGATCGCCAGCGCGCCGACCAGCGGGGTTTGTTCGGCGGGCTTGGCGATGGCGGCATTGCCCGCGGCCAGCGCGGCTGCGACCGGGCCGATGAAGATGGCGAGCGGGAAATTCCACGGGCTGATGCAGGCGAACACGCCGCGTCCGTGAAGGCGCAACTCGTTGATCTCGCCGGTCGGTCCGGGCAGCGGGATGGGGGCGGCGAACAAGCGGCGCGCCTCACAAGCGTAGTAGCGCAGGAAATCGACCGCCTCGCGCACTTCGAGCACCGCATCGGGCAAAGTCTTGCCTGCCTCGCGGATGCACAGCGAGAACAGTTCATCGCGCCGATCCTCGAACAAGTCGGCGGTCTTGTCGAGCAAAGCGGCGCGCGCTTCGCCGCCGCGCTGATCCCATTCGACCTGCGCAGCGGCGGCGGAGCGGACCAGGCGGCCGATATCGGCTTCGCTCGACCAAACCGCCTCGCCGACCGTGACCGACGTGTCGAAAGGCGAGACGATTGGGCGTTTGTCGCCCGTCCCTGCCCCGCCGGGCGCCGCCTTCCAGCTCGTTTTTTCTAGCTTGGCGAGGCGTGCGAGCAGCGGCTCGCGGACCGTGGGATCGCTAAGATCGGCACCCGCGCTGTTACGGCGGCCGCCGAAAATGGCGTCAGGTAGTGGGATGACAGGGTTGCGCTTCGACGTGAGGGCTTTGAGTTCAGTCACCGGATCGCGAACCAGCGCGTCGATCGGCACGTCATCGTCGGCGATGCGGTTGACGAAGCTCGAGTTGGCGCCGTTTTCGAGCAGCCGGCGGACGAGATAGGCTAGCAGCTCCTTGTGGCTTCCGACGGGTGCATAGATGCGCACGGGCGTAGGCGTTTCGCCGATAGCTTGTTCGAGTTTGGCCAATTCCTCGTAGAGGCCCTCACCCATGCCGTGGAGGCGCTGAAACTCGAATGGCGCTTTGCCGGCGATGGCCTTGACCGCACCGATGGTATTAGCGTTGTGGGTAGCGAACGCGGGATAGATGACGTTAGGCGCCGCGAGCAGAACTTTGGCGCAGGCGAGATAGCTTACGTCGGTCGCGACCTTGCGGGTGAACACGGGATAATCGGTGAGGCCGGCAACCTGTGCAACCTTGATCTCACTGTCCCAATAGGCGCCTTTCACCAAGCGAACCATCAATGTTCGCTGATGTTTGTGGCCCAATTCTACGATCCAATCACAAAGCGGCACTGCGCGCTTCGCGTAGGCCTGGATCGCCATACCGAACCCGGCCCAACCGCCGGCGAACAGCGCGTCGTCGGCGGCCATCGCCTCGATGATGTCCATCGACAGTTCGAGCCGGTCAGCTTCTTCGGCGTCGATCGTCAAATGGACGTCGGCCGCCGCCGCTTTCAGTGCGAGACCGCGGACGACCGGGAGGATGGCGGCCTTAGCTTCTTCGGCATGGCTCCATTCGTAACGCGGGTGGAGGGCGGAGAGCTTGACCGAAATACCTGGGGCGGCTTTGAATCCCCCCTTCGCGCTCGCGGCGATGGCATCGAGAGCGTCTGCATAGGCGCGGGCGTAGCGGGCGGCATCGGCGTGGGTCTTGGCCGCCTCGCCGAGCATGTCGAAGCTGTGACTGATGCCACGCGCCTGTTCGGGCGTTGCGCGCTTCAGCGCTTCGCCGATAGTACGGCCAAAGACGAACTGTCGACCGAGGATCTTAATCGCCTGCGCTACTGCGGTGCGGATTAGCGGCTCGCCGAGCCTGCCGACCGCGCGGCCAAGCGCCGAACGCCAGCCCTCGGTCTTGTCGTTGGCCTCGTCGAGCACCTTGCCGGTCAGCAGCAGCGAAAACGTCGCGGCGTTGACAAAGGTCGAACGGCTTTCGCTCAATTTCTCTGCCCAGTCGGGGCCGGACAATTTGTCGTGGATCAAATCGTCGGCGGTCTCGGCATCAGGTATTCGCAGCAACGCCTCGGCCAGGCACATCAGCGCGATTCCCTCGTCCGAACCAAGATCATAGGCTTGGAGGAAGGCGTCGAGGCCAGCGGCCTTGTGCCCGCGCACCGCTTTTACCAGCGAGCGGGCGATGGCGCTCGCTTCGCCCTGCTGTCCGGCAGCCAGCTTCGCCTGCTTCAGTCGCTCTGACACCAGGTCATTCTCGTCGGGGCGATAGGCAAGGCGGAGCGCGGTGCGATCGATCATGAAGCTCTTTCCGAGAACGGTTTGGCTGCGCAAATAGGCTGTCCCGTCCGGGCTTTCCAGCGGGCAATTGGTAACCATTTTCGGTTAGGTCTGGCGGTCATGAGCAGGGTTGAACATCTATCTGTAAATGATGGTGCCGCGCTGGACCGGCGCGAGGCGGCCGCGATGCACAGCGAACTGCGCGCAGCGGCGCCGTCCAAACTGCTTGGGCTTGAGCTGGTGCGGTTCGTCTGCGCGATGGCGGTGCTGGTGTGGCACTATCATCATTTCGCGATGATCGGCGACGCGAGCGGCATGGCGCGGCCACATGCGCCGCTCGAGGACCTGCTTTGGCCCTTTTATAGCTTCGGCCTGCTCGGGGTTCAGATATTCTGGTGCATCAGCGGATTCATTGTCTATTGGAAATACGCCGACGCGATCGCCGCGCGGACGGTTGCGCCGGGCAGGTTCTTCTGGTTGCGCTTTTCGAGGCTCTACCCCCTCCATCTGGCGACACTGTTGATCGTCGCTGCGCTCCAGCCCGCTTATGTCGCGCTCGCCGGCGAGCCGTTCGTCTTCAAGGACGTCAGCTGGTCCAGCTTCCTTTTGCAGCTCGGACTCGCCGACCAATGGAGCGGGCCGCGGCCGATGAGTTTCAATGGACCGATCTGGTCGGTATCGGCCGAAGTGTTCGTCTATGTGGGCTTTTTCCTTCTTTTGAGAACGTTCGGCAAGGCGTGCTGGTTGATCGTAACCGCCGTCGCGGCGGCGCTGCTCTGCATCTGGACCCGGGCGACGTCCCCAGCGCTGATCTGCGGCGGCTATTTCTTCGCCGGTGGCGCGGCAGCCGAATTTCTAGCCAGCGAACGGGCACGGTGCCGGCCGGTCGAAGCCCGCTTGATAGCCGCTCTCATTGCCGCCGCCGCCGCCGTGGCGGCGATGGTGTTCGGCCTCGATGATATCGAGCGCCGACTGCCGACCTTGCTGCTCGCCATCGCGCCGCCACTGCTTTTTCTTGCCGCGCAAGACTGGCGCCCGCTCGATCGGTGGCAGCGACCGATCCATGCCGCCGGCAACCTCACCTATTCCACCTATCTGATCCATTTCCCGATGCAACTGTGCGTAGCGATCGTCGTCCTGCAGAGCGGCATCGCGCTTCCGCTTAGCGAACCATGGTTCCTGCTCGCTTATCTGGCGACGGCGATCGTCCTGGGCCGGATAGTCTTTATCCGGTTCGAAGCGCCGATGCAGCGCCTGATCAGGGCTGCAATGATCAATCGCAGTCCCGCACCCGTAAAGGCCTGAAGCTCAGGCCGTCTGGCCGTGGCAATGCTTATATTTGAGGCCCGAACCGCACGGGCAAGGCGCGTTGCGACTCTCGGGGGCAGTCACCGTCTCGCCGTCGTCGGTGCGTGGATACAACGGCTGCGGCGCGGCGAGCGGCGGCAAGCTCGATAGGACCGTCCCGCCGGCGTCGAGGTCGGCGCTGTCGTCGTCCCCTGACAAAGGGTCGATATGGTGAGTGATGAAGTCAGGAAGGGCGAACGCGCCGGCCGACATCATCTGCATCGGCGCCGCTTCTTCAAGCTGGACCTGCGCGCGCAGCAATGAGCGGGTCACATCCTCGCGGATCGCGACCAGCAGCCGCTCGAACAGCATGAAGGCTTCCTGCTTATATTCGTCGATCGGCTTTTTCTGGGCGTAGCTCCGGAGGTGGATGACCGCGCGCAGTGCATCGAGCGTTGCCAGATGCTCCTTCCAGTGATGGTCGAGGGTTTGAATAAGCAGGTTCTTCTCGACTTGGATCCAGCGGTCCGGCTCAACGCCTTCGGCCTTGGCGACCATCGTCGCGTTGGCCATGTCCTGCAATCGCTCGACGATCATGTCCTGTTCGACTGCTTCCTCGGCCATCCACTCGTCCAGCGGGGGCTGGAGGTCGAGGACTTCGGCAATGCTTTCCTTAAGGCCGTCGACGTCCCATTGCTCGGGATAGCTGCCGGGCGGGCAATGTGTAGTGACCAGCCCGGCGATGGTTTCGATACGGAAATCCTCGACGACGTCGCTGACATGGTCCGAATCCATGATCTCGGCGCGCTGCTCGTAGATAACCTTGCGCTGATCGTTCATGACGTCGTCGAATTCGACCACCTGCTTGCGGATGTCGTAGTTGCGCGCCTCGACCTTTTTCTGCGCGGTCTCGATCGCCTTGGAAATCCAGGGCGAGATGATCGCCTCGCCATCCTCGAGATTCTTGTTCATCAGCCGGGCAAAGGCGGTCTGCGGCCCGAAGATGCGCAGCAGATCGTCGTCGAGACTGAGGTAGAAGCGTGACAGGCCGGGGTCGCCCTGCCGGCCCGAACGGCCGCGCAACTGATTGTCTATTCGGCGGCTTTCGTGGCGCTCGGTGCCCAGAACGAACAGGCCTCCGGCGGTCAGCACCTGCTGTCGCTCGGCCTCTATCTCGTCGCGGATGCGGACGATCGCAGTGTCGCGCTCGGCGCCTTCGGCCATATCGCGAAGCTCGTCTTCGACGCGGAAGTCGATATTGCCGCCCAATTTGATGTCGGTGCCGCGACCGGCCATGTTGGTGGCGATGGTCACCGCGCCGATGCGCCCGGCCTGGGCGACAATATGCGCTTCGCTTTCGTGGAAGCGGGCGTTCAGCACCTCGTGGCGAATGCCTTCCTGCTCGAGAAATTCGCTCAGCATTTCCGATTTTTCGATCGATACGGTGCCGACCAGAACCGGCTGGCCGATTTCCTGGCGATGCTTGATGTCCTTCGCAATGGCAGCGAATTTGTCGTTGATATTCTTGTAGAATTCATCGTCCTCGTCCTTGCGCAGGACGGCCACATGGGTCGGGATCGAGACGACGTTCATGCGGTAAATGTCGAAAAACTCGGGCGCCTCGGTCAGCGCGGTGCCGGTCATTCCCGACAGCTTGGGATACATCCGGAAATAATTCTGGAAGGTGATCGAGGCGAGGGTCTGGTTCTCAGGCTCAATCTGGACCCCTTCCTTGGCCTCGACCGCCTGGTGCAGCCCGTCCGACCAGCGCCGGCCGTCCATCATGCGGCCGGTGAACTCGTCAATGATGACGATCTTGCCGTCCTTCTCGATATAATCGATATCACGCTTGAACATCTTGTTGGCCTTCAAGGCCTGGTTCAAATGGTGGACCACCTGGGTGTTGGCGATGTCGTAAAGATTGGTGCCCTCGATCAGCCCGTCCGCCTCGAGCATCCGCTCCGCCTTCTCGGTGCCGTCCTCCGTCAGAACTATACTCTTCTGCTTTTCATCCTTGTCGTAATCGGCCTCGACGAACTGCTTCACGATCGCGTCGGTCGCCATGTACAGCTCGGACTTGTCGTCGGTTGGACCGGAAATGATCAGCGGGGTGCGCGCCTCGTCAATCAAGATTGAATCAACCTCGTCGACGATCGCGTAGGAGAACGGTCGCTGGACCATCTGCTCGCGCGAATATTTCATATTGTCGCGCAGGTAGTCGAAGCCGAGTTCGTTGTTGGTCGCGTAAGTGATGTCGGCCTCATAAGCCTCGCGCCGCTCATGGTCGGCGAGGTTGGGGACGATTACCCCGACGCTGAGGCCGAGAAAGCGATAGACCTGCCCCATCCAGTCGGCGTCGCGCTTGGCGAGATAGTCGTTGACGGTGACGACGTGTACGCCCTTGCCAGGCAGCGCGTTCAAATAGACCGCGAGCGTCGCGACCAACGTCTTGCCCTCGCCGGTCTTCATTTCGGCGATCTCACCGCGATGGAGCGCGATGCCGCCGATCATCTGCACGTCGTAGTGGCGCTGGCCCAAGGTGCGCTGGGCGGCTTCGCGGACGGTCGCGAAGGCTTCGGGGAGGAGGTCGTCAAGCTTGACGCCCTCGGCCAGCCGCTGGCGGAACAGGTCGGTCTGGCCGCGCAATTCCTCGTTGGTCATCGCCCCGATGGTCGGCTCATAGCCGTTGATCGCCTCAACATATTTGCCGAGCTTGGCAACATAGCGGTCGTTGGCCGAACCAAAAATCCTCTTGGCCATGGTGGCGAGCATGATGCGATTTATTCCTCAAAGAGCCGGGCGCACGGATGAGCGGGATGCCTCGTCCGCGCGCGGACAAAAAGGTTCCACCAAAGCATTGCTTTGGCGGGTACCTGCACGGGGCGCGATGTAGGCAGCGCCCGCCGTGCCGTCAATCGAAACGCCGTTGGGGCGAATTGGTCAGATTTGACCTTCCAGATGGCTTTCAGAACAGATCGTCCTAAATCTGGCCTTCCAACCATTGTTGAATCTGACTGCGGGGGGCGGCGCCGACTTTCTGCGCGACTGGTTCGCCATTTTTGAACAACAGCATCGTCGGAATGCCGCGAACGGCATATTTGCCGGGCGTAGCGGGGTTTTCGTCGATGTTGATCTTGACGATAGTCACCTTGTCCGCCAGCTCGCCGGCGATTTCCTCGAGCGCCGGGCCGATCATCTTGCACGGGCCGCACCATTCCGCCCAGAAATCGACCAGCACCGGCTTATCGGCGCCGAGCACGTCGGCTGCAAAGCTCTGGTCGGTGACGGTCTTGGTGTTCTGGCCCATGATCCGGGATTCCTTCGAGACGCGGTTGAGACCCTCATATGGGGAATGCACAGCGGCGGCTCAAGTCGGAAGCGCGATCAACGCCGGTCCCGAAGTGTAGAGCAGTGCCGCCTCAACCCGGCGATCCGGGAAAATCACGCGCAGCGCCTCGACATAGGCAGCCATCTGGCGACGGTGCGCATCGGGGACCGCGGCGAGGTCGGGCGGCACGGCTCGACCGGTCTTGAAATCGATCACGCGGATCAGGTCAGGGCCGATACACAGGCGGTCGACGGTCCCGGCGATGACCCGGCCGTCGGCAAGGGTCGCGGCGATCGGGGCTTCGGCGAGCTCCTCTGAACCGAACAGATCGGCGAAGCGCGGATCGTGGAGCACGACCAAGGCGGCGTCGGCGATTTCCTGTTGCACCGCGTCGGTTTCCACGCCGGCGCGCTTGAGCCAGTTCAGGGCGAGGTCGCGGCGTGAGGACGGTTCCACCGCGGGGAGCCGTTCGAACAGCGCGTGGAGCAACGTCCCGCGCCGCGCCGCCGCGCGCATCGCTGGGCCCGGAGGGGGCACCGCGTCGCGATCCTCGACGATCTGCGACGGGGCCAACGGACGCGGCGGGCGCGCTTCGACCGGAGCTTGCTCGCGTAGCCAAGGCGGGATCTCGATCGGGTAAAGCGCATCCTTGGCGCGGGCGCGGCGCGGAACGACGGGTTCTGTGCCCTCCCACACTAGCGCGGCGCCCCAGCCCTCGATCTCCTCCGGCCCGGCGCCGAGCGACAGCATCGCCTGCGCCCCCGCGCTGTGCCAGCTGCCCGCCGGCACGTCCTTCTTCGGCTTGACCCCGGCGATCACCAGCCGTTCGGCGGCGCGGGTCAGCCCGACATAGGCGAGCCGCCAATGTTCCTCGAGGTCGGCGGCTTTTGCGGCGTCGATCAAAACGCGGAAAATCGGCGCGCATTCATCCTTGCGCGGGCGGATGAGCGGCAGCTTGCCAACGTCGGTGAGGTCGAATTCCATCGTCAGCAAGGTGCCGCCGACCTTGGCTGGATCGTGGGTCGCATCGGCAAGTAGGACGAGCGGCGCTTCGAGGCCTTTCGCGCCATGAACGGTCATGACTCGCACCGCGTTGAGGGGCGCGGAAGGGTCGCGCTTCACTTCGACATCGCCCTGGCCGAACCAGGCGAGGAAGCGATCGAGCGAGGCGACTTCCTCGGCCTCGAATAGCAACGCGCTGGCAACCAATTCATCAATTGGGTCGCGCGCGGCTTCGCCAAGCCGGCGAATCAGCTTGCTGCGGCCGTCGAGCGGCCCTGAAAGAATGGATTCGAGGAAGCGCGCTGGGGTGGTGTAGTCGGCCTGGGAGAGCCACGCGGACAGGACGGAGTGGGCGTCGGCGTAATGGGCCTGCTCTTCACGACGGCGTTGAAGTTCAGTCCAAAGGCGTCCCTTGCGGGGCTGCGCGAGATCGTAGAGCTGCTGCTGGTCCCAGCCGATCAAGGGCGAAACCAGCAGATTGGCGACCACCAGGTCGTCGAGCGGCTGCACGGCGAAGGCGACCGCCGCCATCAGGTCCTTCACCGCCAGAGGCTTGTGCAGGTGCAGCCGGTCAATGCCTGCCACCGGCACGCCCTGCGCGTAGAGCCGGGCGACGATCAGCGCAGCAAGTTCGGTCCGGCTGCGGACGAGGATGAGGATATCGCCTGCGCAAAGCGCCCGGCCCGTGCTGTCCATGGTCGGAGCTTCGGCGAGCCAGCGCCTGACCTGCTGAGCGACGGCATCGGCATAGAGCCGCACCGGCTCGTCGATCCAGCCCTCCTCGCCTGCGTCGTCGGCGGCCGCGACCCCAGGGTCGTAGGCCGGCCACAGCTCGACCCGGCCCGGACGGCGGGCATGATGAGGGACGTGGCGGTTGGGTGGTTGGGCCAGCCCCATCGCGGCATGCCCGACTTGGTCAATCAGCGCATCGACCACCTCGAGCACCGGCGGTGCCGAGCGAAAGCTGGCGTCGATCGAGAGGTCGCGAAATTCGCGGGTGCGGACCTCTGCCTCGTCGGCCGAGTCGACCAGCGCCGCGGCGCGGTCTGCGATACGGCCGCGAAACGCCTCATATTCCCTGGGGTTGGTGCCTTGAAAGCCGAAGATCGCCTGCTTGTAGTCGCCGACCATGAACAAAGTGCGCCAGCGGTCCTCTGCTTCGGGATTGCCGGTAAAATATTCGGCAGCGAGCGCGTCGACGATCGCCCATTGGTCCGCATTGGTGTCCTGCGCTTCGTCGACCAGGATGTGGTCGGTGCGCTGGTCGAGCTTGAATCGTACCCAATCGCCCATGCCAGGCTGTGCGAACAGACGGCGGGTCCAATGGATCAGGTCGTCGAAGTCGGCGACCCCGGCGGCGCGCTTGGCGCGGACATAAGCGTGAGCGAAGGCCTGACCCGCGCGAAGACCCGCAGCCTGGATTTTGGCGAGAGCCGCGGCGGCACGCAGTGTTCTTATCTCGCTCCACCATAGGGCAAATTCGGCCGCGAGCGAGGCATAGCCGGGCTCAGCGGCTTCCTGCTTCGCCGTGATTTTGCAGGGCTCGCCCTTAGCGGTGACAATCCCGGAGGCGAGACCGTCTAGCAACCCGAGACGGTCGGCAGGCAGGCCGCCCAGGAACGCTGTCAGATTGGCGACAATCTTCGTGCCCGTCGCTGCGCCCCACGCACGGTTGGCGGCGATCAGCCTATCGATCAGGTCGACGTCGATTTCCTCGTCGGCAAGGCGAGCGGCAATCTCACCGTCCGGCTCATCGGTTTCAAGGCCAATCAGGCGATACAACCGCGGCTCGATCATGCCCGGAAGGCCGAGCTCTTCCATTGCTTCGTGCGCATGAGCGCATTCCATTAGATAGCTCTCGGCACCGGCCTCGCCCAGCCTCAGGCTGAGCGTTGAAACATCGGCAATCAATCGCTCGTCCCGGCCCGACTCCGCTTCGGCAAGGAGGCCGGCGAGGGTGCGTCGCGCCAACTCGGCCTCGGCGCGGCCCTCGATCGGGCGGAAGCCGGGTGAGATGCCGGCCTCGGCGGGAAAGGCGGCGAGCAAGGTCTGCGCGAAGCTATGGATGGTCTGGATGCGAAGCCCGCCGCCGGGCGCTTCGAGTACCCGCGCGAACAGGCGGCGCGCACTCTCGATCGCAGGCGGGCTGTTCTCTTCACCCAGCGAGAACAATTCCTGCCGAAGCTCGGCGTTAGGCAAGCGCACCCAATAGGCAAGCCTCTCCCCGATGCGGTTAGCCATTTCCGCCGCGCCGGCCTTGGTGAAGGTCAGGCACAAGATTGAGGAAGGCGGCGTGCCGCGCAGCAGCAAGCGCAATACACGCGACGTCAGCACATGGGTCTTGCCGGTGCCCGCCGAGGCCGACAGCGCGGCATGGACGAGCGGGTCGGACGCGGACGCCTGCGCGCCTTCCAGCAGATGGAACGGCTTCAGCCGGCGCGGCATGATGCACCGCCGTGAACACTTCCCATGCCGACGCGTTCGGCATAGGGATTTGGACCGAACAGAATAACGAGGATGCGATGAGCGAACAGGAGGACGGCGAGCGTCGGACAAAGCTGGTCAAGGCCGGGGTAGCGGTCGGAATTGGGTCGGCCGCGATCGTCGCCGCTTTGCTCTATGCTTCCAAAGTCAAAAAGCCCAAGCGCGGCGGCGAGAAGGCCGACTAATCCAAATGACCAAAGCTCAGTCGCGGCCATACCATTCCTCGAGCCGCATCAGCTGGTCGTAATCCTCGTACGGCGCATAGGCCGGGTTTAGCTTAGCCGTGAATGGCTTCGTTCCGAGCAAATAGTCCGCTGCCGCCGCCGTGAACTGCGCGGCGGAACGCTCGACGAATGCGGCGGCGCCACCCTTGCCGTCGGGCGACTGGCGATAACCGAAGCGGCCTTTCTTCTTGGCCAGCGACCAATATTCATGGGCGCCGGCAACGCCGCTTGTCCCACCAAATCCACCGCGCTCGGCAATCAGCGACAGCAGGCCGAGTTGTAGCGCGAACCCTTCATTGACCGCCTTGGGAGCCGGCGCATGTCCGGTCTTGTAATCGACGATAGCGAGGCTGCCGTCGGGCAGGCGGTCGATGCGGTCGACCTTGCCGTAAAGCTTCACCCCGGAAACATCAGCTTCGCCCATTACTTCGGCCAGCACGGGCTTGCGGCCCGCCGTAGCATCGATGACGGATTGCGCCGCAATCCAGTCGATCGCCTCCATTAACCGTGGCGCCCACAGCGCGCGAAGCATCGGGTGGATCGTCGTGTCGTCAAGCATGGCCCGCGCCCGCGCCTGAAGCCTTGCAGGCTCGCAGCCGTCGACCTCGAACCATTGCTCGAGCACCGCGTGAACCGCGGTGCCTTTCCACGCAGCATGTTGCTGCGCATCGACCGGTTCCATCGGACGCAGCTTGAGGATCGTCTTGGCATAAAATGCGAACGGGTCGGCTTGGAGGCGATCGAGGTCGGTGACGGCGATCTTCTTCGGTCGCGCTTCGATCGGCGGACTCGGCGCCGGGCGCTTGGCCGGATCGGTCGTTACGCTGGCATCGAGCGAATGGGCCAACCGCTCAATGCGTTGGTCCCGGGTCATGCCCCCGGTCATCGCCTGGAGCCGGAGCCAAAAGCGAGACGCGACGGTCGGCGAGCGGCTATCGCGACGAGCGCGTGTAAGCAGGACTCGCGGGGCACCCAAGACGCTCATGAAATCGTGCGCGGCTAGCCCGGTGCGGAACTCCGTGCCCGGCAGGCCGAGTTCACGACGGATGCGCGGGGCGAGCCACGGGTCGGGGCTGGGCAACGAGGGCCACACTCCCTCGTTCATCCCGCCGAGGATCATCAGGTCGGCCTGTTGCAAGCGCGCTTCGAGCAAGCCCCAGATCGAGATACGCGGGTGACCGCCGAAAGGCCGTCGGACTGGGATAGCGTCCATCAATTGACGAAGGATGGGGATAACGTCGTCGGGCGAGATGACGAGGGTCGCGGCTTGTGTTGATTGTTCGAGAGCGGCGAGCAGCTCGGCGGCGGCGCGCCCGTCGGCGCCGCGCCAGGCATTGTCGCCGCAAAGAGAAAGGATTTTTTCGCGCAGTGACGCGGAGAGCGCGGAGAGGGTTTGGACGCCGTCGAGGCTCGCGAGCGGAACAACGCAGGGGCGCATCGTCTGCCAGGCGTCCGCGGCCCCCTTTTCGGCGAACCGTTCGTCGAGGCCGTCGATTCCCGCGCGAGGGCGCGGGCCGCGCAGTGCAAGGTCGAGCTTGCGGGCTGCATCGAGCCAGATGAGCCTCGCTTCCCCCTCCCCACCAACCAGCGGGTGCTTGATCAACGCGAGCAAGGGCACCGGTGCAAGCTGCTCAGCTGCGGCGGCTGCAATGGCCAGCAGCAGCGTTCCCGCCGGCGACTTGGACAGCGGCAAGCCGGCGCTGTCATCGGCCTCTATGCCCCAGCGCATGAGGTGCGCCGAGACGCGGGCGGCCAGGTTGCGATCCGGCGTGACCAGCGCCGCGGTACGGCCTGGGGTCTGGAGCGCCTCACGCAGTGCGATGGCGATCGCCTGTGCCTCGCTCGCCGGATCGGCCAGTTCGGCGACGCGAATGCCGGTCAAGCGTCGCTCGGCGGGCGGAAGGCGCGTCCATTTGTCACTGTACGGCGCCGTGACCATCGCTTGGGAGACCGCGCGACCGCGGACCGCGGGGGAAGCCGCGCGTCCGCCGCCGGGCCACACACGCAGCTCATCGCGCGAAGCATCGATCCGCTCGAGTAGCCGCTTCACATGAAATTGCGGGTGTGTTTCTTCGCCGTGTCCGTCCTCATCGGGGCCGAGCGCGTCCCATTCATCGGCAGGCATGTTCGCCACGTCGGCGACCGCCGGCAGCACGACCGCGCCCTGACCGAGCCGAGCCACACGGGCAAGCAGCGCGGCAACGGCCGGAGCGCTGGTGGTGATTCCCGCCGCGAGGGTGAAGCCCTCGGGCGGACGCTCGGCCCAGCGGTCGGCTAGCGCGTGGAGCAGGCGGCTACGGCGCTCAACAAGGTCGACGACCCCGCGTTCTGCGAGCAGCTCCGGCCAGCGAGCGAGCAAGGTCCGGAAGCGAGCGAGCGCGGCTTGCCAATGCGCGGCGAGTTCGGGGCTCTGGTCGACCGCCTCGGTAAGCCGTGCAGCCGGAATCTCCTCGATAGCCAGCGCGTCCATTGTCCGAGCCAGTTCTACGGCGAGGCGCATCGCTTCGGCCGCGCTTTCACCTTCGGCCCTAAGTTGACCGGCAAGCAACAAGCTGCGCTCCAGCGGGTCGATCGCCGGCGGCACAATGTCGACGAAATCGAGCGGGTCGAGCGCGCCGCCGATCCGATCGCCAAGTTCGGAATCGCCGATCGCGATGAGACGCGGAAGGACGAGGCCCGACCCGCTGGCGCGAACAAAGGCCTCGGTCAGGGTGCGCACGGCGCGATTGTTGGGAAGCAGTAAGCGACCTCGCGCCAGCGCGAGCGGATCGCGGCCGAACGCGCGGACCAGCCCGCTGGCGAGCGCGTCGGCGAAGCTGCGATGGGCGGGGATCGAATAGACCAGCGGGTCGCCGGTCAGGCGGCGCTCGAACAGCCTGGTCTCAGTCATCCTGCAGCGCGCGTTCAGTCGCCGTGATCGACGCCGGACTGCCGACATCGAACCACAGCCCTTGGTGGACCGCGCCGAAGCAACGGCCATCCGCGATGGCCCGATCCCACAGGATATTGGTCGAAAACGGCCCCTCCGGGGCGTCGCGCAGCAAGCGCTTGGCAACCATCTGGATACCGGTGAAAACGAACGGCGCGACGCGGCCTTTTTTGCGGCGCGTCAGGCGGCCGGCCGGACCCATGTGGAAATCACCCTGCCCGCCATGATTGCCGGCGCGCGCCTGCGGAACGAGCAGCAGCAGCGCGTCCATTTCCCCCTCGCGCCAGTGCGAGGCGAGCAGGTGCAACGTATCGGCGGGACCGTCGATCCAAAAATTGTCGCTGTTGATCGCCAGGAACGGGTCGGCGCCGATCATCGGTTCGGCGCGGACCATGCCGCCGCCAGTTTCGAGCAGCCCTGCGCGCTCGTCGCTGACAGTAACGTCGAAGTCGGCGGCCTTTGCCTTGAGATGCGCTTCGAGCGCGTCGGCGAGATAATGAACATTGACGACAATCTTGCCCACGCCTGCCGCGCGCAGCCGGTCGAGGACATGGTCAATCAACGGCTTACCGGCGACCTCGACCAGCGGCTTGGGGCGGCTCGCGGTCAGCGGGCGCATGCGCTTGCCGAGGCCTGCGGCCATGACCATCGCAGTGTCGGGAACGTTGGCGTCGATGTCGGGGCGAAGCGACAGGGCGCGGGCCTTGCGTGTCATGAACCTGCCTCTTGCCAGGCGGCTGCGCGGGTCGATAGCGGAATATTTTCATCGAACCATGCACGGACCGGGGCCAACGCGAGATGCGCCAGATCGCGCTCAAGCAGCCCCCACATGCGCGGTTGGAACACTTTGTAGCGATCTTTGCCGTCGCGCTTCCACAGGCGGCAGAAAACGCCCAATATCCGGGTGTTACGCTGAGCTGCCAATACCCAATATGCACGTTCGAAACGCTCATCGGCTTGCGTTCGATCGACATAGCGGTCGATCATCGCTCGCTCTAGCTCGGGTGGCACGTCGCGGCGTGCGTCTTCGAGCACCGAGACGAGGTCATAGGCCGGGTGGCCCGCTAACGCGTCCTGGAAATCTAGCAGGCCAAAACGCCCGATCCCGCCCTTGCCGTCGATCAGCATGACGTTTTCAGCATGGTAATCGCGGAGGACCGTGACCGGGGCTAGCCCATCGGCGGCAACAGGGGCGAGCGCCTCGCGCCAGACGTCATCCCACGCGCCGACGTCAACCATGTCCAAACCGACCGCAGGAACATACCAGTCGGGAAACAGGCGCAGTTCCGCGAGCCATTCGTCGAGTCCCTGCGAAGATAGGCCGGCCATCGGCGGGTGATCGTGGAGATGCACGAGGATGTCGACCGCGGTTTCATAAAGCTCCCGTTCGGCGGCCGGGTCGGCGTCGAGAGTCTCCCGCATCCGTGCGTCACCGAGATCGTCGAGCAGCAGCAGTCCCTCATCGAAATCGGCGGCCAAAACCCGGGGGGCGGTTAAACCTACTCCTTCGAGCCAGCCGGCGATCTCGACGAACGGACGCGGGTTCTCATGCGGCGGCGGCGCATCCATCAGCACAGCGCGGCGGTCCCCCGCCCGAATGCGGAAATAGCGCCGAAAGCTGGCATCCCCGGCCAGCGGCAAAATCTCGGCGCCCTGCCAACCATGCGCGGCAAGAAACGAAGCTGCGTTTGCAGGCGGAATCATCGGGGGGGCCATCGCCCCTCCCATGACGCGGGCACCTTGGCTGTCAAGGCACGCCCATCATCAGGCGCGATATGGAGCGACAAAGCGAGCGCCTCGGGCCATGCGCCGATCCCGGCACGCTCGGGCCATTCGACCACCAGCACGCCCTGGTCGCCCAACTCGTCGAGGCCAAGTTCGCGCAACTCTTCGCGATCTTCGATGCGATAGAGATCGACGTGCCACAGCGGCAGTTCTAGCGCTTCGTAAGGCTGGACGATGGCAAAGGTCGGGCTTGGCACCTCGCCTTCGTGGCCTAGCGCCGCGAGGAGGCCACGGACGAAAGTCGTCTTGCCAGCCGACAAGGGCCCCGACAGCGTCACGACATCGCCCTTGCGCAGCACGCCAGCCATGCGGGCGCCGGCTTTGATGGTGTCCAATTCCTCGGCCAGCTTCATTGGGGAGCGCGGGGGATCGACAGAGTAACGGAGGTGCCCTCGCCCGGCGCCGAGACCAACTCGACGCTGCCACCGTGCGCCTCGATAAACTGACGAGTGAGCGGCAAGCCGAGACCGAGCGCCGCATCGCCGCGCCCGCCCGCTCCCGACCGGTGAAACCGGACGAACACTTGGCTCTGCTCGTCCAGTTCGATCCCAGGGCCTTCATCCATAACGGTGATGGTCGCCATTTGGTCGTCACCCGCCGCCGTTAGCGAAACATGCCCGCCCTCGTCGGAATAGGCGACGGCGTTGCGAAGGAGATGCTCGACCGATTCACGCAAGCGCCGGGCGTCGCCGATGACACTGCCGGTCGTGTCGCTAATCGACAAATCGAGCGTCTGTTGTTTGGCGTCCGCGCGGTCGCGCAAGGCCTCGGCGGCGGCGCGGCACATGCCGGCGATGTCGACTCGCTCGCGCTCCAGCACGACACCCTTGGTGTCGCCTTGAGTCAAGTCGAGCACGTCGTTGATCAGCTTCGACAGTCGATCGACCGATTCCAAAATCGCGCCGACATAGTCGCTGGCCGCGGCGGGCAGTTTCCCAGCATAGCCAGCGGCGAGCATCTGCGCGAAGCCGCCGATCGAAGTCAGCGGCGTTCTCAGCTCGTAACTCATGCTGGCGACAAAGTCGGTCTTGACTCGGTCAGCCTCCTCCAGTGCGGTCGCCCGCTCGCGCAAGGCAGCCTCGATGCGACTGGAGTCGGTAACGTCGATCATCGTGAACAGTGCATTGCCATCTGGCAGCGGGACCGCGGCGAACTCGAAGTGGCGCCCGTCGGTGAGCGACACGCGCCCGGTGCCCGATTGCCGCCCGCTGGTGGTTGATCGGACCATCTCGCGGACTTGTGCGGCAGCAGTCGGATTGACCAGGCGCTTGGCCATCGCCGGGACGAGCTCGTCGACCCGGGGATGCTCAGCCAGCCAAACCTCGTCCAAATCCCACACTTCCGAGAAGCGACGGTTCCACAGATAGAGGCGCCCATCCGAGGCGAATACGCTAATGACTTCGAACAGATTGTCGAAGGTCGCTGCGCGCACGCGAAGCAACGTGTCGCGAGCCGAGGCGAGCCGGACCTGTTCGGTGCGATCCTCGAAAATGAGGCGCAAGCCACCGTCGGGCATCGGCTGGCCAAGGATGCGTAAATGATCGCCATTGGACAGGATCCAATCCTCCTCGATCGCTTCGTCGGGCGAGGTGAACCAGTCGCGCCGCTCATCCTTCCAGCTGGGGAAGTCGCGCACTTCGGGCAGCCGCCCCTGTTCGCGCATGCGGTCCAGGATGCGGTCGAATTCAGGCCGCTCGGCGAGCCACTCGGGCTCGAGTTGGGCCATGATCGCGAACGGCCGGTTGAAGAAGTCGAGGTGACGATCAGCATCGAACTGGACCGCGCCGGCGGTCATTCGGTCGGACAGTTCGCGCTGTGATTCCTGATGGCGTGCTAGCTCGACCCTGGCATTTTCCAGGTCCTGGATGTCAATCGCGAAGCCGGCCACCGCCCCGGTCGGCAATGGCACGTCGACCAAGCGCAGCATGCGCCGCTCCTGACCGATCGTTGCCGGCTGCACGCGCGAATAGGCCCGGCCGCTTTCGAGCGCCATTTCGGCCCCCGACCGGGCGCTTTGTTCGCCCGCACCGTCGATCAATTCGCTGCCCCGCTCGATCACTTCGGCCGCGTCACGGCCCTCGACCGCCGCGACGAACGCGGCGTTGACCAGGCCCAGGCTGAGGTCGGGGCCGCGGTACCACATCGGGAAGGGCGCGCTTTCGATCAGCTGTGACAATGCGTCGAGCGCGCCCTCCATCTGAGACAGGCGCTGCGACAGCTGAGCCCGTTCGGCCTCGGTTTCGCTAATGTCGAGCAGCCAGAGAAGGACCGTGCCTGGCGGCGCCGGTGGCGCAGCGAGCGCAGCGCGGGCTTCGATCATCCGCTCGCGCCCGGCGAGGCGTAACTGCCGGCGGAATGGGCGACCGCCGAGTCGGAGATCGACAAGCGCGGCAGCCAAGGCGTCGAGATCGTCGCGGGCGATTCCCTGGCCCTCGGCGGCCAGGTCGTCGAGCTGCCGTGACGGCGCCAGTAAGCCGAGATCTCGATGCAATTGCTCATCGATCTCAATCCGCCCATCGGCATAGGCAAACATGGGCCGCGTCGGCGCGGCATCGAGCAGTGCGCGCATGGTTTGCGCCGCGCCGAGAACGGCGTCAGCTCGGCGCAGCCGGCGGGCGGCCAGGATGGCCAGAGCGGCCGCGATCGCCAGCCATAGCGCGGCCATCACGATGATCGCCGCGGCCGCCCTCGCTCCGACTAACATCGCTACCTGACCCTGGTCTTCATGTCGGATCCATAAGGCGGGCAAGGCCGTCACGCAAAGGGCGAGCAGCCGCTGTGTCAAAGAAGTGACAGTTGGCGCAAAACACGAACGAAAAGGGGGTCAGATGGTTGAAACAATGGCGTAAATCGTCGAGCGTGACCACAGATTAACTCCACAGGGATGGTCATCACATGAACAAGTTCAAGTTGCTAGGCACGACCGTGCTGCACTCTGCGGCCTTTACCGGCGCCATCATGATCGCGTTGCCGGCTATGGCACAGCAAACGGCGGGCTCGCAGGACCCCCCAGCAACCTTGACCAGCGAGCAGGAAGTCGAATCGGGAGAAAATGCGGATTGCACTGCCAATCCCTCGGCTGCCGGCTGCCAGGCAATCGTTGTTACCGGCTCGCGCATTCGCCGCCCGAATTTGGATTCGGCCCTTCCGGTGACATCCATCAGCGGTGAAGAATTCTTCGAAACAGGCAACGTCTCGATCGGCGACACGCTCAACGACCTTCCGGCGCTTCGCTCGACCTTCAGCCAGTCGAACTCGACCCGCTTCCTTGGCACTGCTGGCCTCAACCTGCTCGATCTTCGCGGTCTGGGCACTGTTCGCACCCTGGTGTTGCAGAACGGCCGTCGCCACGTTGGCGGCGACGTGTTGAACAGCGGCGTCACGCCCGACGTCAACACCATCCCGACTGACCTGATCGAGCGGGTCGATGTTGTAACGGGCGGTAATTCGGCCGTTTACGGATCGGACGCCATCGCAGGCGTCGTCAACTTCATCCTTAAGGACGACTATGAAGGCGCCCAGCTGCGCGCCCAGGGCGGCGCCAGCAAATATGGCGATGCCGGATCCTATTTCATCAGCGGCCTGTGGGGCACCAACTTCGCAGACGGTCGCGGCAACGTCGCAGTCAACGCCGAATATGCCAGGCAGGAACAATATTTCGGTGCGGGCCGGCCGTTCCTCGCCCGCAACAATGGCTTCTTGGTCGTTGATACCGATCCGATCGACAAAAAGGATACGCCTGAGCTTGAGAATGCGGATGGGACCCCGGACCGGTTGTTCTTCCGCGATATTCGTTCAGCAAGCCTGACCAACACGGGCGTCGTTCGATTTGGCGGCACCACGGCCGCCAATAGCTGCGGCGCGGATCCCCTGGGCGGGCGCTATCCGTGTGTGTTCATCTTCCAGCCGAATGGCACACTGATTCCCGCAACCGGCGAGAGAACGGGCCTTACTCCCGGGAGTTTCGTTGGAGGAAACAGCGAGAATTTTCGTGGCGGCAGGCAGTTCCAGCTGGCGCCGCAGCTTGATCGCTACAACATAAACCTGCTCGCCCACTATGACGTTTCGGACGCGATCACGCCCTTCGTCGAGGCGAAATATTCGCGCACCGACAGCGTCGGCAGCGGCAGTTCCGGTCCCGCGTTCATTCAGGGGGGCACTCTGGGTGATCCGTTCCAGTTCAATGGTGGCCGCAACCGAGAGCAGATCCGTCTCGATAACCCGTTTCTGAGTCCGCAGGCTCGTACGCTAATCTGTGAGCAGCGGGCGCTAAGCAAACAGGGTTGCACCAATGCCACTCAGATCTCCATCCGCGAGAATTTGCTGGGCTTGGGTTCGCGCACTGAGGCAGCGAAGCGCGAGACTTTCCGCATCGTCGGCGGTGTCCGCGGCAACTTCTGGGACGACTGGAATTATGAGGTTTCGGCCAACTACGGACGGCTCAAGGAAGAGACGAAGATCCTCGGCAATCTCGATGTTCAACGGTTCCTGCTCGCCAACGACGCGGTCGACCAGGGAGTCGCCAGAGGTGGCGCCGCGAACGGCAACATCGTGTGCCGCTCGCAAGTCGATCCGAATGCGGCGTTCGGTTATAGCCCGTGGGTGTACGGCACCGATCCCAACGCCAATGCGCGCCTCGCTGCCGACATCGCAGCCTGCACGCCCGTCAATGTATTAGGCGGCAACTTCACCCAGGCCCAGCGTGATTATGTGCTGCGCAACACGATCGCGAGGGGCAAGACGTCCCAGCTCGACTTCCAGGGATTTGTCGGTGGCAACACCGGCAAATTCCTGAACCTGCCGGGCGGCCCGATCAGCTTCGTGGTTGGCGCCGAATATCGTGCTGAAAACGTTTTTTATGACCAGGATGATGATGTCTCGCTTGGCTACACTTTCTACAACGCAATTCCGACCTTTAAAGCGAAGAAGAGTAAGGTGAAGGAAGCGTTCGGCGAAATCCGAATTCCAATTCTGAAGGACACTCCGTTCTTCAACGAGCTGGAAATCAGCGGCGCCGCGCGCGTCTCGAACTACAACATTGGCAACACGGGAACGGTGTGGGCTTATAACGCCAGCGCCATCTGGGCTCCGGTCAAAGACGTAAGGTTCCGCGCTAACTATGGCCGGTCAGTTCGCGCTCCGAACCAGGTCGAACTATTCTCGCTGCCCGGCCAGAACTTCGCGCCGGCCTTCGGCGACCCCTGCTCCTCGATTAATATCGCAACGGGTTCGTCCAATCGTGCCACGAACTGTGCGGCCGCGGGACGACCGGGCGGGACTGACGCAACGACGAATCCAAGTCGGCCTGGGGTCCCCGCTCCCAATCCAACGGGGCCATTTGACTTCCGCTATGATTCATCGCTGGAACTGGTCAGTGGCGGCAATACGGAGCTGCAGGCGGAAAAGGCCGACAGCTACACGGTCGGGGTGGTAGTCACTCCGACGTTCGTGCCGGGCTTCTCGGTCTCGGTCGACTATTATAATATCAACGTGAAGAAGGTCATCACCTCGCCGACTCCGCAGGCGATCATCAATGCCTGCTACGATTTGTCAGATCTGAACAATCAGTTCTGCAGCCTGTTTCAGCGCGCTCCGGCGGGTGGTGCTAACAGCGGTGAACAGGCGTTCCGGATCATCGAGGGCAGCCTGTTCCAGCAGCCGCTCAACTTCGCGAACCTGGTCGCCAAAGGCATCGACTTCGAGGTGGCCTATCGCGGACAATTGGGGGATGTTGGCCGGCTGGACACGCGCCTGACCTACACTCACGTACTCGACCGCTCGAACTTCCTCGATCCGACCGACCCGAAGCGCAAAAATGTAATTGTCGGCAAGAAGGGCGGCGAGCTGGGCGATCCGCGGGACTCGTTCAACTGGAACACGTCCTTCAAGCGCGGTGTGATGACCTTCGGTTACCAGATGCGTTACCTCAGCGCGATGTACCTGAACACCTATGAGGACTTTAACAGTGTCCAGGGTCGTCCGCCGGAGAACGCCGATTATGCCGATCGACAGAAGTATCCGGCAGTGTCGTACCACGACGTACGCCTGAGCTTCGATGCCACCAAGGACTACAACTTCTACCTTGGCGTCGACAACGTGACCAACCGGCATCCACCGCTCGGCCTTACCGGCATCGGTGGCGGCAGTTCCATTTACGACAATCGCGGCCGCTTCTTCTACGCGGGTGCAGTCGCCAAATTCTAATTGGCGTTAACGTCAACACTATTGTGGGGCCGGGTAATTCCGGCCCCTTTTTTTGCAACTGCGCCCAGCAGCAGGTGGACAGCGTTGGTCCCGCGCTCCATTGATTCTGGATGACGAAAACCAAGCCCGGTACAGTCAGTTGCGCAGAAATCGAGCGCCTAGCACTTGGGTTTGAAAGCGAACAACGGCTGGAGGATGCGCGGGACGCGTTCGACGCCGGGCTGCGGCTGGACCCAAGTTCGCAGATCTTTGCCGAAGGCCGCGCCCGCGTCGCAATCCAACTAGGGGAAGAGGATGCAGCCGATCATTGCGCGCGCGCCCTCGCCTTTCATGAGGCCGATCCTGAATTGCAGATGCAAATGATTGAGACGGCAGCAGCCGCGCTCGGAATTGCGGTCATACCGCTGCTGGAAACCTACCTTGCTCGTCATCCCTACAACATCGTTGCACACGAGTTGCTGGCGGACCTTCGAGCGCAAGCGGGCGCGGGCGATAACTTCATCGACAGTTATCCGGCGGCCTTGTCCAAGGATCCTGCCAACAAGCCATTGCTGATGTCCTATTGGAACATTTTGTCCCAGTCGCGCCACTATCGTCAGGCAATCGAGTCGATGGATGCTCATCGATCCAAGTTTGGCGGTGACCGCGACTTCACTATGCTGGAAATTGCCATCGCCGCTCATTCCGGCCAAATCGATCTAGCGGGAAGCTTGCTGGAGAAACTAGACAGCCGGCCGGATGCGCAGCTCGCGCGGGGACTAAATCGGCTGCAAAGGGGCAGCCCCGACGAGGCTGCGATACTTTTGGAAAGTGTTGTCTCGGCGCAGCCTGACAACCTCGAGGCTTGGTCCCTTCTCGAACTTGCCTGGCGGATCACCGGCAATCCTCGTCACGACTGGCTCATCGGCCAGCCCCGGCTCTACGGCACGAGCGAATTGGAACTCAATGCCCCTCAACTAGCTGATATATCGGCGATGCTTCGAACCATGCATCGGTCAAGCTCGCAGCCGATCGGCCAGTCCGTTCGAGGAGGGACCCAAACATCCGGGCAGCTGTTCCTGCGCAACGAACCCGAAATAACCATGCTCACCGATGCATTAGCTGTCGCAATCCGGCAATTCGTTGGGGAGCTTCCCGAAGCTGATCCTCGTCACCCGCTTTTGAGGTACCGAAATATGGGAATGGCCTTCGGTCCGAGCTGGTCGGTGCGTTTCAGGGGCGGAGGCCATCATGCTGCTCACTTCCATCCCGGCGGCATTCTGAGCTCGGCATGCTACATCTGCCTGCCTGAGGCCATCGCTGACAACGAGGATCAACAAGGCTGGCTTGAAATTGGCCGGCCGCCGGTTGAGCTGGGCATCGATTTGCCACCGCTTGCCACCTTTCAGCCCAGGCCAGGCCGACTGGTGCTGTTCCCAAGCTTCCTATTCCATGGGACCCGACCCTTCACCGGCGGCGAGCGGTTGAGCGTGGCCTTTGATTTGGTTGCATTGCCAAAACACTGATCCGATTATCCCGAGCTAACTTTAGTTGCTGTTACCGATTAGCAACAATCTTTAGAAGAGGTTGCCCCCTGTGTGGCGCCAGATTCCAGGGGCCGGCGATGCTTAGATGTGACATTAATGTAACGGAAGAGACCAATCTGGCGCTGTCATCAAAACGCCGTTTGAAAAACGTCGCGGATTGCCGGAATGGCATCGCAATTCTTTCCTAACGCAAGGAACTTTCCGGAATGTCGAAAAATATGCTTTTGTGCGCGACTGCGCTCCGGACGTTTGCAGCTTGCGGGCTCGCATGCACCATCGCCAATCCGGCGCTTGCCCAACAGGCACCCGCGACCGAAACGGTCGAACCCGCGCCGCCGGTCGCCACGCCCGAAGTCCTGGCGAAATCGGACACGCCAGTGAAAACCGACGAAGCCATCGTCGTCACCGGCTCGCGCATCAAGCGGCCGAATCTCGAATCCACCGTTCCGATCATTTCGGTCACAGGGGAAGAGTTTTTCCAGCAGGGCCAAAACAACATCGGCGACTCGCTGAACGAGTTGCCGCAGCTGCGTTCCACCCGCCAGCAAAGCAACTCCAACCTTCAGGTAGGCACTACCGGCCTCAACCTGCTCGACCTTCGTGGTCTTGGCACTCAGCGCACCCTGGTTCTGGTCAACGGTCGCCGGCACGTCGCTTCGGATATCCTGGTCAATGCCGTATCGCCTGATATCAATACCATTCCGAACGACCTTATCGAGCGCGTCGACATCGTGACTGGTGGCAACTCGGCGGTTTACGGTTCCGATGCGATCGCCGGCGTGGTTAACTTCATCCTCAAGCGTGATTTCGACGGATTGCAGGTTCGCGGCAAAGCCGGCGTCTCGGAAGAAGGATTCGGCGGCAACCAGTATGTCTCGGCGATGTACGGGAAAAACTTCAGCGACGGCCGGGGCAATATCACGTTGCACGGCGAATTTGCGCACCAAGATCGCGTCTACGGGTCCGAGGTTCCCTTCATTCGCCGGAACGACGGGCTATTCGTCACCGACATTGACGGCGTTGCTTGTACGGGTACCTCCGCGACCGGCGCGCGTACTCCAGCCGGTTGCGATGTCAACGTCGTCAACGGCGGCGACGGCATTCCGGACCGGACTTTCTTCCGCGACATCCGCCAAGTCAACGTCAGCTACTTGGGCCTGGTCCCGATCGTCCAGCCGGCCGGTGCAGGCGCGCTGTGCGGTACTGGCATACCAAGTGGGACCGGCGCAACCTTGCCCTACAACTGCAATTTCATATTTCAGGCAGGTGGAATACCCGTTCCGGTAACAGGTGCCCGCTTTGGCCAGGGCATCATCGGCAGCATCGCTGGCGGCAATAGTACGACCGGACGCGAGGGACATCTGGTCACGCTGTTGCCGCTGCAGGAGCGGTACAACTTCAACCTGCTGGCGCACTATGAGGTCAGCGAAGCGCTTGAGCCATTTGTCGAAGCCAAGTTCGCTCGGACAATCACGGATGGCGGAAATGCTGGCCCGACCTCAGTTACGGGGAGCTTCGGCCAATTCGATTTCCGCGAACGCTTCCGCCTCGACAATCCTTTTCTCGGTGCCGGCGGTCGGACGACGCTCGCCAATGCTATCCTGACATCGGGCTTCAACACGGACGTGGCATCCCGCAACCCGCTTACGGCGGCGCAACGCGCGGATATCAATAGCGGTGTCTATCGCTTTGTTAATGCGCGGCAACTCATCGACATCGGTGAGCGCAAAGATAGATTCCGGCGGGACACCTATCGTGTCGTGGCCGGCATCCGCGGCGATTTCAATGACGATTGGAGCTACGAAGTTTCCGCAAACTACGGAAAGATGAAGGAAGATGGGACCAGCTCCGGCTACGTCGATAAGCAACGCTTCGCGCTTTCGCTCGATGCCGGACGCAACCCGGCTACGGGCCAGATCCAGTGCCGGTCGCAATTCGATCCCGCTTCCGCGATTCCCTTTCAGAACATTGCATCACCCGCAACGAATCCTGCTGCCCGGGCTGCTGAAATCGCAGCATATGCATCACGCCTCGCGAACGACATCGCGGCCTGCGTTCCCTATAATCCCTTCGGCCTCGCGGATAACAGCGCTGCCGCCAAATACTTCGTGTTTCACGCCCACAACCGCGCCGAACTCAGTCAGTTCGTTGCCTCGGCTTTCGTGGGCGGTGACTCGAGCCAGCTATTCGAGCTGCCTGGGGGCCCAGTCCGCTTCGTCGTTGGTGGCGAATACCGTACCGAGAAGGCCGAATATGTGAACGACCCTTTCATCATCGGGAACTTCACGAATGCGGTTAACGTCGGGCTGTTCAACCCTCCTAAATTTGAGGTCAAGGAAGCCTATGGTGAAATCCAGATTCCGGTCCTCAAGGACACGCCTTTCTTCGAAGAATTGACGCTGAGCGGCGCAGCACGCGTTGCGGATTACAAGGGAGCCACCGGTACCGTCTGGGCCTATAACGCCGGCGTCGACTGGTCGCCAATCCGCGGTCTCCGCTTCCGCGGCAATTATGGCCGTGCGGTTCGCGCTCCGAACTATTCGGAGACGGGGTTCCCGGTAGTTCCCAACTTCGCGCCGGGATTCCAGGATCCCTGCCGTGCCGCCAATATCGGGCAAGGCACGCAATACCGTGCGGCGAATTGCTTGGCGGACCTAGGAGCTGCACTCCTCAACAGTCCCAGTTTCGCGAATATCGCTGCCTTCTCGCTTCCAGTTTTGAGCGGAAGCAACCCGGACCTCGTGGCGGAAACCTCCGATTCCTACACGCTGGGCGCTGTTGCCCAGCCCCGCTTCATCCCTGGCCTGTCGCTAAGCGTGGATTATTATGCAATCACGGTGAATAAAGTGATTACTTCGGTCAGCGCGCAGAATATCGCCAACGGCTGCTACGACCTGCCGACCCTCGACAATCCCTTCTGCTCGCTATTCACGCGTTACCGTGGGGCAGGCGTAAGCGGGGCGGGCGAAATTCCGGGTCAGATCGCCAACAACACGCTCCTTCAGGCTCCGCTTAACTTTGCGAAAAGAGTCAGGAAGGGCATCGATTTCGAGGCCGCGTATCGCACCGG
Organism: Sphingomonas sp.; assembly: GCF_013816785.1. Classification (GTDB taxonomy): domain Bacteria; phylum Pseudomonadota; class Alphaproteobacteria; order Sphingomonadales; family Sphingomonadaceae; genus Sphingomicrobium. The sequence continues at coordinate 101,979 of NZ_JACDDV010000001.1, read as the reverse complement.
CTTAGGCAGCTTTGCCCGCCTCGACACGCATCTGCTTTACACGCACAATCTGAAGAACAGCAATTTTGAAAACCCTACGCTGCCCAAGTTCGAGAATCGCATTCTTGGCGAGCTGGGCGATCCCGAGGATGAGTTCCGGTGGGATTTGGCGTTGACCCATGGGCCGTTCACCGTTGGCTATCAGATGAGCTACATTGGACCGATGTGGACTGGTTTCTATGAGGACTTCAACAGCTTACAAGGTCGTCCGCCGCAGAATGAGGACTTCGCGGACATCAGGAAATATCCGGCAGTCTTCTATCACGACGTGCGGTTCGAGTGGGCCATGGGGCCTGGTGGAATTGGGCGAGCCATGAATTTCTTCGTTGGTGTTGATAACCTGCTCGATACCGATCCGCCGCTGGGTCTGCAGGGTAATGGCGAAAGGCTAGCGGGCGGCGGCAACGGGTCTCCGATATACAGGACCCGAGGCCGCAATTACTACGCCGGCTTCAAGGCACGTTTCTAAAAGCAATATAGCAAAATCGAATCTTTGGGCCGGGGCTAACCCCCCGGCCCTTTTTTTGTGGCGGCGTGGTCTTAGTGCTGCCAACAAAAGTGACATGACAAGCAACGCCATAGAGCGAGCGGAATCACTGTTCCGCGTCGGCCAGTATCAGGATGGTCTGGACCTGCTCGGCGTGGCCGCAAGGGCAAACGATCCCGATGCGCTCGCCTACCTCGCCAGCATGTCCCTCTCAGGAGACGTCGTGAATCGCGACCTGAAACTCTCCCGCGATCTGTTCCGACGAGCAGGCTTGGCAGGAAGCGTGGCCGGGGCGGCCGCGTATCGCGCCTTCGTTGCCAATGGCACGGGTGGTCCGCCCGACTGGACGGGCGCCGTAAAATTGCTCGAACAAGCGGCGGCGACCGATACGGCGGCGCGGCGCGAGCTGGACCTCATCGCCCGGATGCGCCTCATGGAAAGCGGCGACCCGATCCATCCATGCCCGGCTTTAACTGTATCCAAGTCGCCGGAGGTGCAGGCCTTCGAATCGCTGTTCACCGACGCCGAATGCAATTTCCTCATCGAATCCTCGATGCCGGCGTTCGAGCCTTCAACGGTGGTTGACCCGATCAGCGGCGCCCTTGTCCCGAACCCGGTCCGGACTTCCGATGCGACGGCCTATCCTTGGGTCGCTGAAAGCCCAGCAATTCATGCGCTCTGCCGGCGCCTCGCCGTCGCCAGCGGCACGAAAGTCAACCAGGGCGAGCCGATGCAAGTCCTGCGCTATCGCCCCGGCCAGGAGTATCGGGCGCATTTCGATGCGCTGACCGATACGGACAATCAGCGGATCCTCACCTTCCTTGTCTATTTGAACGACGATTACGAAGACGGGGAGACTGAATTCCTGGCGACGGGTTTGCGCGTGAAGGGACGCAAAGGCGACGCCCTGCTGTTCCGCAACGTCGACCGGCACGGGCAACCCGATCCCAATTCCGAGCACGCGGGACTTCCCGTCGCCAGAGGCGAAAAGTTTCTCGCCTCCCGGTGGATCCGCGAACGTCCATTTGGTCCCGCTAGAGATTAATAGCGATAATGATCGGGCTTGAACGGGCCTTGCTTCGGAACGCCGATATAGCCGGCCTGCTTGTCGGTCAGCGTGGTCAGCTTAACGCCCAATTTGTCGAGGTGGAGTGCGGCGACCTTCTCGTCGAGGTGCTTGGGCAGGACATAGACGTCGTTCTTATACTTGTCGCCGCCGGTCCATAGCTCGATCTGGGCGAGCGTCTGGTTGGTGAAGCTGGCCGACATCACGAAGCTGGGGTGGCCGGTGGCATTGCCGAGGTTGACCAGACGGCCCTTCGACAAGATGATCAGGCGCTTGCCGTCGGGGAAAGTAACCTCGTCGACCTGCGGCTTGATCTCGTCCCACTTCATGTTGCTGAGCGCGCCGATTTGGATCTCGCTGTCGAAGTGTCCGATGTTGCAGACGATCGCCATGTCCTTCATCTCGCGCATGTGATCGAGCGTGATGACGTCGGCGTTGCCGGTCGCGGTGACGAAAATGTCGGCGCGCTTGACCGCCTCTTCCATCGTCACCACCTCATAGCCCTCCATCGCCGCTTGCAGCGCGCAAATCGGGTCGACTTCGGTTACCAGCACACGCGCTCCGCCATTGCGTAAGCTGGCCGAACTACCTTTGCCAACATCGCCGAAGCCGGCGACGCAGGCGACCTTGCCGGCCAGCATCACGTCAGTGCCGCGGCGGATGGCATCGACCAGGCTTTCCTTGCAGCCGTAAAGGTTGTCGAATTTCGACTTGGTGACGCTGTCGTTGACGTTGATCGCCGGGAACGGGAGCTTGCCCTGCTTGGCGAGTTCATAGAGGCGGTGGACGCCGGTGGTGGTCTCTTCCGAAACGCCTTTGATGGCGGCGACCGTCCTGGTCAGATAGCCCGGACGCTCCTTGAGGAAACGCGTCAGCGTCGCGGCGAAGATTTCCTCTTCCTCATTGGTCGGGGTGAATAGGGTTTCGCCGGCCTCGACCCGGGCGCCCCAAAGCGCGAACATGGTCGCGTCCCCGCCGTCGTCGAGGATTAGGTTGCAGGTTTCGTCCTGCCCCCAGTCGAAGATGCGCGCCGCATAGTCCCAATATTCTTCGAGCGTCTCTCCCTTGACCGCGAACACCGGAACGCCCGACTTGGCGATGGCGGCGGCGGCATGGTCCTGGGTCGAGAAGATGTTGCACGACGCCCAGCGGACGTTGGCGCCAAGCGCGGTCAGCGTCTCGATCAGCACCGCGGTCTGGATAGTCATGTGTAACGAGCCGGTAATCCGCGCGCCCTTCAATGGCTGCGACGCGCCGAATTCGCTGCGCAGCGCCATCAAGCCAGGCATCTCGGTCTCGGCAATGTCGATTTCCTTGCGGCCGAAGGCAGCGAGGCTGATATCCTTGACGAGATAATCGCGGGTCATGGTGTCGGCAGTAGTGGCCACGGCAAAGCTCTCCAGAATGAAAATGAAGGGCAGCGCACGGCCGCCCGATCAGTCGCGCCGCCCCTAGCCCTGACAGTCTCCAAAAGCAATCGGCCGGCGTCCTGCGCGGAGGTCGGAGGCGTAAATTGGGGCCCGCATGTCACAATTGCCCGGCCTGTTTCGTCAAGTTTTCGAAACCCTTTTGAAAGGACGACCTGATGGAGCCCCGCAACAACCTATTTGCCTCTAACCCCGAGATGATGAAGCGGTTCGTGGAATTCTCGACCCAAGTCGGTGACAGCGGCCTCGAAAAAGGGTTGCTCGAGTTAGTCAAAATTCGGGCGTCGCAGATCAATGGGTGCGCCAACTGCCTCAACATGCACACCGCCGACGCGAGGAAGAAGGGGGAAACGGAACAACGGCTTCACCTGCTGACGGCATGGCATGAAGCGCCGGTCTTCAGCGAGCGGGAGCGCGCGGCGCTCGCATGGACCGACCATCTGACGCTGGTTGCCGATCGCCGAGCCCCTAACGCTATATACGCAGCGCTCGATGACCAGTTCAGCAAGGAGGAGCAAGTCAAGCTGACCATGATGATCGTCGTCATCAACGGATGGAACCGCCTTGCCGTGGGCTTCGAAATTTTTGACGCGAGCGTCGGATGGTAGGAGAAGCGCAACCGCCGCCTCAGTTCGAAACAATGAGACCGGATTTGATCCAGGTTGCCTATCGGATGCTCGGCTCGATCGCCGATGCGGAGGATGTGGTGCAAGATGCCTGGCTGCGTTGGTCGAGTACGGATCGAAGCGAAGTCGAGGCGCCCCAGGCGTTCCTTCGCCGAGTGGTCATTAGGCTTTGCCTCGACCAGCTGAAGTCGGCGCGCTCGCGGCGAGAGACTTACGTCGGTCCATGGCTGCCCGAGCCGACGGTTGAAGACGAAGAGGTCGAGGATGTCACCTTGCCGCTGATGCTCGCGCTGGAGCGGCTCTCTCCGCTAGAGCGCGCGGCATTCCTGCTTCATGATGTTTTCGGGGAAAGCTTCGACGATGTTGCAGCTTCCCTTGGCCGGGATGCGGCTGCGTGCCGCCAGCTCGCCAGCCGTGCCCGCCAAAATGTTCGCGCCGACCGGCCACGTTATCATGTCGATCGGAAACGCGGACTGGAAATCGCATCGGCTTTCTTCGCTGCCTCTCGAAAGGGCGACATCCAGCGTCTGGAAGCGATGCTGGCCCACGATGTCGGCCTTTATGCCGATGGCGGCGGAAAGCGATCAGCGGCGACGCAAGTGATCCGGGGAATCACGGCGGTGACAAAGCTGCACGCCGGTCTGGCAAAGCTGTTTCGACTTCATCCGTCGACCAGCGTCCGTTTTGCCTTCATCAACGGCCTCCCGGGTTTCGTTACCCGCGAAGCGGACGGAATGCTCCAGACGACGGCCCTACTGCTTGTCGACGATCGAATTGAGGCAATTTATGTGATGCGCAATCCGGACAAGTTGCGGCACCTTGAATACACAGTGCACTGATTAAAGCCGCACCGGTGGCGCTGTCGAACAGCGGGCGCCTTCGGCGGGGAAGCGTGTTCGAAGCAATTGGGGTGCCCCGCCTCTCTTGAGCCCCGCCGCCGCTGCTCGTAACATCCGTGCAAACCCACCCTTCCCGCGGCGACAGTGCACGCCTCCAGGAGTATTTCGATGTCGTTTACACGGGTCACGGTGAAGCCGGATACGCTTGACGACGAAAATCGCAAATTCGATCAGCGCCCTCTTGACCAGCCCTTGTTCCTGAACAGTGTCCCGAAGAGCGGCAGCCATTTGTTGCGCAACATCCTCCGAATGTTTGTGCCGGTCGAAAGCCAATACAAAGCGGAATTTATCCAACATCAAATTTTGCAGCATCACCTTGCCGCCTTCGACCAGAACCGAAAACTGCTGAGTTGGGGGCACCTGCTCTTCACCGACACTACCGTCAGGGCGCTAGCGGGAGTCCGCCAGGTCCTGCTGGTCCGCGACCCTTACGACTGGGTGATCGCCCGCGCGCGCTTCTTCATGAGCGATGAATTCAAAGGCCCGCTGGAATTTCCCCAGGATGGGTCGGTCGGCGCCGAAGCACTTCTGAACATGATGATCCTGGGCATCCACGGGAAGGAGCCGCCGCTCGCCGCGACGTTCACCTATAACGCCCTTGCCTGGCTTGGAACGGGAGTGCGGCTGATCCGCTATGAAGACCTTGTCGCCGCGTTGGGTGATTTGGACGGCAAGGCGGCCGAGTTATTCTTCACCAAATTATTCGAAGCCTGCGGGATCGAACGACCTCAAGACTGGCAGGCGCGGGTTCGGATCGGCTCCGATCGCAATCAAAGCGGCACCGCGAGGGAAAATCTCACGGGGGTCAAGCTGGACCTACCGGCGGAGCTGCCCGAGATGCAAAGGCGATTGCTAGATTTTGCCGCGCCCGGGCTGCGCGGCATGCTCGGTTACGAATAAACCGCCCGTTAGATCAAGCGGCGCCGGCAGCGCTGTCAAGCAGGCGCGGGTCGATACCTTCGGCGCGGAACGATGCTTCCCAGCGCTGCACGACCGGTGTTTCAAACAGGATCGTTGGAGAGCCCGATGCCGTGAGCCAGCCAGGTCTGGTCATTTCGTCGTCGAGTTGGCCCTCGCCCCATCCGGCATAACCCAATGCGACAAGATAGCGGCTCGGTCCGCGGCCTTCGGCAATGGCGTTCAGCACGTCGAGCGTGCCGGTCAACGCGCCAAGCCCGGTTACCGCGATCGTATCCTGCCCGCCCCAATCGTCGCTGTGAAGGACAAAGCCCCTGCCCGGCTCGACTGGCCCGCCATGCAGCACGGGTACGTCGGGCGCGTCGCCCGGATCGATATCGAGCTCGTGAAGCAGGCCGCGCAACCCGACGCCTGCGCGCAGGTGGCCGATGCCGATGCCAACCGCACCATGTTCGTCATGGACGCAGACCGCGATCACCGCGCGCTCAAAGCGCGGATCGCCGATGCCCGGCATAGCAAGCAGCAACTTGCCCGACTGAAAGCGAGGCTGTTCCATCGCTCGATGAATGCTTGGCGACGAGAAATGGCACAAGCCTTGAGACTGCGCTGCGCTGCACCTATGTCCCGGCCTGTCCATCAAACAGGAGATTCCTCATGCCTATCCAGGTCGGCGACCGCATCCCGGACGTTCATATGTCGCTAGCCACACCGGAGGGGCCGGTGCCGGTCAAAAGCGGCGATTATTTCGCGGGCAAGCGCGTTGCGCTTTTCGCGGTCCCGGGCGCTTACACTCCCACTTGCTCGGCACGGCACCTGCCGAGCTATGTCGAAAAGGCCAAGGAACTAAAGGGCAAGGGCATCGACGAGGTTGTCGGCACCAGCGTCAACGATGCCTTCGTGATGGGCGCATGGAACAAGGAACAGGGCAGCGAGGACATCACCATGCTGGCTGACGGCAACGGCGATTTCGCCAAGGCGGTCGGGCTGGAAATGGACGGCAGCAAGTTCGGCATGGGTCAGCGCAGCCAGCGCTATTCGATGATCGTCAACGACGGAGTCGTCGAGCAGCTGAATGTCGAGGCGCCCGGCGAATATCAGGCATCGAGCGCCGAAGCCCTACTCGGCCAGCTGTAACAAAAAGCACGCCGTCCGGCGGGTCGATTTGGCTCGCCGGGCGTTTGATATCTCGCACCATCCTGTGAGGAGTATCGCCATGGCCACTACCAAGAAACCTTCGACAACCAACCGTCGCAGCCGTTCGGCGCCGAAAGACCAGACGCTGCTCGCGCGTAGCGGACGGACGGTCAGGGATCGCCCCTACGCCAGCGCGGCAATCGCGACCGGCGCGGTCACCGCCGTCGCCGCGGCGGCCGCCGGCGCCTATTTTTTCTCGCGCAACAAAGGCTCGTTCAAGGACGCCGCCGCCAACCTGGCCGAGCGGGTCAAGGATGGACTGGCCGACGCGAAGTCGAAAGTGAAATCTACCGCCGAGCGCGCCTCGCGTAAGATCGACGGCATTGATGAAAAGTCGCAGACCGAGATCGCCGAGGAGGCTCTGACCCTCAAGGAAACCGGCGTCAAGACGACCAAACCCGCCGATCCCCTGATCGAAGATCAGCTCAAGGCCGGCGCGGTCTCTTATTAGATTGTACGAGCCCCTCTCCCGCGCGGGAGAGGGGCTTTTTCACCATCCGCACTGCTTGCCTGCGTTCTGCTGCTTGAGCCAAGCGTGGAGCGGCGCGAAATATTCGATCATTGGCTTACCCGAAATGTCTCGGTTGCCAGTAAACGCCTCGAGCGCGTCGGGCCACGGCTTGGACGCACCCATCGCCAACATCGCGTTCAAGCGTGCGCCGACCTGCTTGTTGCCGTAGAAGCTGCAGCGGTGAAGCGGGCCCTTCCATCCGGAGATGTCGCACGCCGCCTTGTAGAACTGAAACTGCAGCAGGCGCGCGAGGAAGTAGCGAGCATAGGGTGTGTTTCCCGGGATGTGGAACTTGGCCCCCGGATCGAAATCGCTTTCGCTGCGCGCCACCGGCGGCGTAATTCCCTGATACTGACGTTTGAGGTCAACCCAGGCCTGGTTGTAGTTGGCCGGGGTGATCGATCCGTCGAAAACGCCCCAGCGCCATTTGTCGACCAGCAGGCCGAACGGCAGGAAGGCGACCTTGTCCATCGCCTGACGTAACAGCAAACCAGTGTCCTTATCAGCCGAAGGCACCTTCGATTTGTCGAGCAGGCCGATCTGCGTCAGATATTCGGGCGTGATCGACAGCGCGATGAAGTCGCCGATCGCCTCGTGAAAGCCGTCGTTGGCGCCGTTCAGGTAGAGGTAGGGCTGCTGGTTGTAGGCGCGCTGGTAATAGTTGTGGCCGAGCTCGTGGTGAATGGTGACGAAGTCGTCGCCATTGACCTTGGTGCACATCTTGATGCGCAGATCATCCTTCTGGTCGACGTCCCAGGCCGAAGCGTGACAGATCACCTCTCGGTCGCGTGGGCGAGTGATCTGGCTCCGTTCCCAGAAGCTTGCCGGTAAAGGCGCGAGACCAAGCGACTTGTAAAAACCCTCGCCGGTGCGGACCATCTTCTCGGGCGTATATTTCGCCTTCACCAGCAGATCAGTGGTGTCGTAGCCGACATCGCCGGCGCCCTTGGGCGCGACGATGTCGTAGATGTTGCCCCATTCCTGCGCCCACATATTACCGAGTAGATCGGCGCGGATCGGACCTGACGCTGGCTGAACGGCATTGCCGTATTTCTGGTTGAGCTTGGTCCGGGTGTAGCAGTGGAGGTCGTCGTAGAGCGGCTTCACTTCAGACCACAGTCGGTCGTACATCGCCGAAAATTGCTGGGGCGTCATGTCATACTGGCTGCGCCACATCGAGCCGCTATCGCCATAGCCGAGATCCTTGGCGCCGGCGTTGGCGATCTCGACCATGCGGGTATAATCGGGGCGCATCGGGCGGCCAACATTCTCATGCCAGGTCTTCCACATTTCGGCCAGCTCGGCTGGGTTGCGGTTGGTGCCCATCATTGCCTCGACGTCGTCGCCGGTCAGCACCTTGCCGTGCAGCGACGCACGGCCCTTGCCGTAGTTCGACTGGAGTCGGGTGGCGATGGTGTTGAGTTCGGCCGCCGCGCCCGGCGTGCTCGGCGCCGCCAGCACCAAAGCACCGCGCAGGATGTTCAATTTGCGAGCCGTGTCAAAGTCGAGACCCTCGACCCGGGCATAACGGGCCGCATCGGACGCATATTTGACACCCTTTTCGGTGCCGATCGTGCCGAAATAGGCGGCGAGCGCGTCGGTATCGTCTGTCAGGTAGGTCGCGTTGACCCACTGGGCGCGGCCCGAAATGGTGCCAAAGTCATACAGATCCTTCTCGACCTCGGCGATGAAGGCGCGAGCGCCGTCGGGAGTCAGCGGGTAGGCCGCTGCGGCCGCGGCTGCTGCGGGAGCTTCGGCCGGAATTTCGGCGGCCATCTGGGCCGGCGGGGTAGCGGCACAGCCCGCCAGCGCAAGCGCGGCTAGCGACACGGAAGCGGCAAGGTATTTCAAGGCGTCAAACTCCTCGTCCTGGGTCAATTCATTGTTTTCGCGTGACGAAATCAGTGAAACGTCGCGCGGCTAAGGTCAAGGCGCGGCGAGCCATTCGGCAAGCCGTTCGGCGAATTCCGGCTTGGTGACGCTGCTCATGTGCGTGCCGGGCACGGAAACGTAGGTGGCGTCGGGAAGCGCGTCGGCCAACTTCGGCGCTGAGCCATTGTCGCGATCCTCGATCCCGCACAGCACCAGCGTCGGCATGGTGAAGGCGGCGAGCCATTCGGGCCGCGCGTCGGTGAACGTCGGTAGCAAGAGCGCTGCTGCGGCGCGGTCAACTTTCATGGTCCTCATGAACTGGATTGCCAGCCAGTGTTTGTCGCCGCGGCTTGTCGTGTCGAAATTGGCGATCGCATCGAGAAAGAAGTCCTTGCGGCGGAGCCAGCCGCTGAGGCCTTCGAGCCCCATCCCGGCCAGCACGGCGCGGCGCGGACGAAGCCCCTCGCCCACTCCCTGCACCGTGGTCCGAGCGCCAAGCGAGAAGCCGCCGAGATCATAATCGTCGAGCCCGAGATGGGCAGCCAGCTCCTTGAGGTCGCGGCCGAGGATGCCGTCGGGGTAGGCGGCCGGGTCATGGGGCTTACCGCTGAGGCCGTGCGCGCGAAGGTCCGGCATGATGACGCGAAAGCCGCGCGCCGCGACCGCGGCGGCGCCGCCGAACTTGATCCAGTTGGTAACCGCGTCGGAGAAGAGGCCGTGGACCAGCACCACCGGTCGGCCCTCGCCCAGCTCGCGCCAGACAAGCTCCACGCCGTCGGACGCGTTCCAGCGGTGGATCGGCAGCTCCGTCACGACGTCGAATGGTCCCAATGTTCGCACTGACGATGGCCGAATTCAGACGGAAAATGCCCCGCAAACTGAAAATACATGATCGCGGAATGCGGCATGGGCGACCTGTTGGCAAAGCAAGTCCTACATTGCAATGCTGGTCCCGATCAGCCGGGCAGCGACCCCGTGGCCGCAATCCATTTGTCGACCAGCTTCGGCTGCTCGTCGGTCCGTGTGCGGCGCAGGCCACTGGTGTCTATCCAGGCTTCATGGAGGCTCTCGGCGCCGAAGTGGCTGGTCGGCCTGAAGTGCGACGGATCGTCGAAGCTGGCGACGGTAAGATCGAGGTTCGTCCCCTCGAGGAACTGGAACCCGAACGATGTTCCGCACGCCGAGCAATAGGGTCGCCGGGCGATCGGCGAACTGTCGTACCAATCCGGCCCCGACAGCCAGCGCACCTTCGCCTGCGGTATATTCTTGAACGCGATCGACACGCTGCCGGTCGCGCGCTGGCACATCCGGCAATGGCAGAGATAGGCCTCGTCGCTGTCGACCTTCGCTTCGAAGCGCACCGCACCGCAGGCGCAACCGCCGCTCATGGGTTCCGCTTCGCTCATGGCATCGGCGTCTCGGGCGGCGGTCCGGACATATGTTCGTGGACGATCTTCCAGCTGCCGTCGGCCTGCTTCTGATAGACGTCGGTGTAGCGAGTACGCAGCATCTGGCGGGTTGGACCCACCGCGGCGGTGAACGACATCACGCCCGACGCGACGATCGTGTCGGCGTCGAGCACCTGCACATGGCGCGAGCCAACCGTTTGATCGGAGGGCTTCATCGTCACATAGCCCGCGGTCCACTTTGTCTGCATCGCGCGGTCATTGCTCGGGTCGAGCACCGAAGGATCGAAAACCACCGCTCCGTCGGCATAATGGCCCATGATCGCCTCGACGTTGCCGCCGGTGAAGCTGACCTCGGTGTCGGCGACAATTTTTTCCGCTTCGGCCTGGGCAGGCGGCGCCGGCGGTGCACCCGGCTTCGCACAGCCGGCCAGGGCGAGAACCGTTCCGCCTAGAATCAGCATGGTACGCATCATACTTCTCCCCATTGGTTGGGCTGAGAAGCTACACGCCAGGCGAACTTCCGCAAGTCGCGACGATGGTGTCGGCGCTACTCAAGCCCTGTCAATTTCCTGAATTCATCTTGCGGCGCGCCTTCATCGAACGCCGGAACGCCTTCGGGAAGCACCACCCACGGTTGCTTGGCGCTGGTCCAGATGTGCGCAACCGGGACAATTGCATGGCTGTCGTCGAGCGTGCCGGCGCGCAGCAAGGCGTAGCCGGGCAAACGCTCGTTGACATTGAACACCCGCGAGAAGCATTTTGCGCAAGCGCTGTGGGTGGAGGTCGCGCCGCTGGGTGTCTGATAGGTGAAGGTCGCCAAAGCGCCGCTGACCGTCAGCTCGCTTTCCCTAACCGGGGCTTGCTCGGTGAAGGCGCTGCTGGACCAGCTTTGGCACGCCCGGCAGTGGCAACAATAGACGCGGGGCAACTCCCCGCCCGCGAGGAGGTAACGCACAGCGCCACAGCGACATCCGCCCGAGATTGCCATCACGCGGCCTTCTGCAAATGACGGCGGCCGAGCAATTCGGCGATCTGGACCGCGTTCAGCGCCGCGCCCTTGCGGAGGTTATCGCTGACTACCCAGATCGACAGGCCGTTGTCGACCGTCGGATCCTCGCGCACCCGGCTGACAAAGGTGGCATATTCGCCGACGCACTCGACCGGGGTGACGTAGCCGCCGTCCTCGCGCTTATCGATCAGCATGACACCCGGCGCCTCGCGCAAGATCTCGCGCGCCTGGTCGGCCGAAATCTCATCCTCAAACTCGATGTTGATTGCCTCGCTATGGCCGACGAACACCGGCACGCGGACACAGGTCGCGCTGATCTTGATCGACGAATCGAGGATCTTCTTGGTCTCGACCACCAGCTTCCATTCCTCGCTGGTCGAGCCGTCGTCGTGGAAGTCGCCGCACTGCGGAATGACGTTGAATGCGATCTGCTTGGTGAATTTGCGCGGCTCGTTGCTATCGCCGACGAAGATGTTGCGGCTCTGCTCGAACAGCTCGTCCATCCCCGCCTTCCCCGAGCCCGACACCGACTGATAAGTGGCGACGACGACGCGCTTGATCCGCGCGGCGTCGTGCAACGGCTTCAACGCGACGACCATCTGCGCGGTTGAGCAATTGGGGTTGGCGACAATGTTTTTGGCGCGATAGCCGTCGATCGCCTCGGGATTCACTTCGGGGACGATCAGGGGGACATCGGGGTCCATGCGATAGAAGGAGCTATTGTCGATCACGGTGCAACCCGCCCCGGCGGCAATCGGTGCGTAGACCTTCGACACATCCGACCCGGCCGCGAACAGCGCAATGTCCCAACCGTCAAAGTCGAAATGCTCGATGTTCTGGACCTTCAACTCCTTGCCGCTGTCGCCGAAGTCGATCAGGTTGCCGGTCGAGCGCGAACTGGCCACCGCCGCCACTTCGTCGAGCGGAAATTGCCTCTCGGCGAGGATATTCAAAATCTCTCGTCCGACATTGCCGGTCGCGCCGACGACGGCCACCCGATAGCCCATGGTCATGTCCAACTTCCGCTGATGTAGTGTGGCTTGCACGTAGGCAGCAACATGGCAAAGTCAACGCCAGCGGAGCCGATCGGGGGAACATGATGGGGCAACAACAGAATATGGGACGGCTGCTGCTGGCGATTGGCCTGCTGATGCTGGCGTTCGCCGTCAAGGGCTGGCTGGTCGCGCCGCCGTCCGCTCCGGTCACCGTGAAGGCCGGGCAATTCGATACAGGGCGCGCGGTGGCGAGGCTGGAGCGCATTCTCGGCGACCAGCGCCCGCACCCGGTCGACACCTCCGCCAATGACGCGGTGCGCAACCGCCTGATCGGCGAGCTTCGCGCCATCGGGCTCCGCCCTGAAATACGCGAAGCGACCGACTGCCGCGCCAATCCTCGCGCCCGCGTCGTCAGCTGCAGCCATGTCCGCAACGTCGTCGCCTCGATCGGCCCCGCTGCCGGGCCACGACTGCTGCTCAATGCCCACTACGACAGCACGCCGGCTGGCCCAGGCGCCGCCGACGACGGAATAGGCGTCGCGACGCTGCTTGAAGTGGCTGGCCAGCTGCGTGCCAAGCCCCCTGTCCGGCCCGTGACCTTCCTGTTCAACGAGGGCGAAGAATATGGGCTCAACGGTGCCAGCGCCTTTGCCCGGCACGACCCGCTGGCGCCGTCGGTCGACTCGCTGATCAACATCGAATCGCGCGGGGTCAGCGGCGCCGCAACGATGTTCGAGACGAACGCGCCCAACGGTCCCGCGATCGCCGCCTACGCTCGCGCCACGCGCCGCCCCAACGCCAATTCGATTTCAACCGACATGGCGGCGCTGATCCCCAATACGACCGACGTGCAGGTGTTCAAGGAGAAGGGCTGGATGACGCTCAGCTACGCGATCATCGGCAACGAGACGCGCTATCACTCGCCCGGCGACACCGTCGCCACGCTTGATCGGGGGAGCGCGGCGCAGATGGGCAGCGAAGTGCTGGCAGCGACGCGAGCGATGGTTGAAGCGCCGCGTGCCGAGGGCGGTTCGCGAATGGTGTTCACCGATATCGCGGGACTTTTCTTGATCGCGCTTCCGCTGCTGTTCGCGGCCGCCTTGTTGGCCGCGCTGCTGCTGGTGACACTGTTCGTCGCAAGGCAGAGGAACGCGCTCGGTCGCCCTCTGCTTACCTGCGCCGCCGCATGGACCGGTGCGGTCGCGGCAGCGGCGCTTGCCGCCACTCTGTTTAACCTGATTCGCCCCGGTGCCTTCTGGCGAGCCGAGCCCCTGCCCGCCTACCTCGCGATTTACGCCGTCATCATTGTCGTCGAGACAATGATCCTCGCCCGGCTTGCCCTAACCGCCGATCTCGATCGCCGTCGGGCTGCCGCCTGGACCCTCACTCTCCTGCTCGGCGTATTGGCGAGCGTCATCTTGCCCGGAGCGACCATCTACTTTCTCGCCGCACCGGGGCTGGCCTTGGCGGCATTGCTCATCATGCCGCGCTCGGGCCGGGCGGGTGCCACGCTCATTGCCGCCGCAGCGCTAGTTCAGTTGCTGATGTTCGCGCAGTTGCTGGCGGAAATCGAAATGCTGCTGGTCGATGGGCCGCTATGGGCGGTCGCACCGCTCGCGGCGCTGGCGACGCTGCCGGTGCTGGTGGAAGTCGCCGGGCCCATCGATCGCCGGTTCGGCACGCTAATGGTCGGGGCAGCGGCGCTGGTGTGCGTTGGAGCGCTGAGCATACCCAGAACCACCCCAATTCGGCCGGGCGGACTGACGCTCGATTACCTACGAGACGATGTCGAAAAACGCGCCGACTGGTCGGTATCGAACGGCATGACGCCCCTGCCCGCTGGCTGGAGCCGGTTCGGCCCGTGGCGCAAGGCCGAGCTGCGCAATTCGACTAGCAAGCGCTGGCTGGCGAAGGCTCCTTTGCTGCCCTTGCCGACTCCGCGAGCCCAGGTGAGCTCGATCGTACCCGACGGAAACGGGCGGCGCATCACGCTCATCCTCCACCGCGGCGGATTCGACACGATGGGGTTGCGCTTCGCCAAGGGGGTGGCGGTAACCGCGATGGGCCTCGGCGGCGATGCGCAGGTCATTCCGACGGCAGCGGGCAAGGGCTTTAGCCTGCTGCGTTGCGCCGGGCGCGGCTGCGACGGCCTGTCGGTGGAGCTGCGCTTCGCCGACCGCAGGCCGGTCAAGGGAGAATTGATCGGCACCGCCTTCGCGCTTCCGCCGGAGAGCGCGCCCTTGGTCGCCGCACGCCCGGCGAGTCATATCCCGCACTATGCTCCGAACAGCAGCGTGCGCATCATTCCCTTCACGCTGTGAACCGGAATCGAAAAGGGCGGCCCGCCATCGCGAACCGCCCCTTCGTTCGACGATTGACGAGCGCCTAGGTGTCCGTCTTGCTGCTCTTGGGCGGACGCGGGTCGCGGCGCTCGGCGATGCGCGCCGATTTGCCGCGGCGGCCGCGGAGGTAATAGAGCTTGGCGCGGCGCACGGCGCCACGGCGAACGACCTCGATCGAGTCGATTATCGGAGAATAAAGTGGGAAGACGCGCTCGACGCCTTCGCCGAACGAAATCTTGCGGACAGTGAAGTTCGAATTCACGCCCTTGTTGGCCCGCGCGATGCACACGCCTTCGTACATCTGCACGCGGGCGCGTTCGCCTTCGACCACCTTGACGCCGACCTTGAGCGTGTCGCCGGGGCGGAATTCGGGAATTGGGCGGAGCTCGACGAGCGAGGCAATCTGCTCGGCTTCGAGCGTCTGGATCAGGTTCATTGTCTTATCGACCCTATGTATCGCGCTGCGCGCCAGAGGGCGGTGCCTCCCGAGCGCCCCCATGGCGCTCGATCAGGTCCGGCCGCCGTAGCCGTGTATCGTCGATCGCGCGCTGCTTTCGCCACGCCGCGATCTTCGCATGATCCCCCGATCGCAGCACTTCGGGGATCGTGCGTCCTTCCCATTCGACGGGCCGGGTATAATGCGGATATTCCAGGAGCCCTTCGTCGAAGCTCTCCTCCTCCCCGCTAGAGGCCGCGCCCATTACGCCGGGGAGCAGCCGAATGCAAGCGTCGAGCAGCACCATCGCGCCCAATTCGCCGCCCGAGAGGACATAGTCGCCAACGCTGACCGGCTCGATAGCGCGGCCCTCGAAGATGCGCTCGTCGAACCCCTCGAACCGCCCGCACAGGATGGTCGCCCCCTCACCCGCCGCGAGGTCGCGGACGCGCGCTTGGGTGAGCGGCGCCCCGCGCGGGGTCATGGCCAGCATCGGGCGGCCGTCAGCCACCGCATCGAGCGCGGCGGCGAGCACGTCAGCGCGCAAGACCATCCCCGCCCCGCCCCCGGCCGGCGTGTCGTCCACCGTGCGATGCTTGCCCACCGCATGATCACGGATGTTGCGCGCCTCGAGGGTCCAAACGTCGTCCTCAAGCGCCCTCCCGGCAAGACTCGTGCCAAGCGGCCCGGGAAACATCTCCGGATAGAGAGTAAGGATGGTGGCGCGGAAGGTCATGATCTGCGCAGATATTTGATCGCCAAGTGCCCAGCCATGAGCCCGAAAATCAATGCGACACAGATGGCCCATGCACCAATCATCATCAGTCCGGCGAAGGCCATCGCACCGGCATCGCAAACATCCTCCGGCGGGCAGTCATCAGAAAGGAAGAAGATCGTTCCCACGATTACCAGGACGAGCAAGAGGAATGGCAAAACAAAACCGCTGATTACCGCAATTCGACGCGCAGGCATTGCTGGTCGCCACCAATCGAGAAAGGCGGCGGTCATGCCTGCAATAAGAGCGGAGGCCGCCCCAAAGAGTAGGTTCTCGGTAAGGAGGTCGCCCCAAATCATCACTCGGAGTTAGCATTCTCACAAAGCCGTTGGAACTCGCATCGTGACCATGCGCTTCGACTTCCGATGGAAGACAAGACTCTCGACTGTTTGGTGATCGGCGGCGGCCCGGCGGGGCTGACGGCGGCGATTTATCTTTCGCGCTATCATCTCGACATTCTGGTCGTCGACGGGGGCAAGAGCCGCGCCGCATGGATTCCGACCAGTCACAACCACGCCGGCTTTCCCGAGGGGATCAACGGCAAGGAACTGCTCGACCGGATGAAGGACCAAGCGCAGCGCTACGGGACGCGGATCGAGGATGGGCAAGTAGCGAAGATCGAGCGCGACGCGGGTAGCGGCCTGTTCACCGCCGACTTTGGGTCGGGCCCGGTCGTCGCGCGCGCCGTCCTGCTGGCGACCGGGGTGACCAACCGCCGTCCGCCGATGGACATGGAGGTGCATGACGCGGCGATGGCCAAGGGACTGATCCGCTATTGCCCGATCTGCGACGGCTATGAAGTGACCGACAAGCGAATCGCCGTGATCGGCGCCGGGGAGCGCGGCAGGGCCGAAGCGATTTTCCTGCGGAGCTACACCGCCGAGCTAACCCTGATCGCGCCGGATGGGCCGCATGAGTTCGACGCGGACGAGCGGAAATTACTCGCGACGGACGGGATCGCGCTAATCGACGGACCGGTGGAGGCGATCGAGCCAGGCGAAGGCGACATCACGGTAATCACGGCGGGCACACGTCATAACTTCGACAGCATCTACCCTGCGCTCGGCAGCGACACCCATATCCACTTGGCCGAGATGCTTGGCGCGGATTTGAGCGGCGAGGCCTGTATTCGCGTCGACAGCCACCAGCGCACCAGCGTCCCCGGTCTTTACGCGGCGGGCGACGTGGTGCTCGGCCTCGACCAGATCAGCCATGCGATGGGCGAAGGCGGGGTCGCCTCGACCACCATCCGCAACGATCTCGCAAAGAACGAGCCGCTTCTGCGTTAGGCCAGGAAGCCTGGATCGAGGACAATCCGGTCGTGTTCGAGCCGGGCAATCGGGTCGCGGAACGGGATCAGCGAACGTTTTTGGCCTTCGCGCTCCAATTCGATTAGATCGCCGGCGCCAAAATTCTCTATCGCGGCAACCGTGCCGAGCCGGGTCCCTGCTTCATCGACGCACGGCAGCCCGATCAGGTCGGCGTGATAATATTCGCCCTCTTCGAGAGGCGGCAGCTCGGCTCGGTCTACCTCAACTAGCTTGCCGCGCAGCGCCTCGGCCTCAGAGCGGTCGGCGATGCCGTCAAAGCGGGCGATGACCGCCTTGCCGTTGGCGCGAACGTCGCGAAGGGTCATCGGCTGCCCGTCGACGAATACGCATTTGTGGCGGGCGAGACTGCCGGCGCTTTGCGCGAATAGCTTGAGCCGCACCTCGCCCTGGATGCCATGCGCCCCGGCGACCGCGGCCAGCGCGACACGCCGTTCGGAGGCCCTCCCCCTCGATGGGGGAGGGTTGGGTGGGGGTGAGGGTGGAGATGGATGCGGCATATTTGAAGACATCACCCCGCCCCAACCCCTCCCCATCGAGGGGAGGGGCTTCTGATCATCCTTACTTGGCCTTCGCGGCTTCATCGCCCTCAGCGGGAGCGGCTTCACCCTCGGCTGGAGAAGCTTCGCCCTCGGCAGGGGCCTGGGCGCTTTCCCCGGTCACGCCGCCGGCTTCGTCGCCGGCGTCGCTGTTCGGGGTCGCTTCATTGGTTTCGGCCGGAGCCGCGACTTCCTCGGCGGCCGGAGTTTCCTCGGCGGTGGCTTCAGCGGCCGGAGCCTCTTCTGCGACAGCTTCATCGGCGACCGCTTCCTCGACTGGAGCCTCTTCGGCGGCGGCTTCTTCAGCAGGCGCTTCGGCCTCGGTGGTCACTTCCTCAGCGGGAGCGTCTTCAACCGGCGCGGCTTCTTCAACTACCGGGGCCGGGGCGGCGGCAGCGGCGGCTTCCTCGGCGGCGGCGGCCTTGCCTGCGCGCTCTTCGACGCGTTCCTTAGCCTTTTCGCCCGGCTCGGCTTTATTCGGGTTGTTGCGCGCGGCGCGCTCGCGGATGCCGGCGGCATCGAGGAAGCGGGCGACGCGGTCCGACGGCTGGGCGCCGACGCTCAGCCAATGCGAAATGCGCTCGGCGTCGAGCTTGACCCGGTCGGGGCTGTCCTTGGCGAGCAGCGGGTTATAGATGCCGACCTTCTCGATGAAGCGGCCGTCGCGCGCATTGCGGCTGTCGGCGACGACGAGGCGATAATAGGGGCGCTTCTTGGAGCCACCACGGGCCAGACGAATTGCAACTGCCATTTGATATTCCTTTCAGTGAGTTCGGTTATTTCTTTGAGAATTTGTTGAAACCGGGGGGAAGGTTGAACGGTGCCGCGCCGCCGGGAAGTCCGGGGATCTGCGGCAGCTGGTTGCCGGGCATCTGGCCGGGGGACAGGTCCTGCAGCGCCTTTTCCATGCCGCCCCCGCCGAACATTGAGGCGAGCTTGCCAAAGCCGCCCAATTTCTTGAGGCGCTTCATCGCATTGGCCATTTCCTGGTGCATCTTGAGCAGCTTGTTGACCTCTTGAACGGTGGTTCCGCTGCCCTTGGCGAGACGGATCTTGCGCTTGGCATTGATGATCTCGGGTCGCGCGCGTTCCTTTGCTGTCATTGACGACATCATTGCTTCCAGCCGCACCAGCGCCTTGTCATCGACATTGGCGGCGCCCTTCATGCCCTTCATGCCGGGCAGCATGTTGGCCAGGGCGCCAAGCCCGCCCATGCGCTGCATCTGGCTGATCTGGAGGCGCAAATCGTCGAGATCGAACTTGCCCTTGGCCATTTTCGCAGCGAGCTTCTCGGCGTCCTCGATCTTGACCGTTTCGGCCGCGCGCTCGACCAGACCGACGACGTCGCCCATGCCGAGAATGCGGCCGGCGACACGGCTTGGGTGGAAAGCCTCGAGCGCGTCGAGTCCCTCGCCGGTGCCGGCGAATTTGATCGGCTTGCCGGTCACCGCACGCATGCTGAGCGCCGCGCCGCCGCGCGCATCGCCGTCCAGTCGGGTCAGGATCACGCCCGACAATTCGACCTCTCCGGCAAAGCCCTTGGCGACGTTGACTGCGTCCTGGCCGGTCAGGCTGTCGACCACCAGCAGCGTCTCGACCGGACGCGAGGCGGCGGCGACAGCCTTCATCTCGGACATCAGCGCTTCGTCGACGTGGAGCCGTCCCGCTGTGTCGAGCATCAGCACGTCATAGCCCTGAAGCTTTGCCGCCTGGAGCGCGCGCTCGGCGATCTGAACCGGCGTCTGGCCGGCGACGACCGGCAGCGTATCGACCCCGGCCTGACGACCGAGCACCGCCAGCTGTTCCTGCGCGGCCGGGCGAGCAACATCGAGCGAGGCCATCAGCACGCGCTTGCGCTCGCGCTCGTGGAGCCGCTTGGCTAGCTTGGCGGTGGTCGTCGTCTTGCCCGAGCCCTGCAGCCCGACCATCATCACCACGGCCGGCGGATTGACGTCGAGGTGGAGTCCAGCCGCCTCGCTGCCGAGCATCTCGACCAGCGCATCGTTGACGATCTTGACGACCATCTGGCCCGGCGTGACCGAACGAATGACTTCGGCCCCCACCGCGCGCTCGGTGATCTGGTCAACGAAATCGCGCGCCACCGGCAGCGCGACGTCGGCCTCAAGCAGCGCGCCCCGCACCTCGCGCATCGCCGAGCGCACGTCTTCCTCCGACAAGGCGCCGCGGCCGCGGAGCTTGTCGAACACGCCGGCAAGGCGATCGCTCAGGCTGTCGAACATTCACTCACTCCACAGTCGGGAGGCAAAAACGCATGACACGCCGGCGGGCGAAACCTCGCCGGCCAACGCGCACCCGTGGATGCTTCATCGATGTCATATCCGTTAAGACAGCTGCGCGCCTACGCCCCGACGACTGTTCGGTCAAGTTTAGCGGCGGGAGCCAGAAATGGTTCGCGCAGAGGCGCAGAGGACTGGGTCCAGCCCTGACCTCTCTGCGTCTCCGCGTCTCTGCGCAAATCCCTAAAAAGCAGCGCCTTCGGCGAGAGCGGCCTCTTCGGCTTCGGTTGAACGGCGGCCCAGCGCGGCATTTCGTCCCGGAAAGCGGCCGAACTTGGCAATCTGATCGCGATGGAGAAGGGCAAATTTGAGGTTGGCCTCCC
The DNA here is from genome assembly GCF_013816785.1 of Sphingomonas sp. GTDB lineage: Bacteria > Pseudomonadota > Alphaproteobacteria > Sphingomonadales > Sphingomonadaceae > Sphingomicrobium. Next base: position 81,487 of record NZ_JACDDV010000001.1, on the reverse strand, counting down.
CAAAGCGTTGGAACTCGGCCACGCATTTTTCCTGATCGTCGAGCCATTCGCTGTGCATCAGCGGCATCATCAGAAACTGGCGCCATGGTGGCGGTGCGGCATCGACCCAGCCGCGTTCCAGCGCATCTTTGCTCAATTCGAGGGCCAATGGATCGCCTTCAAAGGCGCGCGCCGTTCCGCGAAACATGTTGCGCGAGAATTGGTCGAGAAGGAGGATCGCCGCCAGCAGCGTCGCTGGCGTTTCGCGCCACCCGGCCGCCTCCTCCGCCAGCACCCGCTTTCGCACGGCTCCAAACCGTTCGGCGATATGCCGGTCCAGGTCCGGTGATTTCCGCCAATGCTGGCCCTCGGTCAGTTCTTCGAACCAGAAATGAAGGACAGCGGGCGCGGCCTCGGCGGGGGACAGGTGGACAGTCATGGCCCGCCTCCCTAAGTCCCCCGGCGTGACGCGGCAATTCCACAAAATGCACGGCCTCGGGAACGATTTCGTCATTCTCGACGGGCGCGTTGAGCCGATTGCGATGACCGAAGCGCTGGCCAAGGCGCTGAGCGACCGACAGACCGGGATTGGCTGCGACCAGCTGATCCTGCTCGGGCCGAGCGATCGGGCGGCGATGAGGATGGACATCTGGAACGCTGACGGATCGCCGGCGGAAGCCTGCGGTAACGCATCGCGCTGCGTTATCACGCTGACCGGCGCGGCCAGCATCGAGACCGCTGGCGGTATTTTGCAGGGGTCGGCCGAAGGTGAGGAGATTGAGGTCGCGATCGGCGAGCCGCGGTTTGAGTGGAACGCGATCCCCCTCGCCTATCCGATGGACACCGCCGCGCTGCCGATGGCGTGGGAGGAGCTGTCGCGGCCGATGGCGCTCAATGTAGGCAATTCTCACCTGGTTTTCTTCGTCGATGCGGTCGACGAGGAGCGGGTGCGGGCGATTGGGCCGGCGATCGAGCAAGACCCGGCTTTTCCCGACCGGATCAACGTCAACGTCGCTAGCACCGGCGCGGACGGCATCACGCTTCGCACCTGGGAGCGCGGTGCGGGGCTGACGCTGGCCTGCGGGACCGGGGCCTGTGCAACCGGTGTCGCCGCAATCGTCCAGAGGAAAGCGACCTCGCCGGTCAAGGTCCTAATGAAGGGCGGCGGGTTGACCATCGCCTGGGCGCCGGGCGAGCCGATCCGCATGCGCGGGCCGGCGACCCATGTATTTACCGGCGAGATCGACCTTGAGGCGCTGGGCTGATGGGGGTGGACACGATCACGCTCGGCTGCCGGCTCAACTTCGCCGAAAGCGAGGCAATGCGCGGGCTGGCCGAAGACGGGACAATCATCGTCAACTCATGCGCCGTCACCAATGAAGCGGTTCGCCAGACGCGGCAGGCGATCCGCCGCGCGCATCGCGAGCGGCCCGATGTGCGGATCGTTGTGACCGGATGCGCGGCGCAGCTCGATCCGGCAAGTTTCGCGGCGATGCCCGAGGTGGCGCGCGTCGTGGGGAACGCTGAAAAATACGATCGACGGGCCTTCGCTATAGGCGGACAGAGCAAAATTCATGTCTCTGACGTCATGGCGGCGCCGGTCCCGCCGGTCGCCGCCGGCTTCCTCTCGCGCGTGCGCAGCTTCGTGGCCGTTCAGACCGGGTGCGATCATCGCTGCACCTTCTGCTCGATCTGGCAGGCGCGCGGACCGAGCCGGTCGCTGCCCTATGAGGCGGTGCGCGATGCGATCGCCCTTGAGCTCGATGCAGGTGCGAAGGAAATTGTGCTCACGGGCGTCGACATCACCGCTTACGAAGGGTCGCTCGGCTTGCTCTGCCAGCGCCTGCTAGACGCCCTGCCCTCGCTTCAGCGGCTGCGCCTATCCTCGCTCGACAGCATCGAGGTCGACGAAGCGCTGTTCGAGCTGGTCACGGGCGAGCCGCGCTTGCTTCCCCATTTCCACTTGTCGCTTCAGGCTGGTGATGACCTGATCCTCAAGCGAATGAAGCGCCGCCATAGCCGCGCGCAGGCCGTCGCACTGGTCGAACGGCTGAAGGGACTGCGCGGCGACGTCAGCATCGGCGCCGACCTGATCGCCGGCTTTCCGACCGAGAGTGAGCAGGCCGCACTGGGCAGCCTGGCCCTGCTCGACGATTGCGACGTGGTCGCGGCGCATATCTTTCCCTTTTCGCCTCGCCCGGACACACCGGCCGCCCGAATGCCGCAGCTTGAACGCGAGATCGTCAAGGCCCGAGCCGCCCGGCTGCGCGAGGCGGCGGCGGCGCGACGCATGCGCTGGCTCGGCAACCAAGTCGGCACTCGCCAGATGGTGTTGGTCGAAAACAAAGAGAAAGGTCATAGCGACCTGTTCGCTCCGGTTTACATCGTCGGTTCGCGGCGCGGCGATGTCGGCAGCGCACGCATCACCGGCCGCGATGGCGATCAATTGGTCGGGACATTCGAATGAGTTGGCTCGACCGCCTGACCGGCGGATTTAAGAAGACCGCCGACCGACTGGGCGAGAATCTGGCCGGACTTGCGCCCAAGGCCGCGCTCGACACGGCGACGCTCGACGACATCGAGGAAGCATTGATCGCCTCCGACCTCGGCCCGGGCGCGTCGAAACGGATCCGCGAGGCAATCGCCGCGCGCCGGTTCGAGCAGCTCGACGAGCGCGGATTACGCTCCATCCTTGCCGACGAGATCGAGAAAATCCTCGCTCCTGTCGCCAAGCCCCTGGATGTATGGGGTTTTCCCCGCCCGCACGTCATCCTGGTGATCGGGGTCAACGGGTCGGGCAAGACCACGACCATCGGCAAATTGGGCCATTTGCTGCAAGAGCAGGATTATGGCGTGCTACTGGCGGCGGGCGACACGTTTCGCGCCGCGGCGATCGAGCAGCTCCAGATCTGGGGCGACCGGATTGGCGCGGGCGTCATCGCCGGAAAGGAAGGCGGCGATAGCGCCGGCATCGTATTCGACGGGGTCAAGCAAGCCACCGCCACAGGCATCGACGCGTTGATCGTCGACACCGCCGGTCGGCTGCAGAACAAGCAGCATCTGATGGATGAATTGACCAAGGTCCGCCGCGTGCTAGGGCGTTTGAACCCCGAGGCACCGCACGACGTTCTGCTCGTCCTCGACGCCACCACTGGGCAGAACGCCCTCAACCAGATCGAAGTATTCAAGGAGAGCGCCGGGGTGACCGGACTGATCATGACCAAATTGGACGGCACCGCGCGCGGTGGAATATTAGTCGCGGCGGCCGAGAAATTCGGGCTGCCAATCCACGCGATCGGCGTCGGCGAAGGAGTCGACGACTTGCGGCCGTTCGATCCGCGCGCGGTGGCCCGGGCCATCGCCGGCCTTCCGGCATGAGCGCGGTGCCACAGAAGGCAGAGCCGGCGGGCATGGCGCGGCTGGCGGTCGATGTCGGTCCGCTGCTGGTATTTTTCCTCGTCAATTTCCTCGCGCCCGTGCCCGGACCGCTCAAGATATTCGTCGCCACCGGTGCATTCATGGCAGCGATGATGGCGGCGCTCGTTTTTTCTGCGATCCGCTGCCGCAGCATCTCGCCGTTGCTGCTGTTCTCGGGCGTAATGGTGGTTGTCCTGGGCGGCCTCACGATCTGGCTGCACAATGAAACCTTCATCAAAATCAAGCCGACGATTTACTATGCCATCGTCTCGGGCTTGCTGGCGTTCGGCCTCGCGACCGGGCGACCGCTGCTCAAAACGGTGCTCGGCAGCGCCTACCCCGGCCTCGACGAGCAGGGGTGGCGCAAGCTGACCCGCAACTGGTCCATCTTCTTCGCGGTCATGGCGCTGGTTAACGAGGCGGTGTGGCGCAACACCACCACCGATTTCTGGATCGGCTTCAAGCTATGGGGGGCAATCCCCGCAACTCTGCTGTTCGCGCTCGCCAACGTGCCGATGCTTCTGCGCTATGGGCTGACCGCCGAGGAAAATCCAAAACCTGCCGAACCGGGGCCGATCGAATGAACGATGCCATCCTTTCCATCCGCGGTCTCAAAAAGGCTTACGCCAGCGGCACCGAAGCGTTGAAGTCGGTGGATCTCGATATCGAACGCGGCGAGATTTTCGCGTTGCTCGGGCCCAACGGCGCCGGCAAGACGACGCTGATCAACATCGTTTGCGGGATCGTCACGCCCTCCGGCGGGACCGTGCTAGTCGACGGCAAGGATCATCTGACCGACTACCGCCATGCCCGCGCCCGCATTGGCTTGGTGCCGCAGGAGCTGACGACCGATGCGTTCGAAAGCGTTTTGTCCACCGTCAGCTTCAGTCGCGGCCTGTTCGGAAAAGCTCGCGATCCGGCCAAGGTCGAGGATCTTTTGAAACGACTGTCGTTATGGGACAAGCGCAAGGCCAAGATGATGGAGTTGTCGGGCGGCATGAAGCGCCGGGTGATGATCGCCAAAGCGCTCAGCCACGAGCCCGACATCCTCTTTCTCGACGAACCGAGTGCCGGCGTCGACGTCGAGCTGCGCCGCGACATGTGGAAAATGGTTCGCAAACTGCGCTCGGACGGAACGACAATCATTCTGACGACCCATTATATCGAGGAAGCCGAAGAGATGGCCGACCGGGTCGGGGTGATCAGCAAGGGCGAGCTGATCGCCGCCGAGGACAAGAAGGTGTTGATGCGAAAGCTCGGCTGCAAGACGCTGAAACTGACGCTAGCCGAAGCGATGACGACAATCCCACCCGAGCTGGGCGAGTGGAACCTCGCGCTTGAGGATGACGGTCATGTGCTGTGCTACGCGTTCGATGCCAATGCCGAAAGGACGGGGGTGCCGTCGCTGCTCAGGCGGGTGAGCGACCTCGGCATCAGCTTCAAGGATTTGTCGACCGAGCAATCGAGCCTCGAAGATATTTTCGTCGGATTGGTTCATGGGGAGCGCAATTGATGCGGAATGGCGGCTTCAATGGCCACGGCGTGCTCGCCATTTATCGGTTCGAAATGGCGCGTGCTCTGCGCACTCTATGGCAGAGTCTCGTCACCCCGGTAATAACTACCGCACTCTATTTCGTCGTGTTCGGCGCTGCGATCGGTGGCCGCATGACCGACATGCAGGGCATCAGCTTCGGTGCCTTCATCGTCCCCGGACTGACTTTGTTGTCGGTATTCATGCAGTCGATCTTCAACGCCAGTTTTGGCATTTATTTTCCAAAGTTTACCGGCACTATCTACGAACTTCTCTCAGCTCCGATTTCAAGCCTTGAAGTGGTGTTAGCCTATGTCGGCTCGGCGGCGACCAAATCGATGGTGCTAGCGCTGGTGACGCTTGCCACCGCGACCTTATTCGTTGACGTGCGGATCGAACATCCGGCGCTGATGATCCTGTTCCTGCTGCTGATCACCACCGCCTTTTGCCTGATGGGCTTCGTGATCGGTATCTGGGCCAAGAATTTCGAGCAGCTACAGATCATCCCGATGCTGATTGTGACCCCGCTCACCTTCCTGGGCGGGGCCTTTTATTCGGTCAGCGCGCTGGCCGAGCCATGGCGAACCGTCACCCTGTTCAACCCGGTGGTCTATCTGGTCAGCGGCTTCCGCTGGACTTTTTTCGGCACTGCCGACGTCCCGGTCCTGGCCAGCGTGACGGTGATGCTGGCGATCATCGCCGCCTGCCTCACCGCCATCATCTGGGTGTTTAAGACCGGTTACCGGCTCAAGCAATGATATCCGCCTTGGCGTTTTGCGACTGGTCGGCGCGCTCGATGCCCTTGCCATCGAGATTTTGGCCAACAAAGTCCCAGTTGATGAGGTTCTCAAGGACACTCTTGACGAACTTGGGCCGCTCGTTGCGATAATCGATGTAATAAGCATGTTCCCACACGTCGATCGTCAGTAGCGGCGTCAGGCCGTGAACCGCCGGCGTGTCGGCATCGTGGAGCGACGTTACCTCTAGCTTATTCCCATTCAGCACCAGCCAACCCCAACCGCTGCCGAAATGTTCGGCGCTTGCCTTGGCCAGCTGGTCTAGCAACGCCTGCTCCCCGCCGAAATCGTCGTTGATCAGCTCGCGCAGTTTGCCCGACGGACGGGTCGAGCCTTCGGGGGCGAGGCATTGCCAGAAGAAGCTGTGGTTCCAGATCTGCGCGGCGTTGTTGAACAATTTCTTGTCCCTCTTCTCCTTTCCGTCCTTGATCACTTCGATCAGCGAGGCTTGCTCAAGCCCTTTCTCGGCAAGCATGGAGTTGACCTTGTCGACATAGGCCTTGTGGTGCTTACCATGGTGAAAATCGAGCGTTTCCGCGGACATGTGCGGAGCCAAAGCCTCCTTAGCGAAGGGCAGGTCGGGAAGAGTGAAGGGCATGGCGTGCTCCTGGAGGCAGACGATTGACAACTCTTCATCAACGAGTGGGCCGACAACCGGCTCCGCCACCCACCGCAAACGCTTGCCCGATCACCGTATGCGGGCGTAACGAGGCGACCATAAGGGCGGATGCGACCGCCCATGAGGGGGAATGATGGGCAAGATATTCGAAAACCTGCACCTGGTGCTGCTGATCGGCGTCGCCGCCGCGATCGGGCTGATGATGGGCTTCCATGCCGAGACGCTGAGTGCCGAGGCTGTGCTGCGCTGGCTGCACGTGTTTTTCGGCATCACCTGGATTGGTCTGCTCTATTATTTCAACTTCGTGCAGATCCCGACCATGCCGGCGATTCCGGCCGAGCTCAAACCAGGCGTGTCGAAATATATCGCGCCGAAAGCGCTGTTCTTTTTCCGCTGGGGCGCGGCCTTCACCGTGCTGACCGGCGCGCTGCTCGCCTACGTCAACGGCTACATCGTCGAAGCGCTCACGCTCCAGCCGCAGGTCCGTCTGATCGGGATCGGCATGTGGCTGGCGCTGATCATGGCGGTCAACGTGTGGGCCATCATCTGGCCAAACCAGCAGAAAGTACTTGGCCTGGTGGAAGCCGACGACGCTGCCAAGGCGAAGGCAGGCCGGGTGGCCATGCTCGCCAGCCGCACCAACACGCTGCTGTCGATCCCGATGCTCTACGCTATGACCACCTATCAGACGCTCGGCAGCTAAACCGAAATCCTTCGATCGGTCCGCCGGCTAACGCTGGCGGACCTGAAAGCGCCTGAGCTCGACAACGGGCTCGTTCCATGAGGGGTCAAGCGCCCGAGCGTGCTGAAGGTCATGATAGGCGGCGGGGATGTTGCCGCTGTCCTCGTACGCTACCGCACGCACAAAATAGGCCAAGGCGGGTCGTCGAGTCTTGAGTTCGATGGCCTTGGCGACCAACGGCAGCGCGGCGGCGCTGTTGCCGTAGCGGACATTGAGAATTGCTTTGTTGAGCCAGGCATCCGGCTCCATTGGATTGAGGGCGAGCGCCGCATCGAAATCGGCCGTCGCTGGCGGCAGGTCGCCGCGGCGGAGCTTGACGATGCCGCGATTGACAAAAGTCGCTACGCGATCTTCCCGGGTTAGCACTTCTTCGGTTAATGCCTTGTCGCAGACGTCAAGCGCCTGGCGAGTGCGATATTGGGCATCCGCAGCTTCGAAGCAGGATTTGGCATAGCCGCCACCAATGGTCTGAACCGCAGCGTGCGCCGGCGAAACAAGGACTCCTGAAACCAACAGGGCAGCTATTGCGAGATTGCGCATAAAGATCTCCCGACTCGTTCGATCGACGACATCCACCGCCATCTTACCACGAAGTGAACAACCTTGCACTAGGTCGGAGCGGTGACGGCCAACTGATGACGCTTCATCGCGTGGCGAAGCTGGTCGTAGGTGAGGCCAAGCGCGATGGCGGTCGAGCGCTGGTTGAAGCGATGCCGCGCCAGAGCGTTTTCAAGCAGCGCTTTTTCATAATCGGCCACCGCGCCGCGGAGGTCGGTCGTGGCAACCAACGGGAACGGAAGGGCTGGCTCGACCGTCGGCGAGGGCACCTCGCCCGTTCGCGCCGCGACTTCCACGGCGCCGGCCGAGTCATGATTCAAGACCCACGGCGAGGCGAACGGATCGAACTGGAGTGCCTGGATCGGTCGTTCGGGGTTTTCGTGGCGATAGACCGCACGTTCGACAACATTGCGCAATTCGCGCACATTGCCAGGCCAGGAATAGCGCTCGAGCTCGGCCAGCGCCTGGGGTGAGAAACCGGGCCAGTTGGTCCACTCGAGCTCGACCCCCATACGCCGCCCGAAATGTTCGACCAGCAGCGCAATGTCGCCCTTGCGGGCGCGCATCGGCGGCAAGGTGATGACTTCGAACGACAGCCGATCGAGCAGGTCGGCGCGGAACCGTCCCTGATCGACCAGACCCGGGAGATGCTCGTTGGTCGCGGCGACGATGCGGACGTCGACCTCGATCGGCCGGGAGGCGCCGATGCGGGTGATCTCGCCATATTCGACCGCGCGCAGGAGCCGGTCCTGCGCCGGCGAGGAAAGCGTCGCCAGTTCGTCGAGAAACAGCGTACCGCCATCCGCCTCCTCGAATCGGCCATGGCGGGTCTTGGCGGCGCCGGTGAAACTGCCCGCCTCATGGCCGAACAGCTCGGCCTCGATCAGGTTTTCAGGCAAGGCGGCGCAATTCATCGTCACCAGCGGCCCCGCCCAGCGCCCCGACAAGTGGTGCAGCCGTTCGGCGATCAGTTCCTTACCGGTGCCGCGCTCGCCGATGACCAGCACCGGCCGGTTCAAGGGCGCGGCGCGGCTCGCCCGCTCGACCGCGTCGAGAAACGCCAGGCTTTGACCGACGAACTGATTGGTCCTTTCCATCCCCAACATGTGGTGGCAAATCCCACCAACTGGCAAGATATATCGGAGTGGCGTTGATCGAAAATCGGCAATATTTTTGAATTTGCGGGACTAACCGGGTTTTGGCACGAACTCTGCAAAGGTTATCGCAACAGGACTATCAAGCTGGAGTGCTCGATGGGTATTTTTTCCCGAACACGGGATATTTTCGCGGCCAATATGACCGAGCTGCTCGACCGCGCCGAAGATCCGGCGCGGATGATCCGCATGATCATCCTCGAAATGGAGGAAACGCTGGTCGAGGTTCGCGCCTCGGCCGCGCGGTCGATCGCCGACAGCAAGGAAATGCGCCGCGCGCTGGCACGGCTCGACGAATTGCAGGCAAGCTGGACCGAAAAGGCCGAACTCGCCCTGTCGAAGGATCGCGAGGACTTGGCCAAGGCCGCCCTGATCGAGCGGCAGAAGGCGACCGACATGGCCGAGGGCCTGCGCGCCGAACTCGGCGGAATCGAGGACACGCTCAAGAGCTATGAAGCCGATATCGCCAAGTTGCAGGCCAAGCTGCGCGAGGCGCGTGCCCGTCAGAACGCAATCGCGACGCGGATCGAAAGCGCGGTGACCCGCGCCCGGACCAGCGAACTGCTTCACGGCAGCCGCACCGATGACGCCTTCTCGCGGTTCGAAGTCCTGGAGCGGCGCGCCGACTTCGCCGAGGGCCGCGCCGATGCGCTCGGCATGACCGGCCCGAAAACCCTGGAAGAAGAAATCGCCGACCTTCGCTCTACCGAGAAGGTGGATGCGGAGCTCGAGGCCATGAAGGCCGCAATGAAGCCAAAGGGGGCGTAAGTGGAAGAGGTGCTGATACCGACGATCGCCATCGTCACGCTGTTCATCGGCCTGCCCTGGCTGGTGTTTCATTACATTACCCGTTGGAAGACCGCCGCACGCCTGACGGGAAGCGACGAAAAACTGCTCGACGAGCTTTATGACGCAGCGCGACGGCTCGACGACCGCTTGTGCTCGATCGAACGGATCATGACCGCCGAAAATCCCGATTGGCGCCAGCAGTGCCTGCCGGACGCGACGAGCCGCCAGCGGCTGCTCAGCGACACGGAGTAACGATCGTGTCCCAGCCTCCCAGCCGCACAAAATTCTACCTGGACAAGCGCCACAAGAAGTTCCTCGGCGTCTGCTCGGGCATCGCCAACTATACCGGGCTCGATGTCTCGCTGGTCCGCATCGGCTTTGTCGCCGCGGTCGTGATCGGTGGCGGTGCCTTGCTGCCGGTCTATTTCATCGCCGCGTGGATAGCGGATGACGAGCCCCGCGAGATCGCCAGCGACAGCAAGGACGAGCGCCGGTTCTGGCAGGGCGTTCGCGCGTCGCCAGGCCAAAGCGCGCGCGACATCCGCGGCCGGATGCGCGACATCGATCGGCGCCTGGCCGACATCGAACATTATGTGACGACCGAAAATCGCAGCCTGGCCCATGAAATCGACAGCCTGCGCTAAACCTAGGGGCTATCCGTGACCGCCAACGAGGACATTCGCTGATGGACGATATTGCCAGCTGGATTTGGGTGCTGATCCCCCTCGCCGCGATCAGCATCGCGCCGTTCAAAATGTGGCTGCGGATCAAGGAACGGCAGATCGATGCTCAAACGACGCTTGCGGCCGAGAAAAGCGCTCAATATGCGTCGCACGTCGAGCGGCTCGAACAGCGCGTGCGCGTGCTGGAGCAGCTCGCCACCGACCGCGGCGTCGAAACCGCCGCGCAGATCGAAGCGCTGCGCACGACCGCCAAGCTTACCGATGGAGACAAGGTCCAGTGAATCCTTTTGAAATGGTCGCGGTCATCGTCGTCGCGGTAATGGTGGCAAGCGTGCTGCGAGCGAGATATGGTTATCGCCGCCGGCGAGGCCAGGACGGGGGCGAGGTCGCGCCGGCCGAGCGCGCGGAAACGCTTCGTCTCAAGGAAGAGGTCAAGCAATTAAAGGAGCGCCTCCACGTCCTGGAACGCATCGCGGTCGACAAGGAAAACAGCGTCGCCCGCCAGATCGAGGAATTGCGCGACCGCTAGATGACTTGCGTGGGGCGGCGCGCTAGGCGCTGGGAACAATGACCGCCCTTCCCTCTCTCGCCGATCTCGCCGACGACTATGAATATCTCGACAGCGAGGATCGCTATCGTCTGCTGATCGAGCTCGGCCGCAAGCTCGAGCCGATGCCCGAGGCGCTCAAGACCGAGGCGACCAAGGTGCGTGGCTGCTCGGCGTCGGTGTGGGTTTATCCGACCCAGCTGCCCGACGGTCGGCTGCATTTCCTGGCCGACAGCAATGCCGCCATCACCAAGGGCGTGGTCGCACTGATCCTCGCCACCGTCCAGGACAGGCCCGCGGCCGAGGTCGCCCAAGCCGACATCGCCGAGCTGCTGTCCCCGTTCGACCTGAAGCGGGAGCTGTCGTCGAACCGCACCCAGGGTATCCCGAACATGATCGCGCTGGTGCGCGAGACCGCCGCGCGACTGGCCAACGGATGACCGATGTTCCGCCCGAACTCGATCCAGCTGTCCTCCGGGGGAAATTCGACCCCGAACTGTTTTTCGAGCTGGCCCGCAAGGTCGGCCATGGGCGAGCGCTGGGGATTCAATTCCGCGCCGCGGGCGCCCATTGGATCGAGCTGGCTCTGCCGTGGCGCGAACAATTGGTCGGCGTTCCCGATAGCGGCATCCTCGCGTCGGGCGCGATCGTCAGCTTGGTCGATACGGCGGGCGGCGCATCGATCTGGATGGCGCTCGGCCATTTCCAACCGATCGCCACGATCGATCTGCGCCTCGACTATCTACGTCCGGCGGTGGAGGGCGAAACGGTGATCGCCCGATGTGAGTGCTATCGGCTGACCCGTTCGATTGGCTTCGTGCGGGGTATGGCCCATGGCGGCGATGAGGCACGGCCGATTGCCCAGGCGACCGGCACTTTCATGCTCAACCCTTAGACCTTTGCGGCGAGGTTGCGCTCGTCCGCGCGGCGCAGAACGTCATAAGCGGCCTGGACCTGCTGAAAGCGCTTGGCCGCTTCCTTGTCACCCTGGTTGACGTCGGGGTGAAATTCCTTGGCCAGTCGGCGATAGGCCGCCTTGGCCGCGGTAAAATCAGAGTCGACATCCAACTCAAGCGCATCAAGCGCGCGCATCTCGTCGCGACTGCGGCTGCCGTCGCCGGGGCCGGCCCATTGGTAATGCGCGCTCTTGCGATAGGCCGAAGCATCGCTTTCCTCGTCGGCCGCGCGCTTCGCCGCTTCTTCGGGGGTGAGCCCGGCGAAATAATTCCACCCCTTGTTATATTCCCCGGCGTGCGCCTCGCAGAACATCCAGCGATCGGGCTTGTTGGGCGCCTTGGGCGCGGGGCGGTCGCCCGGCTGGTCGCAGCCTTCGCGGTCGCACAGTCGCACGCGCACCGCCTCGCGGCCCTTCGCTCCGTAAGGGCGCCAGCGGGGAAAGCCCCAGTCATCGGATCGTTTTTGCTTAGCCATTGCTGCTTTCTAACTCATCCTGCCGTCATTGCGAGGCGCGAAGCGCCGTGGCAATCCATCGTTTCCCGTCTGGATTGCTTCGCTTCGCTCGCAATGACAAAAATTTGCCAGGGGACCTGTAAGCCGGGTTCTGTCCAGCGCCCTAAAGCACCTGGGCGACCATTCCTCTAGGACGAAGGTTGCCCTTCGCCTCAAGCAACCAACCCGGGCGGCGGGCCGGAACAGGCCCATATACCACCCCTATTCGGTCTTGCACCCGGTGGGGTTTGCCGTGCCGCCGCTGTTGCCAGCGACGCGGTGCGCTCTTGCCGCACCGTTTCGCCCTTACCCGCCCGAGAGCAGGCGGTATGCTTTCTGTGGCACTTTCCCTGAAGCCTTGGCCCGAAGGCCGCGACCCCGCCGGGCGTTACCCGGCACCGTCGTTCCGTGGAGCCCGGACTTTCCTCGCCCTGCTTGCGCAAGCCGCGGTCGCCCGGTCCCCTGGCAGGGGCGATATAGACCAGGAACAAGCAACACAAAAGGGCGTCGTTATTGCGGCCTTGGCAGCAAGAGGGCGAGCAATTTTGCCCGGCATTCGCCGTCGACAATGCCGTCGATCATGTCGGGGCGGAAGCGGCGCTGAAAGGCGAGAGTCGCCTTGAACGTATCGGTAACGTCATAGCCGAAGCGTTCGAGCGCGAGGAAGAAGCCGGCGTCGGTCCAGAACGGATCCATCAAATCCCGCGCGGGGCTGGGCAAGGCCAGGCGGCGCTTGGCCAGCTCCCACCACGGAAACAGCTCGCCGGGGTCTTCCTTGCGCGCCGGGGCCACATCGCTGTGACCGACGATATTGCCGCGGCCGATGCCGTGGCGCGCTTTGATGTCGGCGATCAGCGGGATGACCGACGCCATCTGCTCGTCGGGGAACGCGCGATAGCCGAACTCGTGGCCGGGATTGACGACCTCGATCCCGACGCTGGCCGAATTGACGTCCGTAATTCCGCGCCAATAGCTTTTCCCGGCATGCCAGGCGCGCCGCTCCTCATCGACCAGTTGGATGATCTCACCGTCTTCCTTGACGCAATAATGCGCCGATACTTTTGCCTCGGGCGAGGTCAGCCGGTCGAGAGCGCCCTCGGCATCGGGCATGCCGGTATAATGGAGGACGATCATCGAAACCGGCAGCGCGCGCTCATCGAAATTGGGCGAAGGGCGGGGCGTCACGTCCATCGCGGCATGGCGCACGCAACATGGGTTCGGGTCAAGCCCTTACCGCGGCCCGCCGTTCGATGATCGGATCGGCCAGGCGATAAAGGCCACGCGCCGCGGTGTCGGATTCGAATCGCCGCGTCTGACCAATGACGGTTTCGCCGGCGCCGAGCATCAGCCAGCCGTCGCTCGCCATGCCGCCGGCGATCCGGTCGAACACCAGCGCGCGGCGCTCGGTGTTCAGGTAGAGGAGGACGTTGCGGCACAGGACAATGTCGTATTGGCCGGGGTGCGGCGCGGGCTCGAGCAGGTTGTGGACCTGAAAGCGAAGCTGGCGACGGAGCGGCTCGACCGCGCGCCAGCCGCCCTCACATTCCTCGAACCATCTGATCATCTGAGTGATGCCGAGCCCGCGCTGGACCTCGAACTGTGTGTAGACGCCGTCGCGGGCGCGGCGGACCGCGCTTTCGCTGACGTCGGAGCCGACGATGTCGATCGTCCAACCTGCCCAGCGCGCCGCATCCTCGGCGAACAGCATGGCCAGCGAATAAGCCTCTTGCCCGGTCGAGCATCCCGCCGACCAGATGCGCAGGCGCTTGGTCGACTGGCGCAGCTGCGCCAATTTGGGGAGCGCGGCCCGGGCAAGAAGGTCGAACGGCGAGCGGTCGCGAAAGAAATAGGTCTCGTTGTTGAGCAACGCTTCGACAACCTGGGTAGCAAGGCTCGGCTCGGCGCCCATGACGAGGACGGTGATCAGCTCGTCGAGCGACGGGATGCCCCGCTCGCGCAGCAACGCGCCAAGCGCCGTCTCGATGCGCCAGCGGCGGCTCATCGTCAGCTGCTGTCCGGTTCGGGCTTCGAGCAGGCCGGCGAGAATCCGGCTGCTGTGGTCGCTTACTTGCACAGGCCCTCCAGCGCGCGGCCGGCCACGCGGCGGGCAATCTTGTCGGGCGGCAGGATGGCGCAGGCGAGCGCCGCTTCGGCCACCGCTCGCGGCATGCCCCATACGGCCGAGCTACGCTCGTCCTGGGCGATGATCGCGCCACCCGCCTCGACCAGCCGGCGCGCACCCTCCAGCCCATCGCGGCCCATGCCGGTCAGGATCACGCCGAGCGCCCCGGCGCCGAGCACCGCCCCGGCCGAGGCGAGCATCGGATCGACCGATGGCAGACAGCCGCTCGCCGAACGGGTTTTGAGCAGCCGGGCGACAAGGTGACCGCCGATCTCGTCGACAAGCAAATGTGCCTCTCCAGGCGCGACGACGATGCGGTCGGGAAGCAGCGCCATGCCGTCCTCGGCGACCAGCGCCTCGCGCCGCGCGGCGGTCGATAATTGGCGGGCGAAGACGGTCATGAAGGGCGGAGGCAGATGCTGGGTGACCAGGATCGGCACGCCGATGCGATCGGGCAAGGCCGCGAAGAACACGCCAAGCGCATGGATGCCGCCGGTCGAGGCGCCAATCGCGAGCAGCTTTAGCGGGACGTCAACCGGAGGCCGAAGCACGCCGGCCGTGGGCGCCGGCTGCGGCGCCGGCACTGCGCCGCCGCGATCCGCGTAGCCAAGCGCGCGCAATTTGGCGAGCAACACTTCGGAAAACCGCCCGTTGAAGCGGCCGGTGCCGGGCTTGGGCAAAGTGTCGGCGGCCCCGAGCGCGAGCGCGGCGACGGTCTCCTCGGCGCCTTCCTCGGCAAGACTGGAGACGATCAGGACCTTGGCCCCTTTGGCCGCACGGAGAATCCGGGGGATCGATTTGAGACCGCCGACGCCGGGCATTTCAAGGTCGAGCAGAACGATGTCGACCATGACCTGGCGGAGCGCCTCGATGGCGTCCTCGGCGGTGCCGGCGACGGCGGCGATCTCGAACCCGCGGTCGCTGTCGATCATCCGGCTGAGCACCGCCCGGGCGACCATCGAATCGTCGACGATCATCAGCTTGATCGGTCGCGCCGCGGGCTTGGCCCCGGCGCTGTGACCGGGCCGCGACGAGGCGAGAGCGCCAGTCATAGGAGCGGCCTCAGGCGACGCCGACGAGTTGCAGCTTGATATGCAGCGTTTCGCGGTCGAACGGCTTCATGACATATTCGTCGGCCCCGGCCTCGAGCGCCGCGCGGATATGCGCCATGTCGTTCTCGGTGGTGCAGAAGACGACCTTGGGCTGGTCGTCGTGGCCGCGCTGGCGCAGCAATTTCAAAAACTCCATCCCGCTCATCACCGGCATGTTCCAGTCGAGCAGCACGACGTCGGGCATCTTGGCTTCGCAGCGATCGAGCGCCTCGCGCCCGTCCCCGGCTTCCTCGACCTGGAATTCCAGCGTCTCGAGGATATGCCGCGCGACTTTGCGGATCACTTTGCTGTCATCGACGATTAGGCAGGTTTTCATGCGAGTTTTCCATCTGGTTCGCGAGGATCAATAAGCAAGAAGGGTAACGAACCCCTTAAGCCGCGCGCAGTTCGACGCCGGGACCGGCGACCAGCCCAGCGATGTCGACCAGCAGCAGCGGGCCCTGTTCGGTTTCGACGATGCCCTTCGACACCCGTTCCCACCCGGCCCCCATCGACGCGCGCAACTGGGTCGGTTCGGACAGGGTCTCGACGACGTCTTCGACGGCATCGACGGTCAATGCGTAATGGTGCCCGTCGAGTTCGACCACCGCCGCCTCGTGGATTTCACCCTCGATCCGTTCGGTCGTTCCAAACTCGAGCGAACGCTTGCAGTCGATCACCGTCAGCACTCGGCTACGCAATGCCGACAGGCCGGCGACATGGTGCGGGGCGCGCGGCACCGGGATCAGCGCTTCGAGCTCGACCACGCTTTCGACCGCCGCCGCCGGAAAGGCGACCCGGCTTCCGGCGATCGACACGACCAACAGCAACTCGTTCATCATGCCCTCCCCGCGCCCGCGCTCTTGAGCGCCAGCAGCAGGCCGGCGCGGTCGTAGCGATAAATGGATTCATCTCCGTCGGCGCTGTCGGGGTTGCTCGACAGGCGCAGCACGCGCCCGCCCTGGCCTGCCTCAACGGATTTACCGTCCGACACGATCGTCAGGTCGGCGGCCAGCTCGTCGCTTTCGCCAATGACCAGATAGCCCGCCGCCTCGACGATCGGGCGCAGCATGTTCTGCATCCACGCGTCGCCCTCAGGGAGCCGGCAGACCAGCTTCGCCTGGGCCGGGGCGACTGCTCCGAGATATTCGGCGAACAGCCAGTGGGTGTCGATAAGCTCCGCCGGCTCGCCGCCGATCAGGGTCACGCCGCTGATCACACCCGGACATTCGGCCGGAATGATCGCGCGATCGATGGTCATCAGGTCGATCACCTCGCGGAAGGCATAGCCGATCTCGTAATGACCGTCGTTGAGGCGGAACACACGGACCTTGCCCTCGAATTTTTCGACCCGATCGACCCCGGCAAGCGGCAGGATCGCCTCCCCCAGCTGAACCCTCAGCCGCCCCGCGCCTTCGCCGATCGCGCTGGCCCCGACCTCCTCGATCCGATCGACGACGCCAAGGCGCAATGCGCGCCGCGCGCCGTCCAGGCCGCGGAAGAGCAGCACCGGAACCTCGTTGTTCTTAACCGTTGCCGACCCTTCGGCGACGCGTGCGCCGCGCTCTATGCTTTCAAGATGAATACCGCCGACCTGGGCCAGACCCGCCGGGTCGAACAGCAGGATCGGGCTGCCGTCGTCGGCCAGCGTCGTGCCGGCGTAAAGACCGGTCGCCATCACCGCGGGCGCGGCCGGTTTGACCACCAGCTCCTCATGGTCGTGAATGCGATCGACCGCGAGCGCATAAATATCGCCGCCCGCCGGACGGAGAACCACCAGCGTGCGCTGCTCGTCAGCCAGTTCGCTTGGCAGGCCAAGGATGTCGGCCAGCGCAATTTCGGGGACGCGGCGGCCGCGAATGGTGGCGATCCCGGCTCCGCCAATTTTCTCAAGCGTGACGCTGTTGCCGTTGGCGCGAACGATCTCCTCGATCGCCGAGCGAGGAATCGCGAAATGCTGGTCGCCGATCGAAACGGTCAGGGCGGGAATGATGGTCAGCGTCAGCGGGACGCGCAACGTCATGCGGGTGCCCTTGCCCGGCGCCGAATCAACCTCGACGACGCCGCCGATTCGCTCGACGTTCGAGCGGACGACGTCCATCCCGACCCCGCGGCCCGAGATCGACGTGACCTCGTTCGCGGTCGACAGGCCGGCCTCGAAGATCAGCGCGAGCTGTTCGGTCTTGCCGAGTTTGGCCGCTTCGTCCTTGTCGAGGCCGTTATCGATCGCCTTTTGCAGCAATTTCTTGCCATCGATGCCCCTTCCGTCGTCGACGATGTCGATCAAAATCTGGTTGCCCGACTGGCGCGCCGAGACCGACACGAGGCCGATTTCGCGCTTGCCGGCCGCGCGCCGCTCGGCGGGGACTTCGATGCCGTGATCGACCGCATTGCGAATGATATGTGTCAACGGATCGCGGATCATCTCGATCATTTCGCGATCGAGTTCGACATCGCCGCCGTCGATATCAACCAGCACTTGCTTGCCAAGCTCGCCCGAAAGGTCGCGAACCATGCGCGGCAGGGCGACGAACAGGTTTTCGATCCGCTGCATGCGGGTCCGGGTGATGGCGTCGCGCATCTCGGCGATGATGCCGGACAAACGCTCGAACGCCCCGTCAACCGCCACGTCCCCCGGCGCTTCGCGCAGCCGGCGCGACAGTTCGTTGCGCGCCAGCACCATGTCCGACACGCCCGACATCACCCGGTCGAGCAGCTCGACTGACAAACGGATGGTGCGCGGCGCCGCGGGAGCCCCCTTGGCTGTTCCTTCGGCCGTGTTGGCAGGCGCGGCGGCGATCGGTCCTTCGGCGCCCGGTTCGAGCGCCTGGATCAGGGGCGCGTCGTCGCTGCCGGGCATCTCTTCGCCGGCATCGATCGCCGCGATCATCTCGCCGATCCGGTCGATCACCGCGAGTACCGCGCTGACCAGTGCATAATCGGGCGAGCGCCGGCCCGAGCGGCAGTCGGCCAGCGCATCCTCGGCGGCATGGCTCAGCGCCTCGAGCCGCGGAAATTCGAAAAAGCCGCAATTGCCTTTGACGGTGTGGACGAAGCGAAAAATATTGTCGAGCCGGGCGCGGTCGCCGGGGCTGGCTTCCCAGGCGACGATTTCACCGCCCAGTGCTTCGAGCATTTCCCGGCACTCGGCCACGAAGTCGGCAATCAGGTCGTCCATCGGCGGCGAGGCCCCATGCAATAAGTTGCTTGGTCCCTCTATGCCGCCAAGGTGTTAATGCCGCGTTAGTCCTGTCCATGCGCCTTCGGCAGCGTCACGCCGATCAGCAGCACTTCATCGGCCGGATCGCTGAGCTGAATTGTGCCGCCAGCCTCGGCCGCCAAGCTGTGCGCCAGCCAAGCTCCGGCGGCGCGCGGCTCGACCTCGCCGTCAGCATGGCCCTTGGCGATCGTCTCGCGCAGCTTGGGATCGAGCAGGATGCGAGGGCCTTCGGCGCGGATCACCATCTCGAGCGCGCCGCCGCGCTGTTCGACCCCAACGTCGAGCCGCCCGCCGCGGACCAGCGCATCGCCGGCGATCATGCCGAGATTGAGCAGTAGCTTGATCGCGCCCTTCGACAGCCTGTCATCGGCGACGATCCAGCCAAGCTCGATCCTTTTGTCGGCCCCGTACAAGCCTTCGAGCGCGCCCTTCGCCTCGCGCGTGTCGATCTCCTCGCCGAATCCGCCACCCGCGCCGAACGCGAGCCGAAAGAATTTGAGCTTGTTGGCGCTGGCCTTGGCGCTTTCCGCGAGTAGCTCGAGGCAACGCTCGCGCATGTCCGGATCCTGCTCGTCGGCAAGCAGCTCGATGCCGTTGTTGAGCGCGCCGACGGGCGACAGTAGATCGTGGCACAGTCGCGAGCACATCAGGCTCGCCAAATCGATCGCGTTCATGCCGCGATTGATGCGCGAGAGTATAACCTGAAGCAAGAGTGCGTATTGAAACCCGAAAGCGCGCTTCCCAAATGACCCAGTCATGGCCGGGGGGCATCAAATTGTGGGGCATCAAATTGTGGACATTGTGCTGGACGCCGGCCATGCCGGTTGGCGCCTCGACCGCGCGCTGGCGGCGAGCATTCCGACCCTGTCGCGCGAGCGGCTGAAGGTGCTGACCAAGGCGGGCGCGCTGACCCGCGAGGGCGAAGCGGTCCGGGACCCGGCGATCAAGGTCAAGGGCGACGAGCGGTTCACGCTGGTCATCCCCGACCCGACCCCGACGCATAATGAGCCGCAGGAAATCCCGCTCGTCATCGCATTCGAGGACGAGCATCTGCTGGTGGTCGACAAGCCCGCCGGCCTAGTCGTCCATCCCGCCGCCGGCAATCGCGACGGGACCCTGGTCAACGCGTTGCTCCACCATTGCGGCGGCTCGTTGAGCGGGATCGGCGGGGTGGCGCGACCAGGTATCGTCCATCGGATCGACAAGGACACATCGGGACTGCTGGTGGTCGCAAAGCATGACCTTGCCCATGAGGGGCTGGCGAAACAATTCGCGGCGCACACGGTCGACCGGCGCTATCTGGCGATCGTGTCGGACGTCCCGCACCTCGCTGCCGGAACGGTCGACGCCCCGCTCGCCCGCTCGTCGCACGACCGCAAGAAGATCGCGATCGTCGGCGAAAATCGAGGCAAGCGGGCTGTAACCCATTGGCGCCTGCTGACGAAATTAAGGGAGGCGGCGCTGGTCGAGTGCCGGCTGGAAACCGGGCGAACCCACCAGGTGCGCGTCCACATGGCATCGATCGGCCACCCGCTGGTCGGCGATCCGGTCTACGGCCGCTCCCGAATGGCGCATCGCGAGTTGCTGAACGTTTTGGGTTTTCATCGCCAGGCGCTGCACGCCGCGCACCTCGGCTTCGTCCACCCAGTAACCAAGGGTCGTTTGTCGTTCGACAGCGCCCTTCCGTCGGACATGCAGCAACTATTAAGCGCGCTTGGTGTATAAGGTCTAGGCGGGTATGGGCGCTTGTTCAGCGGCTCTGCCCCGTGGGAGTGAACGAGAATATGGCGAAGGCAATTGGGGCGAATGCAAAGCGGATTGTATCGATTCCCGCCTCTGGCGGCGAAGCCGGGCTCAACCGCTATTTGACCGAAATCAAGAAATTCCCGATCCTCGCCCCCGAGGAGGAATTCATGCTGGCCACCCGCTGGCGCGAGCAAGGCGACACCGACGCTGCTGCCCGCCTCGTCAATTCGCACCTGCGCCTCGTCGCCAAGATCGCGATGGGCTACCGCGGCTACGGTCTGCCGGTCAGCGAGCTCATCTCCGAAGGGAACATCGGCCTGATGCAGGGCGTGAAGAAGTTCGAGCCCGAAAGGGGCTTCCGCCTCGCCACCTATGCCATGTGGTGGATCCGCGCCTCGATCCAGGAATTCATCCTGCGCTCGTGGAGCTTGGTCAAAATGGGCACGACCGCAGCCCAGAAGAAGCTGTTCTTCAACCTTCGCCGGATGAAGAACCAGATCGAGGCGTTCGAGGAAGGCGATCTAAAGCCCGCCGACGTCACCAAGATCGCCACCGATCTTGGCGTCACCGAGGCCGAGGTCATTTCGATGAACCGCCGCATGGGCATGGGCGGCGACACCAGTCTCAATGCTCCGCTCAAGGGCGACGAGGGCGGCGAAGGCCAATGGCAGGATTTTCTGGTCGACAATGGGCCGTTGCAGGACGAGTTGATCGCCGATGACGAGGAACGGCGGGTTCGCCACGACCTTTTGGTAGAAGCGATGGGCAACCTCAACGACCGCGAAAAACATATCCTGACCGAACGCCGCCTGATCGATGAGCCCAAGACGCTCGAGGATTTGAGCCAAGTTTACGGTGTCAGCCGCGAGCGCATCCGTCAGATCGAGGTGCGCGCCTTCGAGAAGCTGCAGGCGGCGCTGATCCGGCTGGCCGGCGAGCAGCGATTGCTGCCGGCGGCGTAAGGATGCCTCCCCTCCCCCATGCGGGAGGCGATTGAGGGGTGGGACCACGGCCCATCGTAGCAACCCCACCCCCGGCCCCTCCCGCACGCGGGAGGGGAGTTATCCCCCCTTGCAATTGCTCGTCCCGAGTCCGACGCTCTTAGTCTGAAGAGCGCCTTGCCGCTCGACGCGCGACTCGGCGCCCCCGTCAACCCGGAGGAAGGAGAGTCGCATGCCCAGAGAATCCACGGGAGAATCCAAAGGCACGAGGGTCATCGCGCTGGTCGGACCGGCCGGCGCGGGCAAGACCAGCCTTGCCGAAGCTCTGCTGTTCGCCAGCGGCACGATCGACCGGCAGGGCTCGGTCGCCAGCGGAACCAGCATCGGCGATGCCAGCGCCGAAGCGCGCGCGCGCGGCGGATCGACCGAGACCAATCTTCTACACTTTTCTCATTTGGGCGATAAATTCGCGATCATCGACGCGCCCGGCTCGATTGGCTTTTGTGCCGACGCCGCGCGGGCGATCGCCGTCGCCGATCTCGCCATCGTCGTGGTCGATCCCGACCCCGCGCGGGCCGCGCTAGCCGCGCCGGCGCTGCGCGCGCTCGACGAGCTCGGCATCCCCCATCTGCTGTTCGTCAACCGCATCGACCAGGCGCATGGCCGCATCCGCGATTTGCTGACCGCGTTGCAGCCGATGAGCGTGTCCCCGCTGATCGCCCGCCAGATCCCGATCCGTGATGGGGAGAAAGTTACCGGCTTCGTCGACGTCGCGCTCGAACGGGCGTTCCAATATGTGCCCGGCAAGCCATCCGAGCGGATCGAGCTGCCGTCGGAGCTGGCCGATCGCGAGGCCCAGGCTCGCACGCAATTGCTCGAGCAGCTCGCCGATCACGATGACACGCTACTCGAACAGCTGCTGATGGATGTGGTGCCCGAGCCGGGCACCATCTTCGCCGATCTGAAGCGCGAGACAAGCGACAACCTCGGCGTGTCGGTGCTGTTCGGATCGGCTCACAACGGCTGGGGCGTGCGGCGCCTGCTCAAGGCGCTGCGCCACGAAGCGCCGGGACCGGAATCGAGCGGAGCCCGGCTCGGCGTCGAGACCCCTGCCCTTTACACCTTCAAGGTTTTTCACGGCGGCACCGTCGGACGTCTGGCACTGGCCCGTGCGATCGGCGGTACCATCCGCGAAGGGAGCGACTATAAGAGTTCGTCGGGCGACGACGGCCGGCTTGGGGCGCTATTCTCGGTTCAGGGCGACAAAACCGCCAAGGTCAGCGAAGCGGCCGATGGCGACCTCGTCGCGGTGGCCAAGGTCGATGGAGTCAAGACCGGCGACTGGCTCGGCACCGGCAAGCTGCCGCCGGCGATCGACATCGACTTGCCGTCGCGCAATTGCGCGCTGGCGATCGAGCCGGCCGATCGCAAGGACGATGTGCGGCTGTCGGGAGCGCTCAATCGCATCCTCGAGGAAGATCAGAGCTTGACCCTGGAGCAGGACGAGGCGAGCCATGAGATGCGGTTGAAGGGGGTCAACGACGAACATCTGAAGACCACCTTGGCCAAATTGAAGCGCCGCTATGGGGTCGAAGTGACCCATCGCGCGCCGTCGATCGGCTATCGCGAATCGATCCGCCGCCACGTCACCAAGCGCGGGCGGCACAAGAAGCAATCGGGCGGGCATGGCCAGTTCGGCGATGTCATCATTGAGCTTCGTCCCTTGGCCCCGGGCGAGGGCTTCCGCTTTGAGGAGAATATCTCCGGGGGGACGGTACCCAAGCAATGGATCCCGGCGGTCGAGCATGGGGTACGCGATGCGATGGCCAAAGGCCCGCTCGGCTTCCCGGTGGTCGATGTCGCGGTGACGCTGACCGACGGCAGCTATCACAGCGTCGATTCGAGCGAACTCGCCTTCCGCCTCGCCGGGCGAATCGCGATGCAGGAAGCGCTGGCCGAAGCGGCGTCGCACTTGCTCGAGCCGGTTCAGAAGCTCGTGTTGGTCACACCCGCGCCCTCGACGAGCCGCGTCTCTTCGGCGGTGGCGAGCCGACGCGGACAGATGCTCGGGCTTGGCCCGCGCGACGGCTGGACCGGCTGGGACCGGATCGAGGCGCTGGTTCCGGAGAGCGAACTCGACGGGTTGGAAGCCGAACTTCGATCGCTTAGCCACGGCCTGGCGACCTATGAAGCCGAGTTCGACCATCTTGCCGAACTCAACGGCACGCTGGCCGAAAAGGTGGTTCAAGCGCGGGTCGCGGAGGCCGCCTAAAGGAGGTTGGCGACCGTTAGGATTGGGTGCCAATCGCCGAGCCCGTGAAGCGCCGCGAAGCCTGTCGGGATCGGCTCGCCGTCGTGGATGCCGTGGCTGACATAGACCGCGTCGATGCCGTAGCGCGCCGCGCCTAAAATGTCGGTGTGCAGCGCATCGCCGATCGCCAGCACCGCGTTGCGCGGCGGATTGCCGCCCAGCAACAGCGCATGGTCATAGATCGGCGCATGCGGCTTGCCATACCAGACCACCTTCCCACCGAGCTGTTCGTAAAGATCGGCCAGCGCCCCGGCACATGCTTCGCGCACGCCCGACCGGATGACGACCCGGTCGGGGTTGAGGCAATGGAATGTCACGCCGGCCGAGGCGAGCGCTTCGAGCCGCGCAAAATAGTCGCTCGGCTGGTCGCTCCGCTTGCTCGTCCCGGTGCAAACGATCTCGGTGAAGCCGGAGTCAATGACGATCACCCCGCGTGAAACCAGATCGGCCCGATCGTCGCTGGTGCCAAGAAAACCGACCGGCCGTGGCGGCGAGGTCAGCGCCGCGATACCGGCCTCGCCGCTACTGGTAATCGCGTCGTAAGCCGCTCGCGGAAGCCCGAGCCGGTCGAGGCCGCTCGCCACGGTATCGGCCGAGCGCGGGGCGTTGGTGATCAGCACCACGGATCGCCCTTCCCTTTTGAAGCGCAGCAACCGGTCCACCGCTCCGGGCAATAATGCGCCGCCGTCGTGCACCACGCCCCAGATGTCGCACAGGATGAGGCGGTAGCGCGGGTCGAGATCGTCGAGGCTTGGCATCGCGCGGCGATGGCGCGCCGCGCGCTACGGCGCAACCCCGTCTTGACGCGATAGGCGGCAACCGCTTGGGTGGCACCCTATTTTGCCGGAGGGCGCCTTGGCTACGAAATTGACCCGTTACATATTGTTCGCGCTAGTGCTCGGGATCATCGCTGGATGGGCGACCAATGCCGCGATCGACGATGGATCGCCCGAGAGCGCCGAGCGGTTGAAGCAAATCGCCGAGTATCTGAGCATCGTCACCACGTTGTTCCTCCGCCTGATCAAGATGATCATCGCACCGCTGGTCTTCTCGACGCTCGTCGCCGGCATCGCCCATATGGGCGACATCGCCGCGCTCGGCCGTGTCGGCCTGCGCTCGCTCGGCTGGTTCATCGGCGCGACCTTTGTCTCGCTCAGTCTGGGCCTGGTGCTCGTCAACCTCCTCCAACCCGGTGTCGGCCTCGGCCTGCCGATCCCGCCCGTGACAGCGGCCAGCGGCATTGAAACGGCCGCGTTCAACCTCAAGGATTTCGTCAGCCACCTCGTTCCCGCGTCGATCTTCGAGGCGATGAGCAGCAACGAAATCCTGCCGATCGTCATCTTCTCGATCTTCTTCGGGGTCGCGCTGACCGCCGTTGGCGAGCGGGGCAAGCCGATCGTCCGCGGAGTCGAGTCGCTTGTGCAGGTGATGCTCCAACTGACCAATTACGTCATGCGCTTCGCGCCCTTCGCGGTGTTCACCGCGGTTGCCAGCGCGATTGCCGAGCGTGGACCGGAAATCATCGCGACCTTCGGCAAGTTCGTCGGCAGCTTCTACCTCGGCCTGGCCCTCCTGTGGGCGATCCTGATCGGTGCCGCCTTCGTCATCGTCGGCTCGCGGACGCGGCACCTCGTCCGCTACATCCGCGATCCTGTCGTGCTCGCCTTTTCGACCGCGTCGAGCGAGGCCGCCTACCCGCGGACACTCGAAGCCCTCGACCGGTTTGGAGTGCCGTCGCGGATCGCCAGCTTCGTCCTGCCGCTCGGTTATTCGTTCAACCTCGATGGCTCGATGATGTACATGACCTTCGCGTCGATCTTCATCGCCCAGGCCTACGGTATCGACCTGACGTTGGGGCAGCAAATCACCATGCTGCTAGTGCTGATGATCACCTCCAAGGGCATGGCCGGCGTACCACGCGCATCGCTGGTGGTGATCGCCGCTACCCTGTCGATGTTCAAGATCCCCGAGGCCGGCCTGCTGCTGATCCTAGCCGTCGACCACTTCCTCGACATGGGCCGATCGGCGACCAACGTTGTTGGCAACGCCGTGGCGTCCGTGGTCGTGGCCCGCTGGGAAGGAACGCTCGACTCCGAAGAGCCAGTCGACATCGAGCCGCCGCACGCGCCGTCGCATCGTCCAGCCCCGGCGCCGGAAACCTGATCGTCAGCCGAACGGCTGATCGATCGACGGCGGCGGGACGCTGAACCACTTCGGCGCCGCGTCGGTCATGTGGAAACAATCCTCGAGCCGGATGCCGAATTTGCCTGGAGTATAGATGCCCGGCTCGTTGGAAAAGCACATGCCGGCGGCGAGCGGGGTCGTCTCTCCATGGACCAGATTGACCGGCTCGTGCACTTCCATGCCGATGCCGTGGCCGGTGCGGTGCGACGTGCCGGGCAGTTTGTAGCGCGGCCCGTATCCCCAGCTTTCGTAGGCGCGGCGCACCGAATCGTCGACGCTGCCCGCCGGCGTGCCGAGTTTGGCCGCCGCCAATGCGATCTGCTGCCCGCGATGTACCTGATCCCAAACTTTCCGCTGCGCGGCGCTAGCATCGCCAAACACGAAGCTGCGTGAGATATCCGCCTGATAGCCGTGAACCGAGCAGGTACAATCCAACAGCACCACCTCGCCGCGCCTGACGACTTGCGGTTTATGGCTGCCGTGCGGATAGGCCGACGCTTCGCCGATCAAGACCAGGCCGCCGTCATAAGCCGATCCCATCGCCTCATGCGCGGCTGCGATCATCGCATCGATGTCGGCCGGGATCATGCCCTCGCGCGTGCGCTCGCCCGCATAACGGAGCGCCGTCACCATGATGTCCGCGGCGGTCTGCATCAAGGCCAGCTCGGCGGGCGACTTGATCATCCGTAGCGCGCGCACGACGGGGTTGGCACTAACGATCACCGCCGAGGGCATCGCCTGCTTCAGGCGGTCCATCAGGAAGAATCGGTTGGTCTCCTCGAATGCGACTGGCAGATCAGCAATCTTTCGCTCTCTCAAAAAGTCCGCGACCAGCTTCAGCGGCTCGTCATCCTCCTGCCAGACGCGGATTTCGGCGGGCACGCCGAGCATTTCCTTGATCGACGGCTGTTCGAAAAAAGGCGTGACGACGATCGGATCGCCGTCAACGGGGATGACTACGCCGGTCAGCCGCTCGCTGCGCCGCCACTGGATCCCCGTGAAATAATCGAGGCTAGGCCCGGCTTCGACGAGGATCGCACCGAGGCCGTGACGTTTCATTAGACTGCGCGCGCGGGCGAGGCGGTCGAGCCGCTCGCCGCGGCCGATTGGCGGCGGCAAGGCAACTGGCTTCAGGTCCGACGCACCCTGTGTCGCCGCGCGGGCGAGTCCGGTAAGGGGCGTGGCGGCGAGGGTGGCGCTGGCGGCGAGGAAATGACGGCGGGCAAGTCGCATGGCAGCTCCCTTTTGTCGGCTTTCGTGCCGTCATGTGTTGCATGATGAAACTCATTCCGCCAGCAGGCGCGGATGATCGAACACCACCCCGCATCCGGCAAGCGCCGCCTGAGCGAACGAGAAAGTGTCGCCCTCCTGGCTGGGCTAATGGCGCTCAATGCCTTCGCCATTGACGCGATGATCCCGGCATTGCCGGCAATCGGCGCGGATTTGGGCGTGGTCGCGGAAAATCAACGGCAATTGGTAGTCGTCGCCTATTTCTTCGGGTTCGGGGCAACCCAGCTGATATGGGGCCCGCTCGCCGATCGGTTCGGACGAAAGCCGGTGCTGGCCGCCGGCATCAGCCTTTACGCGGTATTCGCTCTGCTGTGCTCGCTAGCTACAACCTTCCCACTGCTAATCGCCGGGCGAGTTTTGATGGGCGCCTCGGCGGCGGTCACGCGGGTGCTGGTCGTGGCGATGGTGCGCGACTTGTTCGAAGGCGAGGCGATGGCGCGAGTGATGAGCCTAGTGTTCATGACCTTTATGCTGGTGCCGGTGCTGGCGCCGAGCCTCGGCCAGGCGATCCTGCTGATTGCGCCGTGGCGCGCAATCTTCGGCGTCCTTACCGCGTACGGGATTGCGATGCTGATCTGGTCGTGGCGACGACTACCCGAGACGCTACACTCGGAATATCGGCGTTCGCTCAATTGGCGGGAGATTGGGTCGGCAATCGGCGCGACGCTGAACGAGCGCCAATCGCTCGGCTATACGATCGGGTTGACCGCCGTGTTCGGCGGGCTGACCGCCTATATCGCGTCGATCCAGCAGATTGTGTTCGACGTGTTTCACGCACCCGATATGATCGCGCTTGTCTTTGCCGGCGTCGCAGCGCCGATGGCGGTCGCAAGTTACGCCAATTCGCGGGTGGTCGGGCGGTTTGGACTGAGGCGGGTCGGGCATAGCGGGCTGATCGCGTTCGCCGTGCTCACGGCCGGTCACGCATTGATCGCATCCACCGTCGGCGAAGATTTGATTGTCTTTTCCCTGATGCAGGGGCTGGTGATGGCCGCCTTCGCCTTCACATCGGCCAATTTGGGAACGTTGGCGATGGCCCATATGGGTCCCATTGCCGGAACCGCATCGTCGGTTCAGGGCGTGATCGGGACGATTGGCGGCGCCGTTATCGGCCTGGCGATCGGCCAGAGCTTCGACGGGTCTCAAATTCCATTTGTCGCCGGGCTCGCGGGGTGCGGGGTGACGGCGTTGCTGTGCGTGCTGGTGACCGAGCGCGGACGGCTGTTCGGCGCGAAAGATGCGCCGTTGGACCAAGGCTAGAAAAAGGGCGCCCCGTTCGGAGCGCCCTCAATATTTGTCGAAAGATCGAACCGCGGCCTATTCCGCGTCGACCTCGTCGGGGCCGACCATCAGCGCTTCGCCGACTTCCTCGGTCTTGCCGCGAATGGCGTTTTCGATCCGCTGCGCCATCTCAGGGTTTTCCTTGAGATAGGTCTTGGCGTTCTCTCGGCCCTGACCGATGCGGATCGAATCATAGCTGAACCAGGCGCCCGACTTGTCGATCAGCCCGGCCTTGACGCCGAGGTCGAGAATTTCGCCCATCTTGCTGACGCCCTCGCCATACATGATGTCGAATTCGACCTGCTTGAACGGCGGCGCGACCTTGTTCTTGACGACCTTGACCCGCGTCGAGTTGCCGACAATGTCATCGCGGTCCTTGATCTGACCGGTACGGCGGATGTCGAGCCGCACACTGGCATAGAATTTGAGTGCATTGCCGCCGGTGGTGGTTTCGGGATTGCCGTACATCACGCCGATTTTCATGCGCAGCTGGTTGATGAAGATGACGATGCACTTGGACCGGCTGATCGAGCCGGTCAGCTTGCGCAGCGACTGGCTCATCAGCCGCGCCTGAAGGCCGACATGGCTGTCGCCCATCTCGCCCTCGATTTCGGCGCGCGGAACCAGCGCGGCGACCGAGTCGATTACCAGCACGTCGATCGCGTTGGAACGCACCAGCGTGTCGACGATCTCGAGCGCCTGCTCGCCGGTATCGGGCTGAGACACGATCAGATTGTCGATGTCGACGCCCAATTTCTTGGCATAGCCCGGGTCTAGCGCATGTTCGGCGTCGACGAAGGCGGCGGTCCCGCCGACCTTCTGTGCCTCGGCGATAACGTGGAGCGCGAGGGTGGTCTTGCCCGAGCTTTCGGGTCCATAGACCTCGATCACCCGGCCACGAGGGAGGCCCCCGACGCCAAGCGCGATGTCGAGCCCGAGCGAACCGGTAGAGATGGTCTCGATCTCGATCTTTTCGCGACTGCCAAGCTTCATCGCCGAGCCCTTGCCGAACGCGCGGTCGATCTGCGCTAGCGCCGCTTCCAATGCCTTTTCCCGATCAGTACTCACGCTGTCTCCACCTGTGCCGACGACCTTTAGCTGCGCTGCCATGCCCTTCATCCTCTCGTCAATGGGAAGGCGTCCCGCCCCCTTGGATGAGCTAGGCGTATCCTATTTGTTCCTTGGGAACAAGAAGAGAACAGTTGGCGATTGAAGAATGTTATGCCGCTGCGTTGGGCCTGGCCAGCGCAGCCGCGATGATCGGCGTCACCCGGTCGATCGTATAGGGTTTTTCGATCATCGGCACGTCGGCGAATTCGGGCGGCGGCGGGTCGACATGACCGCCGCTGGCGAGGACGAACGGTATTCCCTGACTGCGCAGGGCGGTAGCCACCGGCCAGACGCTCTTCCCCTTCAAATTGACATCGAGGATGGCAAGATCGAATCCGCCCTTCGCGACCTCGTCGAGCGCGGACGCGACGCTGTCGCAGGTACCGCTGACTCCGTGCCCCAGCGAGAGAATGAAATCTTCCAGCATCATCGCGATGAGCGGTTCGTCTTCGACGATCAAGATGTTACGCGACCCCGACATGCGTTCTGCAGATAGCAGCCGTTTCGGCTAAGAAAAGAGTTATTTGTCGGCCAGGGCCGCGCGGACCGCCTCGGCCAGTTCCTTTACCGAGAAGGGCTTGGGCAGGAACGCGACGTTGGCGATGTCGATCGATTTTCGCAATTGCTCCTCGGCGTAGCCCGACATGAACAATATCGGCAGCTCGGGCCGCGACTTGCGCGCTTCGCGAACCATGGTCGGCCCATCCATCAACGGCATCACCACGTCGGAAATGAGCAATGCAATGTCATCACCCCGCTCGACGATCTCCAGCGCCTCCTCGCCGTTGGCGGCGGTCAGCACATGATAGCCGTGGCGCGTCAGCGCGCGCTCGGCGACGGTGCGGACCATCGGCTCGTCCTCGACCAGCAGGATGGTCCCGGTCCCCCACAATTCACTCTCGGCCTCGGCTCGAGCGGGGCGGCGCACCGCCCGTTCCTTTTCGATGGCGTGGACCGGCAGGTAGATGGTGAAGCGGGTCCCCTCCCCGACCTTGGAGTCAGCAAAGATGAAACCGCCCGATTGTTTGACGATGCCATAGACGGTCGACAGGCCCAGCCCGGTGCCCTTGCCGACTTCCTTGGTGGTGAAAAACGGCTCGAACACCTTGCCCAGAATCGAAGGCGGAATACCGCTGCCGCTGTCGGCGATCGATAGCGCCGTATAGTCGGCGACCGGCAGAATGTCGCTGCCGAGGTCGGCGACCTGGTCGGCGCGGATCGAATAGGTCTGAATCGTCAGCGTCCCGCCGCCGTTGCCGAGCATGGCGTCGCGCGCATTGACGGCCAGGTTGACGATCACCTGCTCAAGCTGGCCCGGGTCGGCGCGGATCGCGCCGAGGTCACGGCCGTGCTTGACCGAGAGATTGACGGTCTCACCGAGCAGGCGCTTCAACAAATGCGACACTTCGCTCACAACATCGGGCAATTGGAGCAGTTGGGGCCGCAGCGTCTGCTGGCGGGAGAAGGCGAGTAGCTGGCGGGTCAAGCCCGCAGCGCGGTTCGAGTTCGACTTAACCTGTTGGATATCGTCATAATCGCTGTCGCCGGGGGTGTGCCGCATCAGCATCAGGTCGCAATGGCCGAGGATCGCCGTCAGGATATTGTTGAAGTCATGAGCCACGCCGCCGGCAAGTTGGCCAACCGCCTGCATCTTGGTCGCCTGCGCGACCTGGCGCTTGAGCTTGGCCTCCTCGCTATTGTCCTTGAGCAGCAGCAGTACCGCGGCGTCACCCAGCCCGCGCAGCCCGGCAACGGTCAGCGCGACCGGCTCCGCCGGCTGGTGGCGGAGGCGGACCGGAATGTCGCCCGACATCGACGGGCCACGCGCATTGCGCCGGATAGCATCGGCGACCGGCCCCTTGTCCTCCTTGACGACCAGGTCGCCGGGATAGGCCGGCATTTCCGCTCCGCCGAGGCCGCCGGCGACGTGGAATGCCTTGTTCATGGTCAGGAAACGACCGTCGCGATCAACCAAGGCCAGCCCGATCGGCAGCATTTCCAACAGCACCTGGACGTTGGTCGAACTGGCCAGTCCGGCGCCTTCGTGGAAGTCGAACATCAGGAGCGTGCCTGCACCGTCTTCGCGGCCGGCATCGAGCGGGACATGAACCCCGCGAAGATCACGCGCTCCCTCGCCCTCGGCAATCAGGCGAAGGTGGCCGTCGGCGGTCGTGTCGACCAGGTCGGTGAACAGCGGCGACCGGTCATGGCCGTGGTCGCCGGCGAGCGCGCGGTCGGCAAATAGCTTGTTGGCGGCCAGCAGCCGCCCATCCGAATCGATCAACGCGGCAAGCACCCCGGCCGACGCGAACCGTTCGCCGGTGGCACCAGCAATCCGCTTGGCGGCGACCAGCAACGGGTCGGGCGCGTCGGCATTGCCCAACCGCCACAGCAGGAGGTCGTTGCCGGCCCCAACGCGTTCGACCCGTATCGACATCGGGCTATTGTCGATCACAAGCCCCTGCGCCTCCGCTTCCCCGTCGCGCCAGGCGGTGCTGCGCAACTCGGCGACGGCGGCCCGGGCGCCTGGTTCGGCGAATATCTCGAGCGGAGTGACGCTGGCGCCGAAGCGCGTCCTATATGCTGGGTTGATCGACTTCAGCGATCCGTCAGGGTCGGTCAGCGCGACCGGATCGCTGGCAAGGGCAAGTGACGATCCGATCAGCTGCAAATCGGGCAGAACGATCGGCGCCATCTCGACCGGCGTCCCGCCGCGGCGGTCGATGACGAACACCGCGACCAGCATTGCTACAAAACTGGCGAAAAACAGCCCGGCATAGATCGGCTGAGCCAGCAGGTAGAACAGCAGCGCCCCGCTGGCGGCCGCCGCGGCGACCAACGCCGGCAACAGCCAGCGCATGTCGCCGTCGAGCGACTGCGTTTCAGCGAGATCGAGCTGTTTGTAGAGCAAAGCTCACCACATTCGGACCGGCAGCGCGGAACCCGCCAAAAGTCCAGCCATCCAACTATTCATCAACATTTTCCAATCCCAAAGCCTCAGCGCCACTCAAGTCGCGCGCGCATATCGCTGCCGCCATTTGCGGCCGACCCACCAGCGCCATCCAACGAGCGACACAATATAGCCCACTAGCGCCACGCCAAGCCCGATCAGAAACAATCCCGAGATCAGCGCCGGCGCAGCGTCGGACAGCAGCCAGCGAAGCCACGCGCCGATGCTGGCGTGATGAGTGCGCAGATACTCGAACGCCGCCAGATCCGCGTGAAAACCGAGCCGGTTGCCGACTTCGATCGCCGCGACCAGAAAGAACGGTGTTGTCAGCGGGTTCGACAGGAAGGTCATTGCCGCCGCAATCGGGATATTGGCCCGCATCGGGATCGACATCAGCGCCGCGCCGACGATCTGCAGCCCCGGCACCATCAGGAAAATGCCGACAAACAGCCCGGCGAACACCCCGCGCGGCACCGACCGGCGGGTGAAACGCCACAGGTCGGAGCGCTTGACCCGCTCGCCGAACGGACGCAGCCAGCGGCTCTCCATCACTTCCTCGCGCGACGGCGCGTGGCGCTCCATGAAGCGCGACCAGAAACCGGCGTTTTCAACCATTATTGTGCCTCAACAAGCGGCCCTGTTCCCGTTTCCACTCGCGTTCTTTGATCGTCTCGCGCTTGTCATGGACCTTCTTGCCGCGCGCCAGCGCCAGCTCGATCTTGGCCCGGCCGCGGGTGTTGAAATAAATCGACAGCGGAATGAGGGTCAGCCCCTGCCGGGTGATCGCGCCGTGCAGCTTGGCGATTTCCCGCCCGCGCATCAGCAGGCGGCGTCGGCGGCGAGGTTCATGGTTCATGCGGTTGCCGTGGCTATATTCGGGGATCGACGAGTTGATCAGAAATACTTCGTCGCCGTCGACCAGCGCATAGCTTTCGGCGATCGACCCCTCGCCGCCGCGCAGCGCCTTGACCTCGGTGCCCATCAGCTCGATCCCTGCCTCGAACCGTTCCTCGACGAAATAATCATAGCGCGCGCGCCGGTTCTCGGCGACGATCTTGGCTTTGTCGAAAGGGGACACGGGGGGCTTGGACACTCGGGTGCCTTAGACGGTGCGCAGTGCCCTGCAAAGCATAGAGCGCTTAGGCCAGCCCGGCATGCACCAATGCCGCGTCGACCGCCGCCCTCGACGAGGTAGACGGTTCGGTCATCGGCAGGCGAAGCTCGGTCGGGAAGCCGGGGCGAACCTTCGACAGCGCATGTTTGGCCGGACCGGGCGAGGCATCGCTGAACAATGCGGCGTGGAGCGGGTAGAGTTTGTCCTGAAGCGCCAGCGCGTCGTCCCAGCGGCCTTGCCGCATGGCCGCCTGAAACTCGGCGCACAGCTTGGGCGCGACGTTGGCGGTGACCGAGATGCACCCCACCCCGCCCATCGCGTTGAAGCCCAGCGCCATATCGTCGTTGCCGCTCAGCTGAATGAACTCCTCGCCGCAGGCGAGCCGCTGGGCGGTGACGCGGGCGAGGTTGCCGGTCGCGTCCTTGACGCCGATCACGCCCGGCAGGCGCGACAGCCGCCCCATCGTTTCGACCGAGATGTCGGTGATTGTCCGCGACGGCACATTATAGAGGATGATCGGAATATCGAGATCGGCGACCGCCGCGAGGTGAGCATAAGTGCCCCCCTGGTTGGGCCGGTTGTAATAGGGGGGCACATGGAGCGCCGCGTCGGCCCCCGCATCTTTCGCGCTTCTCGTCAGCTCGATCGCATGGGCGGTATTATTCGATCCGCAGCCCGCGATGACCGGCACGCGGCCGCGCGTGACCTCGACCGTAAGGGCGATCACTCGGCGATGCTCGTCGGTCGACAGGGTGGCCGCCTCGCCCGTCGTGCCGCACGGAACCAGCGCCGAAGAGCCCTCGTCGATCTGCCAGTCGACCAGGACTCGGAACGCCGCTTCATCCACTCGTCCTGCCGCAAAAGGAGTCACAAGCGCCGGTATCGACCCGAAAAACATAGATTTTTCCTTCACCCGGACTCATGGAAAGGGTTAACGCCCGCACGATGCGGCGAGTTGTTCAGCGATTGATAAGGACCGAGGCGGCATGAAGTCCAGCATGAGGCGGATCGGGATTTTCATTCCATTGTTCTTGGCCACGTCGGCGAGCGCGGCGGTGCAGCAGTGGACGCCTGCGGCCCCGCCGTCCTACGCTGCGCAGCCATCGGTCCAGCCCGCCTATTCCGACGTCGGCTACGCGCTCAACGACTGGCGCCGCCTTAGGCAGAGTGAGGGCTATGCGTTCGCCGATTATGCCCGTTTCGTCACTGCCTATCCTGGCTGGCCGGGCGAGAGCGGCCTGAGAAAAAGTGCCGAGAAAGCCATGCGGCCAGGTGAAAATCCGCAAACGGTGATCGCATTCTATCGAACCTCCAAACCGGCTACGGGCAACGGCTGGGCGCGGCTGGCCGAATCCTATGCGGCGTCAAGCCGGCAAACCGAGGCGCTGGCGGCGGCGCGCAGTGCCTGGGCCTCTGGCGATCTGTCGGCCTATGACGAGGCGGCGCTGTTTTCGCGCTTTGGCAGCCAGTTCACGCCGCAAGATCATGACAAGAGGGTCGACGCGCTGCTGTTCGCCAAGAAGGCGACCGACGCGCAGCGGATGATGCCATGGTCCAGCGGGGCACGCCGTCCTTCCCTGTCCGCGCGGATCGCCATGCAGACCCGCTCGCCCGAGGGCAACGCCCTCTACAATACGGTCGCGTCGCAGGTTGCCACCGATGCCGGTTTGTTGATGGATCGGGCTCGTTACCTCAACGATTATGGCAGCGACAGTGCGGCTCGGCAGCTGTTCGCCCGCCCCCATTCGTTCGTCGAACAGCCGGCCAGCCCCGAACGATTCGTCGAGATGCTGCTCGTGTTGACGCGAAGCGCGATGGCCGACCGCCAATATCAGGCCGCCTATGATATCGCCCGCCAGGTCGACGATGCATTCGCGCCGGGGACGGACATTTCCGCCCAAAGCTATTCGCTGCGCGATAATTATACGTCGCTGACCTGGACCGCCGGACTGATCGCCTATGAGCGGCTCGGCCGCTACGGCGACGCGATGGTCCTGTTCGACAAATATGCCCGCGGCGGCAAATCGCTGCAGGTGGCGACTAAAGGCTGGTACTGGGCCGGGCGCGCGGCGCTCCAGGCCCGCAACCTCGGCGCAGCCAACAGTCATTTCGAGCAGGCAGCGCGCACGCCGGAACTGTTCTACGGCCAACTCGCGCTGGAACGGCTCGGCCGCACCGTCCCGACGCCGCCCGGAATGCCGTCGTCGCAGGTGACCGACGTGCAACGGCAGGCGTTTCAGCGAAAATCGATGGTCCGCGCGATCCGCACGCTTGGGTCGCAAGGCCGGCGCGACGAGCAGACGTTGTTTGTGCGGGCGCTGGCCGAGGCGCTCGATAATGACGGCGACCGGCTCCTCGCGACCGAGCTTGCGCCCAATGTCTACCGGCAGGATTTGGCGGTGTGGACCGCCCGCGCCGCGCGCAACAACGGGTCGGCCTTTTACTACAAGTCAGCCTTCCCGACCCATGTCGGCTATGCCGGATCGGGGCGGCTGTGGTCGCTGGTCAACGGCATCACCCGGCAGGAGTCGAGCTTCGACCGCGCCGCCATCTCGGGCGCGGGGGCGCGCGGTCTGATGCAGCTGATGCCCGGAACGGCGCGCGAGCAGGCGGACAAGATGGGCATCGGCTACGACTATGCCCGGCTGACGACCGAACCGAGCTACAACGTCATGCTTGGCAGCGCGTATTTCCAGCGGCTGCTCAATAACTGGGACGGCAGCTATCCGCTGGCGGTCGCCAGCTACAACGCCGGTTCGGGCAATGTCCGCAAGTGGATCAACGCCTATGGCGATCCGCGTACATCGAGCATCGACATGATTACCTGGATCGAGCGCATCCCGTTCACCGAGACGCGCGGCTACGTCCAGCGGGTGCTCGAGAATAGCGTCGTCTATGACCGACTCAACCCGTCGCTGCCCGGCCCGCAGCCGGTGCATATTTCGGCCTATCTCGGCAAGACGTCGCGCCCCGGCTGATGGCCGACGCGGACGGCCGGCGCTCGCCACGGTTCATCACGCCCGAGGGATTCGCGCGCGTCCGCGCCGAATATGAGCAATTATTCTCCATCGAGCGGCCCGGCCTGGTCGACACCATTTCATGGGCGGCGGGCAATGGCGACCGCTCGGAAAACGGCGACTATATCTACGGCCGCAAGCGATTGCGCGAGATCGACCGGCGACTGTCCTATCTCTCCACGGTGATGAAACAGGCCAAAATAGTCGACTCGGCCGCCCAGGTCGAGCGCGACTCGGTCCGCTTTGGCGCGACGGTCGAGCTGGCCGACGAGGAGGACGCGCGGCGCATTCTGACATTGGTCGGCGAAGACGAGGCCGACGCCACTGCCGGGCGAATCAGCTGGGTCGCGCCGATCGCCCGGGCACTGGTCGGGGCGCGGGTCGGCGACGAGCGGGCCGTGCGGCTGCCCGCGGGCGAGAAAAGCTCCGAGGTGATCGCGATCAGCTACCCCTGATAGGTTAGCCGCGCCTCAAATTGGGAAATTGGAGGACGGTTTCGCCCTCGACTGGCGGCTGGGCCGGCATGGCTTTCTCAAACGCCCCGGCGATCGCGGTCAGCGCGGCGACGGTGCCCGAAACCTCGTCATTGCCGTCGATCACCTGCCACGGCGCCCAGCGGGTGTCGGTCAGATTGAACATGCCATGCAAAACCTCGATCGTCCGCTCGCGCTGGCCGAGGCCGGCGAAATCCTCTTCGGACAAGAGATGGCGGCGCCATTC
This sequence comes from Sphingomonas sp., assembly GCF_013816785.1. Classification (GTDB taxonomy): domain Bacteria; phylum Pseudomonadota; class Alphaproteobacteria; order Sphingomonadales; family Sphingomonadaceae; genus Sphingomicrobium. Next base: position 44,125 of record NZ_JACDDV010000001.1, on the reverse strand, counting down.
ATCCTGTTGCCTCTCGCGCAAGGTAGCCAGCTGCCGGTCAGCGGCGACATGGAAGAATAGTTTCACGACCAGCGTGCCATGGTCGCGCTGCTGGGCTTCGAATTCGTTGATCTCGTCGCAGGCGCGCGCCCAGCGCTTATCGTCCATGCGGCCAGCGACCCGTTCCTCCACGATCCGGCGGTACCAGCTGCGATAAAAGACGCTGGTCTCGCCCGCCGACGGCAGGCTGCTCCAAAATGGAGCGAGCCAGTGGCGCTCGTCGTCCGCTCCCTCGGCACCATCGACGCTGATGACTTGGACATGGGACGGGTCCCACGCGCCGACCAGGCGGCGCAGAGCGGCCTTCTTGCCCGCCCCGATCCAGCCTTCGAGCAGGACGATGGCGCGGCGGCGATGGACGATCTGCGCGACCTGAAAGCGCGCCAAGCGGTCTTGCAACGCCCCCAGCGCCGCATCCGCATCTCCGTCGAACGAGCCTCCCCGTTCAAATTTCGTTAAATCGATCGGCACCCGCGAGGCGTATCCGAATCGGGTGAACCCCGCAATTGGCTTGCCGCGACGGCTCGTCCTGTTGTGGCACGGGTGCCGCGAGCCGTTGATCAGGCCTTGGGCGCCCCGTCGGCGATGATGCGGATCGACAGTTCCTGCAATTGCTGGGGCAAGACCCCGGCGGGAGCGTTCATCATCAAATCCTCTGCCTTCTGGTTCATCGGGAAGACGATGACTTCGCGGATGTTGGGCTCGTCGGCCAGCAGCATGACGATGCGGTCGATGCCCGGCGCCGAGCCACCGTGCGGCGGCGCGCCGAATTTGAATGCGCCGATCATGCCAGGGAAGTTGGAATCGACTTCCTCGCGCGTATAGCCGGCGATCTCGAACGCCTTGTACATGATGTCGGGACGATGGTTACGGATCGCGCCCGAGCTCAGCTCAACGCCGTTGCAGACGATGTCGTACTGCCACGCCAATATGTCGAGCGGGGCTTTGGTTTCGAGCGCTTCCATGCCCCCCTGCGGCATCGAGAAGGGGTTGTGGCTGAAGTCGATCTTCTTCTGGGCGTCATCATATTCGAACATCGGGAAATCGACGATCCAGCAGAAACGGAACGCATTTTTCTCGATCAGGTCGAGGCTCTCGGCGACGCGGGTGCGGGCCGCGCCGGCGAGCTTGGCAGCGTCGCATTCCGGCCCGGCTGCAAAGAAAATGCCGCCGTCGGGGCCGAGACCCATCGCGTCGGCGAGCTTGTTCATGCCTTCGATACCGTGGTTCTTGGCTATCGGACCGCCCCATTCGCCACCCTTGCGGGTGGCATAGCCGAGGCCGGCAAAGCCCTCGCTCCTCGCCCAGTCGTTCATCTCGTCAAAGAATTTGCGGCTCTTGTCCGCGGTGTTCGGTGCCGGGACTGCGCGGACCACCATGCCCTTGTCGACCAGCCCTGCGAACAAGCCGAATCCCGATCCCTTGAAATGATCGCCGACGTCATGGACCAGCAGGGGATTGCGCAGGTCGGGCTTGTCGGTGCCGTATTTGAGTAGCGATTGCTTGTAGGGAATGCGCACGAACTCACCCGCGGGCGTGACCGATTTGCCGTTAGCGAATTCCTCGAACAGACCGGCGAGCACCGGCTCGATCGCCGCGAACACATCGTCCTGGGTAACGAAGCTCATCTCGAAATCGAGTTGGTAGAATTCGCCTGGGCTGCGGTCGGCCCGGGCGTCCTCGTCGCGGAAGCAGGGTGCAATTTGGAAATAGCGGTCGAAGCCGGCGACCATCAGCAATTGTTTGAACATCTGCGGCGCCTGCGGGAGCGCGTAGAATTTGCCCGGGTGAACCCGGCTGGGGACGAGATAGTCGCGCGCGCCCTCGGGGCTCGAGGCGGTCAGGATCGGAGTCTGGAACTCGGTGAAGCCCTGGTCGATCATGCGCCCCCGGATCGAGGCTATGACCTTCGAACGGAGCATGATGTTGGCGTGCAAACGTTCGCGGCGGAGGTCGAGGTAACGGTACTTGAGGCGGATGTCCTCGGGATAATCGGCCTCACCGGCGACCGGCATGGGCAGTTCGGCCGCCGAGGATTGGACCTCGACCGACGCGGCGACGACCTCGATGTCGCCGGTGGCGAGCTTGGCATTGACTGCCCCGCCCTCGCGACCGACGACCTCGCCGGTGATCGTCACCACGGATTCCGCGCGCAGCGAATCGAGAATCCGCAGCGCCTCGCTGCCGGTGCGCGCAACGATCTGGGTCAGGCCGTAATGATCGCGCAGATCGACGAACAGCACCCCGCCATGGTCGCGCTTGCGGTGAATCCAGCCCGACAGGCGGACAGTCGATCCGACATCGGCGGCGGACAAGTCGGCGCAAGTGTGCGTGCGGTAGGCGTGCATGGATAATAAGCTCGCTGAGGAAAAGGCAGTTCGCAGGTGCGAAATTACGTGCCGCCGCTTCGCCTTTCGGGAAGCTCTTTGTCAAGGAGCGCGGACCTCGCTATGGCGCGCGTCACATGAAGATTCATCCGCTGATCACCAAGTCCGACGATCTCGCCGCCCTGATGTCCCGCATGTCCGCCCACGACTTCGTCGCGGTCGATACCGAGTTCATGCGCGAGAATACCTATTGGCCGATTCTGTGCCTGCTGCAGATCGCGACCCCCGATGAAGCCGCGGCGATCGATCCGATGGCCGAAGGCCTCGACCTTGCCCCGTTGTTCGATCTGCTGGTGCGCAATCATGACGTGCTCAAGGTGTTTCACGCCGGCGGACAAGACCTCGAGATCATCCACAATCTGACAGGCAAAATTCCCAACCCGCTGTTCGACACCCAAATCGCGGCGATGGCCTTGGGCTACGGCGAGCAGATCGGCTATTCGAACTTGGTCGAGAGCATTCTCGGGCATAACCTCGACAAGGGTGCGCGCTTTACCGACTGGTCGCGGCGCCCGCTCGACAAGCGCCAGATCGACTATGCCATCGCCGACGTCACCCATCTGGCGACGATATTCCCCATGCTGGTCAACAAGCTGATGAAAACCGGGCGCGGTGCGTGGCTCGACGAAGAGATGGAGCGGCTCGCCGATCCCTCGAGCTTCGCGTTCGAGCCGGCAGATGCGTGGAAGCGCCTGAAACTGCCGAGCCGCAACCCGCAGGTGCTCGGTCGGCTGAAAGCGCTCGCCGGTTGGCGCGAGAGTGAGGCGCGGTCGAAGAATCTTCCGCGCGGTCGCATCGTCAAGGATGACACGCTCAACGACCTCGCCGGCCACCCACCCAAAACCCAGGAGGATCTGGGCAAGGTTCGCGGGCTGTCGTCGGGATGGCGCAACAACGACATCGGCGCGCGGATGATGGCGGCGCTTGCCAAGGCGGCGCCGCTCGGCGCCGACGAGCTGCCGGACCGCGAACCGCGTGGCCCCGGGCTGACCAAGGACGCCGCGCTGGTCAGCGACCTGTTGAAGCTGCTGCTCAAGATCCGTTCCAAGGAAGCCGGCGTGGCGGCCAAGCTGATCGCCCGCTCGAACGAACTCGAACTATTGGCGGCCGGCGTTCGCGACCAGCTCCACATCCTGTCGGGCTGGCGGTTCGACGAGTTTGGCCGCGATGCGCTCGACCTTGTCGAAGGTCGGATCGGCTTCGCCACGGAGAATGGCAAGCTGAAGCTGAGCCGCATCGAGAACTGATTGAGGAACCTGTCAGCGCTCTTGGCGCCTGATGACATAGAAGGAATCACCGATGCGTATGTTTCTTGCCCTTGCCGTCTTGCCGTTGACCGCCTGCGCCACCGCCGAACCACCGATGACGGGGGCAGTGTCGGGCAACATCTGCAAGGGCGATTCGCTTCAATCATTCGTCGGGCAACCCGCGGGACAGGAACTGGGCGCACGGATGCTCGCCGCCTCGGGCGCGCGGATGATCCGCTGGGTCGCCAAGGACATGTTGATCACTCTGGAGTTCAGCGAGCAGCGGCTGACCGTTTATCTCGACGGCTCCAACCGCGTCGAGCGCGCCGCCTGCGGCTAACCGAACCGCACTTCGCCGCCCCGGCCCAGAGCCTTGGCGAGTTGCTGGAGCCGGCGTTCGACCGCATCGGCATAGATGTCGCGATGCCTGGCGGGAATGGTCAGCACGACCTTCCTGGGCTCGAGCGCGATGCTGGTCTTGCGCAACAGGCTCTCAGTCCCGCCGCTAAGCCGTTGCGCCAGCCGAAGCGCCTTGCCCCAGGTGCTGACCCGCTCCTCCTCGCCGGGCCTGAGCAGGGCGCTGAGCTTGGAACCGAAGCCGCCGTCGCCACCGAATGCCGTGCACAAGGCGCGGCCCAGCACCGCTCGCCCATGCGTGTCGATGCCGACCCAATTGCCGTGGATCGCCATGTCGACCGCACGTTCGGCGCGATAATCGGGATGAGCGTTCCAGGCGATGTCGCCCAGCAGGCACGAGGCGAGCCGCAGCCGCTGCATGTCGGCGCCCTCGTCGGGGAACAGCGGGTCCATCCACTGATCGAGCGCCGCGCCGTGATCGCCGAAGCGGCCCAGCCGTTCGCCGACTTCCAGCGCCGCGGCGAGGAGGGGATCTTGGGAACGGGTCGCTTCGCCGAGGTCGCGGTACAGCAACCCTTCGCGAAGGCCGAAGGCGGAGACGATCGTGCGGCGGGGGCCGAGCTCCTCGACCATAGCCTCGAGAATCGTCACCGCCGCCGGCAGTGTCGGCAGGCGCGACGTCGAGATGCCGGTCAACGACTTCAGCTCATCCTGACCGAGCGACTCCAGGATCGCCCGGAGGTCGGGCAACCGATCGTCGGCGATGCGGTGGTGGTGGACGATCGGCAGCGGATGGCCGAGCGTCTTCATATCGAGCAGCGCCAGCGCTCGGAACGAACCGCCGACTAGGTACAGGCCGTGGCTGCGCGCCGCATCCTTGAGACGGCTGCCCTTAAGACCGTCACGAATCGCCTTGGCGATTGCGGCAGGGTCCGGGTGAAGGCCCACCCGCAGGACCCCAAGGGGGAGCGAAATCCCCTCGCCCGCCGCGCCGCGCGCGACCCCGATCAGCTCCAGGCTGCCGCCCCCCAGGTCGGCGACAATGCCGTTGGCGCGCGGGATGGCCGAGACAACACCGAGGCCCGATAGCTCAGCCTCCTCCTCACCCGAAAGGAGGCGCGGCCTCAGCCCGAGCGCGGCAACCTTTTTCAAAAACTCCCGCCCGTTTGCAGCGTCGCGAACCGCGGCGGTGGCGACGGTGTGAAGCGTCTTGAGGCCGATCTCGCGTCCCAGCTGACGAAAGCGGGCAAGCGCCTGAAGCGTCTTGGCGACCGCTTCCTCGTCGAGACGGCCGTCGCGCGCGACTCCGCGGCCCAGCGCCGCCATCACCTTTTCGTTGAACAGCACCGAGGGCACCCGGGCCGCGCCGCCATAAGCGACGAAGCGCACCGAGTTCGACCCAATGTCGATGATCCCGACCGGACCGAAGCGGGACGCCGCCATTTTAGCCGCGCTGCGTCAAATGAAGCTTGGGCACCGCCTTGCCCGCCAGCGACTGGCCACGACCGGAAAGCGACGGGTTGGTCATGAAATAATGGTGCAGGTTGAATTGCCGTTTGCCGGGCCGGACGCGGACGTAGCTGCCGTCGGGCCGCAACATCCAGCTTTGCTCATTGTCGATCAGGTTGGCGATCATGACTTGATCGAGCACCTGGGCATGAACCGTCGGATTTTCGAGCGGCAACATATATTCGACCCGCCGGTCGAAGTTGCGCGGCATCCAGTCGGCGGACGATATATAAACCCGCGCCTTGCGATGAGGCAGCCGGCCGCCGTTGGCGAAAACGAAAATCCGGCTATGTTCGAGGAATCGTCCGACGATCGACTTGACCCGGATGTTCGCTGACAGGCCGGCAACGCCGGGCCTGAGGCAACAGACGCCCCTCACCACCAGGTCGATCGAGACACCCGCCTCGCTCGCTTCATAGAGTTTGTCGATGACGACGAGGTCGACTAGGCTGTTCATCTTGGCCCAAATGGCGGATGGCAGGCCGGCCTTGGCATTGGCGATCTCTCCGTCGATCAGCGCGAGAATTTTGTCGCGCAAGTCTCGCGGGCTGACGGTCAGCAATTCGAGCCCCTTGGGCTGAACATAGCCGGTAATCAGGTTGAACAGCTTAGCGGCATCGCGCGCAGCGCGGCGCGAGGCCGTAAAGTAGCTGAGATCGGTGTAGATGCGCGCCGTCGTCGGATGATAATTGCCGGTGCCGAAGTGGCAGTAGGTGCGCATCACCCCGCCTTCACGGCGAAAGACCATCGACACTTTTGCATGGGTCTTCCATTCGACGAAACCGTAGATGACTTGTACCCCGGCGCGCTCGAGCCGGCTCGCCCAGAGAAGATTCTGCTCCTCGTCGAAGCGGGCCTTCAGCTCGACCACCGCGGTAACCGACTTACCCGCCTCGGCCGCGGCGACCAGCGCGTCGATGATCGCCGACTGCTTCCCCGCGCGGTAAAGTGTCTGCTTGATCGCGACGACATCGGGATCCTCGGCTGCCTGACGCAGGAAGGCGACCACCACCTCGAAACTTTCATAGGGATGGTGAATGACCAGATCCTTGTCCCGGATGGCGGCGAAGCAGTCGCCGTCATGCTCCAGAACCCGTTCTGGAAATCGTGGCGAGTAAGGCGGAAATTTTAAGTCGGGCCGGTCAACCTCGACCAGCTCTGCAAGGTGGGCGATGCCGATGAAACCGGCGCTTTCGGCGACCAGCGCGCGGTCGGCGCCAAGCCCGGTGCGGACCATGTCTTCGAGATTGGCCGGCGTGTCGGCGGCGAATTCGAGGCGGATGACCCGCCCTCGGCGGCGGCGCTTGATCGCGCTGCGGAAGTAGCGAACGAGGTCCTCAGCCTCTTCCTCGACCTCGATATCGCTGTCGCGGAGCACCCGAAACGCGCCGGCGCCGGCCTGAACGAAGCCCGGAAAAATCCACTCGAAATGAGCGCGGATGACGGTCTCGATAGCAACGAACCGCAACGCCGGGCCGGGCAGGCGAATGAAGCGCGGCAAGGTGTTGGGGATCATCAGCAGTTCGATGACCGGCTCCGCTTTCCTGCCGCGGCGAAGGTCGAACACCAGGCTGAATCCGCCGTTGGGTATGAATGGAAACGGATGCGCCGGGTCAATCGCCTGCGGAGTCAGCACGGGGAGAATCTGCTCGCGGAACTGGGCTTCTATCCAGACCCGCTCCGCAGCGTCGAGCTCTTCGGCGGTGACGACCTGCAGCCTTTGCTCGTTGAGCAGTTCGCGCAGTATGATCCATTCGGCCTGCTGTGCGACTACCAGCGCGTCGGCCTCCTCGGTAATCGCCTCGAGCTGTTGGGTCGCAGTCAGGCCGTCGACCGAGAGATTTTCGATCCCGCGCAACTGCTGGCCCTTGAGGCCGGCAACCCGAACCATGAAGAACTCGTCGAGGTTGGAACCCGATATCGACAGGAAGCGCAGTCGCTCCAGCAGCGGATGCGCGACGTTGGTCGCTTCCTCGATCACCCGGCGATTGAACGCGAGCCAGCTGAGCTCGCGGTTGAACAGCCGCCGACCGTCGTCGGCCGCGGCGGTGCGTTGCCGCCCGCTCATGCCGCGCCCCGTGCATCGATTATTCCGGCCTCGGCCAGCGCCCGGCGAACGGTCGGCATGGTCAGTCGCGCGCGCTCGGCTATGGCGAAGCGGTCGATCGCCTCGACCACGCGCTCGGCGGTCCAATAGCTGCGCTCGGCCCGCTGTGAAACCAATGTCAGCGCGTCTTCCGGGATATGCAGTCCGCGCTCGGCGAACAGCAATCGGACGATCGCGCGAAACAGCTCGTCATCGGGCTGCTCAATTCGCGCGATCGGCGTGATCGCAAGCCGAGTGCGCAGGTCCGGCAGGGCGACCTCCCACGCCGGCGGCACTTCGTCGACGACCATCACCAACGGCCGCCCGCTGTCCTGCGCCGCGTTCCAGGCGTGAAACAATTCTTCTTCGCCATGGTGTTCGGCGCGGTCGATCAGATGGCCGTCAACTCTCGTGGCAAAAGCGCGGGCGAGCAGCGACCGGCCCGAACGACGCGGACCAGTCAGCAGGCTGGCCTTGACCGGCCACAGAGTCCAGTTTCGGAAGTGGTCAAAGGCGGCACGGTTGGCGTCACCAAGAATGAAACGGCTGTCGTCCTCCGCCTGGGGCCAGTCGAGCGGTAGCGCGATCTGGTCCGCCGCGGATTTCACGGCGATGGTGATTGCTGCTGGGGCGCTGCAGGACCGGCTGGCGCGCTATTGAGTCGCACCGTGCCGCCGTCGACACTCGCCGCCAATCCCCGAGCGACAAGCTGGTCGCGGAACGATTGAGGCGTGCCCAGGTAAGCTACCGTCACCCGGTTCGCCCCGCCGACGGCGAAGCTGGTTTCGCCCGATATGCGGACCCCCCGGATCGATCGGATCACCGCCAGGCCGTAGTCGAACCATGCGCCGTTGGGCGCGGTGATCAGGACCGAGATCGGGCCTTGGCGAACTTCGACCGGTTTTTCCTCCTCGACCACCGGCGGTGGCGGCTGGATGATCAGGTCGGGATCGCTGCGAACGATGCCCGCAGCCAGCGCCTGGACGAACAAGTCATCCATCCGCTGCACACCCTCGGCCATCATTCGCGGCAGGTCGTTGCTGTCTTTCGCGGTCAGATCGAAGCTGCCAAGCGGGGTTCCGTCGGGGCCGAATCGGGCGACGAACGTCGCCTTGGCCGGACCGCCAGGATAAAGCCTGTCGAGCCGCACTTCGGCGACCAGGATGTTGGCCGCGCCGTAAAGGTCGAGGACATTGCGCCACCAGCCGCGCGCCGGACGCCGCGATTGCGCGGCGTTGATCAGCAGCGGATCGACGCCCAAGCCGCTGACCCGGACATAGTCGACCGGGCTTTGCGCGGTGCGGAACTGAGCCCAGGCGCGCTGCCACGGGTTCTTGAGCTCGACCGTCGTCGCCGTCCCGCCAGACACCAGCACTGGGATCAGCAGCATTGGCGCCGATCGGCTGATCTGGCCCGGAATGCCAAGCAGCTCACCGGCCCGGGTCCGGTCGAACAACACGCCAAGCTCGGCGATGTAGCGATTGGGGCCAATCTGCTCGCGACCGACGACGATCGAGCTGACCAGGCCGTCGAGGGTCGAGTCCGACAGGTTGGGTGCCTCGGAAATCGGCCGCTTGTTGGTTTTGGCCCACAGCGCCTTGAACCCTTCGCGCTGGGCGATGCGCCAGCCGGCGTAGCGCGCGCTGTCGGCGTCCTTACCACCAACATCGACCTTGATCCCGGTGATTTCCAATGTGCCGCTGCTATCGATCGGCAGAATACCGCGATCGGCGCTTTCCATTTGCGCGAGCAGTGCCCCGCCTGCCCCGAAGAGCATCAGCAAGGCAGCGGCGATCAGGGCGGAGGGCCGGCGAAACAGCATCAGCGCGCTTTTGGCGACAATGGCGTGGAATTCCAAGCGCGTTATGGTTAGGCGGTCCGGCCATGAGCAACAAGACGCCGCAAAAGCCGCTCACCTACGCCGATGCCGGCGTCTCGATCGCCGCCGGCAACGCGCTGGTCAAGGCGATCGGCCCACTCGCCAGATCGACCGCGCGGCCCGGCGCCAACGCCGAGCTGGGCGGATTCGGCGGCTTTTTCGACCTGAAGGCGGCGGGCTATGATGATCCCCTGCTGGTCGCGGCCAACGATGGTGTCGGGACCAAGCTCAGGCTGGCGATCGAGGCCGGTAAGCACGACGGGGTCGGCATCGACCTGGTCGCGATGTGCGTCAACGATTTGGTCGTCCAGGGCGCCGAGCCGCTGTTTTTTCTCGACTATTACGCAACGGGCAAGCTCGACAACGACGTTGCGGCGGCGGTCGTCGCGTCGATCGCCGACGGGTGCCGACAAGCGGGCTGCGCACTGATCGGCGGCGAGACGGCGGAAATGCCGGGTATGTACTCAGCGGGCGATTACGACCTCGCCGGATTTTGCGTCGGGGCGGTCGATCGGGCCAAGGTTCTGACCGGCAATCGGGTTGAGCCGGGTGACGTCATTTTGGGCCTCGCCAGTTCGGGCGTGCATTCGAACGGATTTTCGCTCGTCCGCCGCCTCATCGAGGTCAATGGCTGGAAGCTCGACCAGGCCGCCCCGTTCGATCAAGCGCGCTTGCTCGGCGGTCTGCTGCTCGAGCCGACCCGCATCTATGTGAAGTGCCTGCTGCCGCTGGTCCGCGCGGGCCGGATCGCTGCCCTGGCGCACATCACCGGCGGCGGCCTGCTCGAAAATATTCCCCGCGTCCTGCCTGGAGGCGCCCATGCAGTGGTCGACGCCGACCTCTGGCCGCTGCCCAAGCTATTCGCCTTCCTCCAGGATGGCGGCGCGATCGAGCCCGCGGAACTGTCGCGGACCTTCAATTGCGGAATCGGCATGGTCGCCATCGTGCACGAGGACGAAGTGGAAGCCGTAACCGCCGCCCTGACGGCGATGGGCGAGACACTGCACCGAATCGGCCGCATCGAGGCCGGCGAGAAAGGCTGCACGGTGCAAGGCAACGCAGGGACGTGGAGCGCGAGCGAGGCTTGGTCGGCCGTGCACCGTGGCTGAGCGCAAACGCATCGCCATCCTGATTTCCGGGCGCGGGTCGAATATGGCCGCGCTGATCTACGCCGCTCGCGCCGACGATTGCCCCTATGAGGTCGCGCTGGTGACCGGCGACAAAGACGACGCGTCGGGCCTCGCACTCGCCCAAGCGGAGGGGGTTTCGGTGTCCAGACTGGACGCGAAGAAGCTCGGCGCATCCTATTGGCATGTATTGGAAAAGACACTCCGCGAGACCGATATCGATGTGATCGCGCTCGCGGGCTTCATGCGCATCCTCCCCGACACATTCGTTGCCAACTGGCAGGGGCAGATCGTCAACATCCACCCTTCGCTCCTGCCCAAGCACAAGGGCCTGAAGGCGCATGACGCGGTGCTGGCGGCGGGCGAGGACGTCACCGGCGCAACCGTCCATCTCGTCACGACGGCTCTGGACGATGGCCCGGCGCTCGGACAGGTCGAAGTGGCGCTGATACCGGGCGACACGGCGGAGACGCTAGCCGAACGCGTCCTGATCGCCGAGCATCAGCTCTATCCGCGAGTCCTCGCCGAGTTCGCGTCCCGCGAAACTGATCCCGACTGGATCGTGGCCAAGGTTGGGGAACTGACGCTGAAGCTGCCCGAGACCCATGCCAAGACCTCGCACGGTTCGCCAGGATGGAGGGTGGGCAGTGAAACCTCGGGCAAATTCTTCGCCTATGTCTCAATCCGCCATCATGGCGAGGCGCCGATCGCCCTGTTGGTCAAGACCAGCGGCCCCGACGAAATGGCGGCGCTGATCGAGGCCAAGCCCGACCTATACTATCGCCCCGCCTATTACGGCGCGTCAGGCTGGATCGCGCTGCGGCTCGACGGCCGGCAGGTCGATTGGGACCATGTCGCGGAGTGGCTCGAGCGGAGTTGGCGGCTGCTTGCACCAGCGCGGCTGACGAGATTGATGAGGGCTGCGGACGAGTTCTAAAGGTCCGCTTTCGACCCAAAACGGGCATGTGGAGGGTCAATGCGTTGGCCGACCTGTCGCCCGGAGTATCATCGCACCTAGGATCAGAACGCTACGCTGGTTTCGCCGATGGGCGGATCTGCCGTTGGAATCTGACAGCCGGCACTCCTGCACCGGATTAGGCATCGGAGGATGCGCTTCTGGTCCGATGCGATCAGATCGGCCCGCATGACCGGCGGGCAGCGGCGGCAATTCGACCGACGAAACACAACAGGGGAGAATATTTAGATGCGAAGTTCATTGCCGGCGGCGCTCCTGATCGCCGCTGCGGCTCTCAGCCTGAATGCCTGCGTTTCTTCCGCGCTACCAGGCATCCCGTCGCAGCCAGGCGCTGCCGATCCGCAGCTCCAGTTGCTCGCGAAGCAGGCGATTCGCTATCAGGATAAGCAGGCACAGCTCGCGCTTGGCATCCGCTACGAATATGGCCGTGGTGTCCCGCTCAATTGGAAATATGCGGCGCAACTCTACCTCGTCGCCGCCAAAAGTTCGGGCGGGGGTAATTTCTCAATGGGTGCCGGGGGGAAGTTGTCGCATGAGGTTGGGCCGCCCCGCCGCAAGGGCCTTCCAGAAGCCAAGGCGCGCTACGAAGCGCTTAGCGCCAAAATGAAAGCCGCTGGCTACCGCTGCACCGGGGCCGGCTGGAGCATGCTCTTCTGTTAAGTTATCTCACAGACAGCAGGGGAAGCTCGCTGCAAGTCCAAGCATAAGCGGCAACGTCTCGCGCGGAGCAGCCGCAATATTCCAATGCTGCTCGATCCTTTGGCGGCGAGCAGCTCGCGCTCAGCCGACGATCTCTTCTTCCTTGAAGAAGTAAGCAATCTCGGTCGCCGCATTCTCATCGCTGTCGGAGCCGTGGACCGAATTGGCCTCGATCGATTCGGCCAGTTCCTTGCGGATCGTGCCGGGTTCGGCATTGTCGGGGTTGGTCGCACCCATGATGTCGCGGTTGCGCTTGACCGCGTCTTCGCCTTCCAGGACCTGCACCACCACCGGGCCCGAGATCATGAAGCTGACGAGGTCGTTGAAGAAAGGACGCTCGCGGTGGACGGCGTAGAAGCCCTCCGCCTGGTCCTGGCTCATATGAATGCGCTTCGAGGCGACAACGCGGAGGCCGGCTTCCTCGAGCATGCGGGTGACCGCGCCGGTCAGGTTGCGGCGGGTGGCGTCGGGCTTGATGATCGAAAAGGTGCGGGTGACCTCCATGAGACGCTCCAAATTTGGGTGGGATCGGGATTGGCCGCGCCCCTAGCCGGAGCGGGTGGGAAGGGCAAGGCTCAGGCTTTTTTCGTCCAGCGCCCGGCGTCTAGTGCCCAGTAGTTGCGCTCGACTCCTTCGCGGCCCGACAGCAATTTCCACGCCAGCCTGGCCGCTTCTAGCGTGGGATCATCGAACAGGAAAAAGGCGCGGTCATACCCCAGCGCCGCGTCGCGCCATTCGCCATCGGCGATAAGCATGTTGCGCGCGAGGTTCGGCGCGTCGGTGCCGGTCGACAGCAACACCGGCTGTGCCGCGTCGTCAGCCCCGCCCGCGAGGCCATGCGGAAGGAAGCTCGCCGCGCCCTGATCCCACAGCATTCGGTCGAGCCGGGCGAGGAGCGCATCGTCGGCGGCGACGATCAGCAGGCGTTGGCCATCTTCGAGCAGCTTGCCGGCGAGCGTGGCGATGATGCCCTCGGGCGGCGCGGCGCCGAGCTGGTAGAAATCAACCCGCACCGGCTCCGCTCGATCAGCCTTCGACTGAGTCGGCGATATATTGGTCGAGCAGGCGCACCCCGAACCCGGTCGCGCCCTTATCGCAGGTCGCGCTCGCCTTGTCCGACCAGGCCATGCCGGCGATGTCGAGGTGGGCCCAGGCGACGCCGTCATCCACAAACCGCTTGATGAACTGCGCCGCCGTAATCGATCCGGCCTCGCGCGGGCCAACGTTCTTCATGTCGGCGATCGGTGAATCGATCAGTCGGTCGTAGGCCTCGCCCAGGGGCTGGCGCCACAACAGGTCGCCGCTGGCATTGGCCGCCCTGATCAGGTTTTTGGCGAGCGACTCGTCGTTGGAAAAAATGCCGGCCATCTCATGGCCAAGGGCGATCACCATCGCTCCGGTCAGCGTGGCGAGATCGACGATAACCTTGGGCTTATATGCTTTTTGCGCCCAGGTGATCGCATCGCACAGCACCAGCCGCCCCTCCGCATCGGTATTGATTACCTCGACCGTCTGGCCTGACATGGTGGTGACCACGTCTCCCGGACGCTGGGCATTGCCGTCCGGCATGTTTTCGACCAGCCCGCACACGCCGATGACATTGGCCTTGGCCTTCCTGCCGGCGAGCGCAAGCAGCGCGCCGGCGACCGCGCCGGCACCGCCCATGTCCCACTTCATCGATTCCATATTTTGTGCCGGTTTGATCGAGATGCCGCCGGTGTCGAAGGTGACGCCCTTGCCGATGAACACGGTCGGCGTGTCGCCTGCCTTGCCGCCGCTCCATTTGAGGACCAGCAACTGCGGTTTGCGGACCGAACCCTGCGACACCCCAAGCAGCGCGCCCATGCCGAGCTTCGTCATCTCCTCGAGCCCTAGCACCTCGAGTTCAAGTCCGCTGTCCTTGACCTCCTCACGGACCCGGGCGACGAAACTCTCAGGGTAAATGATGTTGGCCGGCTCGGTCACCAGTTCACGGGTGAGCGTGACGCCGGAGACGATCGCAGCGTAACGGCTGGCGTAGCGCTCTTCCGCCCCGGCCTTGCCGCCGACGACGGTAATTTCGATCAGCGTTGGCTTCTGCTTGTCCTTGAGGCGCGTGCGATAGCGGTCGAAGCGCCAACTGCGCAACGCCGCGCCGAGCGCCACTCGAGCGGCGGCGTCGGCGTCATAGTTGAGGCCAGTGAGGTCGATCACCGCGTGGCTCTCGCCCGATGTTTGCAACTTCGCCACGGCCGTGCCGCCGAGTTTTTCGGCCGCATCGGATGCGCTGGTGTCGGCACCCGTTCCGACCACCAGCAAACGGCGACCGGAATCGCTTTCGACAAAATGTTCGACCGTTGCGCCGGATTCGCCTTCGAAGCGGCTGCGCTTCAACGTTGCCTCGACCGCAGCCTTGCTCGTTCCCAAGCTGTCGAGCCCGGGTTGTTTCGATCCGGCGGCGGGAAGCACCAGGGCGAAGTCGCCCGCGGGGCGCGTGTCGGCGAAACGGATCAGCATGGGAGTTCTCAATCGATAGTGGGCGCGAAGGTTGCGTCCACTTAGGACGGGCATCGCGTCATGGCAAAGGGGCGGCTGGTCCAAAGGCGGATTGCCGCGTGCCGGTCAAGGTGCAATAGGCTGGGGCCTCAACCATTTGAAACCGGGCGGGACGTTGCGGGCAATAGGATCGATTGGCCTGAGCCTGACGGCGTTGCCGCTGTGTCTGGCGTTTGCAGGACCGGCTTGGGCGCAGCCGACCGGCACCGTTGCGGTCGCGCCGCCGGCCGGGGCTGAGCCGCAGATCGACTTCGCCGCCGACCAGGTCATCTATGACAGCCAGCCCGATATGGTCACCGCTTTGGGGCAGGTACGGATGTCGCGTGACGGCAATTACCTTGCCGCTGACAAGGTCAGCTGGGACCGCAAGAGCGGAAAGGTCGTTGCCGAAGGCAATGTCATGGTGGTCAACCCAGAAGGCGACAAGTTGATCGGCGACCGTGTCGACCTGACCGATTCGCTCAAGGACGGGACGATCGATAATCTGCTGATCGTGTTGGAAAGTGGGGGACGCATCGCCGCGGTGCGGGGAACGCGAAACGGCAATCAGACCGATTTGACCAACGCCGTTTATTCGCCCTGCCCGGTGACAACACCGGCCGGCTGTCCCAAAAACCCCAGTTGGAAGATCACCGCGGCGCGTGTCGTGCACGACAAAACGACCGGGCGCGTTCGCTTTGCCGGCGGGCGGCTCAACATCCTCGGCTTGACCCTGCCGCTGCTGCCGATTTTCAGCGTCGGCGACGGTTCGCAGAAGGGTGGTACGACCGGTGCGCTGATCCCCGGCATTCGCCTCGACAGCAACAACGGGCTGGAGCTCAGCCTGCCCTATTACTGGCGGGTCGATCGCAACCGCGACCTGACCGTAACGCCTCACATCTACACCAACTCCGCGCCAGCCATCGAGGCGCAGTGGCGGCATTTGACCTCGATCGGTGCCTACCAGCTGGGCGGATTCGTAACCTACGGCGATATCGAGGATCCCGACTTCAACGACCTCACCGCCAATTCGAACAAGGGCGTTCGCGGCTATTTCGAGGGGAATGGTCGGTTTCAACTCGATCCGCTGTGGACCGTGACCAGCGCCTTTCGCGTCGCCACCGATCGCACCGTTACGCGCCGCTATGACATCACCCGCGACGACCGCCTGCGCAGCTTTGCCAACGCCGAACGGATCAGCCTCGACAGCTATGTCTCGATCGCCGGCTGGGCGTTCCAGGGGCTTCGCACCGACGATGTGCAAAAGCGCATTCCGATTGCCCTGCCCGCGGTCGATGCCCATTTCCGGCTCGCTGACCCGCTGCTCGGCGGCAAGATCGAGCTCCAGGCTAACAGCCTCGCCATTCTACGCCGGGACGGACAGGACACGCAGCGGGCCTTTGCGAGCGCCCAATGGAATTTGCGGCGAGTGACGCACTGGGGCCAGGAAGTGTTGCTGACCGCCTATGGCCGCGCCGATGCTTATCATACCGACGATTCGGCAAGCACCAGCGTCGTCAGCTACCGCGGCGAGGACGGTTGGCAATTTCGTGGAATCGGGGCGCTCGCGGCCGACGCGCGCTGGCCCCTGATCGGCGCGCTGTGGGGCGGTACTCAGCGACTGACGCCCCGGGTGCAGCTGGTGCTGACGCCGCCGACGCCAAATCTGAAGATTCCCAACGAGGATGCGCGCTCGGTCGACCTGGAAGACAGCAACCTGTTCGCCTTGAACCGCTTCCCAGGCTACGACCGGTGGGAGGACGGATCGCGCGTGACCTATGGCGTCGAATGGGCAGTCGACCGGCCCAACCTGTCGATCCAGACCGTGATCGGCCAAAGCTATCGCTTGACCCGGCGCGAGAATATTTTCCCCGACGGTACCGGCCTGACCGATCGCCTGTCGGACGTCGTCGGCCGCACCAGGGTCCGGTTCGGCAGCTTCATCGACTTCACGCACCGTTTCCGGCTCGACAAGGATAATTTGGCGATCCGGCGTAGCGAAGTCGATTTGACCGTCGGCACCGACCGCACCTATGCCCAAATTGGCTACCTTCGCCTCAATCGCGACATTTCGACCGCGATCGAAGATCTTCGTGACAAGGAAGAGTTGCGGCTGGCTGGGCGGTGGCAATTTCATCGCTTTTGGGCAGTGTATGGATCGACTGTACTCGACCTGACCGATGCCGCCGAGGATCCGCTGAGCCGGGCCGACGGGTTCGACCCAGTGCGGCATCGTCTGGGCGTCACTTATGAGGATGACTGTCTGGAGCTTGGCGTGGCGTGGAAGCGCGACTATGAGCGCCTCGGGCAGTTTCGCAAGGGCAGCACATTTTCGGTCAATTTCGCGTTGAAAGGAATTGGCCGCTAAGCTGCGGTTCAGGCCGCAAGCGTAAAGGCTTTTTTCCCAAAGCGTTGGCGACAAAAGGATTCCCGGGGTGGTATTGAAGCAGATTGAAGCGAAGGGCCGACCGGCCCGGTACATCCCGTTGGCTATTGGTCTTGCGATGACCGCCACGGCGGTGTTGGCGGCGCAAGGCTCCTTGCCCCCCACGGCCGAGCCGCAAGTCGACTCGACCGCGACCCTCAAGCTACCCGAAAATCCGCAGGTGTTCGGATCGGCGATGCCATCGGTGTTCAAGGCCACCGCCATCGTCAATGGCGAGGTCATCACCCAGACCGACATCGACCATCGCCTCGCCTTGCTCGCGATCGCCAACGGCGGACAGATTCCCGCCAACGAGATCGATGCCCTGCGCCAACAGGTGCTTCGCAACCTGATAGACGAGACGCTGCAGATTCAGGCCGCCAAGTCCGAGGAAATCGAAATCAAGGACGCCGACGTCGACAAGACCGTCGCACGCGTCGCCGGCAACGTGAAGCAAACGCCCGATCAAATGGCGTCTTACCTCAAGTCACGCGGGTCCTCGATCCGCTCGATCCGCCGCCAGATCACCGGCGAAATCGCCTGGCGCCGCCTCCAGTCGAAAAAGATCGAATCCTCGGTCAACGTCGGCGACGAGGAGGTCCAGGCGGTCGTCAAAAAGCTGGAGGCCTCGAAGGGCACCGAGGAATTCCGGGTCGGCGAGATTTTCCTGCCAGCCAACACCGCCAATGCGCAGCAGGCGGAAACCAACGCGGCCAAGATTTTCGCTGCGCTGCAGCAGGGCGGGTCGTTCGTGGGCTATGCCCGTCAATATAGCGAAGCATCGACCGCGGCTGTTGGCGGCGACCTGGGCTGGGTTCGCCCCGAACAGCTGCCCGACCAGCTGGCGACCATCATCCGAACGATGCGCCCCGGCCAAGTGTCGCAACCGATCAGGCTGCCAGGCGGCTATTCGATCATGGCTGTTCAGGATGTCCGCAAGATTGGCACTGCCGATCCGCGCAGCGCGTTACTGACGTTGAAACAGATTTCGATTACCCTTCCCAAGGGCACTACCGCTGCCCAAGGCCAGCCGATCGTCGCGAGGTTCGCCCAAGGGGCGCAGACCATCGGCGGGTGTGGCGGGGCCGATAAGCTGGCAGCCGACCTTCATGGCGAAGTGATCGAATCGGATCAGGTGAAGATGCGTGACCTCCCGCCTGCTCTGCAAGAAATGATGCTGCAAATGCAGGTTGGCCAGGCGACTCGTCCATTCGGCTCGATCGACGAGGGCATTCGCGTCCTTGTGCTGTGCGGGCGCGATGAGGTGGACGCGACCGCGCCGACCTTCGACCAGGTTTACGCGCAGATGAACGAGGAGCGCGTCAACCTTCGCGCGCGGCGCTACCTGCGCGATCTGCGCCGTGACGCGGTGATCGACTTCCGCTAGAGCGGAAGCCATAATGGCATCAAGGCATCGTCCGCTCGCCGTCTCTCTCGGCGACCCCGCCGGGATTGGGCCTGAAGTCGTCGGCAAGTGCTGGGATAATCGCGACCGGTTCGGCTTGATGCCATTTATCGCTATCGGCGACCCGCGTAGTCTGGCTGCGGTGTGGGACGGGCCGATCGCCGCGATTGATGATCCCGACGAAGCCGACAGCGCGTTCGATGTCGGCCTGCCGATCCTTGCCATTCCGGCGCCCGAAGCTGATATTCCCGGCCACCCGAGCATCGCTGGCGCGCATTGTTCACTCGACGCGCTGGAGCTCGCGGTGGGTCTTGCGCGGTCGGGGTCAGTCGGAGCGATGATCACCGGGCCGGTATCCAAACAGCAATTATACGCGATCGGGTTTTCACACCCGGGACAGACGGAATTTGTCGCCGAGCGGTGCGGAATTTCGCCGGGCAATGTCGCGATGATGCTGGCCGGGCCGACGCTGAGAACGGTTCCGGTCACGACCCACATCCCGCTTGCCCAGGTCGCCGATGTGCTGACCGCCGCGCTGATCGAAGCGCGCGGCCGGGCTGCGCTCCGCGGTCTTCAGCGCAATTTTGGAATCGCCGAGCCGCGGTTGGCGGTCGCCGGGCTCAATCCCCACGCCGGCGAAGGCGGATCGCTAGGCCGTGAGGAAATCGAAATAATCATCCCGGCGATCGAGGCGCTACGCGCCGAGGGGTGGCGGGTAACCGGGCCCCACGCCGCGGACGCGATGTTCCACGGCGCCGCGCGTGGGCAATATGACGCGGCGCTGTGCATGTATCATGACCAGGCGCTGATCCCGTTGAAGACCCTGCACTTCGAGGAAGGCGTCAACATCACGCTCGGGCTGCCGATTGTGCGCACCTCTCCCGATCATGGCACCGCTTTCGACATCGCCGGGCAGGACCGCGCCGATCCGCATGCCATGGCCGCCGCGCTCCGGATGGCGGCCGATGCCGCCTATGTCCGCCAGTCGGCCTGCCCATGAGCGACGGCGCCGAGCCGCTGCGTGACGTCATCGCCCGCCACGGGCTCCAGGCGACCAAGGCGCTGGGCCAGAATTTCATTCTCGACCGCCAGCTGCTGGCGCGGATTGCCGCGATCCCCGGGCCGCTCGATGGCAAGACCGTTTATGAAGTGGGTCCTGGCCCGGGCGGGTTGACCCGCGCCCTGCTCGATACCGGCGCCCGTGTCGTTGCCGTGGAGCGGGATCGGCGGTGCCTGCCCGCGCTGGCCGAGCTCGAGCAGGAGGCCAAGGGTCGGTTGCGGACCATCTCCGGCGACGCGCTCGACATCGACGAGCGCGCCGAGATTGGCGATGGCGCCCCTATCGTCGCCAACCTTCCGTATAACGTCGGGACGGCCCTATTGCTGCGCTGGCTCGGCGGGTCGTGGCCGCCATGGTGGTCGTCCCTGACTCTGATGTTCCAGCGCGAGGTCGCCGAGCGGATCGTCGCCAAACCCGGCGGCGAACATTATGGCCGTCTGGCGATCGCGGCCCAATGGCGGGCGGTTCCGAAAATCGCCATGTTGGTCCATCGCTCGTCGTTCGTGCCGCCACCCAAGGTCGCTTCAGCGGTGATCCACCTCGTCCCTGCTCCGCAGCCGGAGGGGGTAGATCCAGCTGTGATCGAGCGCCTGACTGCCGCCGCATTCGGGCAGCGCCGCAAGATGCTGCGGTCGAGCCTCAAGGCCATGCCCGGCGCGCTTGAAGAGCTTGAACCGCTCGGCATTGACCCGGAGCGTCGCGCCGAGACGCTCAGCATCGACGACTATGTCGCGCTGGCTCGAGCCCTGTCGTAATCGATTAGTTGGATTTGGGCGTCGGGGCCGGCTTGACCGCAGCTAACGCCGGGCCGCGACCGATCGCGGTCGATAGCAGCGCAACTTCGGCGCAGCCCTTGGGGCCGCACAGTTTCTGCAGCTTGGCCAGCGTTTCGCGAGCCCGCGGCAGCGCACCCAGCTCGACCATGGCCTCGCCCTGCACTTGCAGCGCGGAACGATCAGTCGGCTCCAGCGCCAGCGCCTTGTTGGTCATGCGGATCGCCTGACCGAACAACTGCTGCTTGATCGCCACCCGCGCGAGATCGACAAATGCAGCGCGGTTCTTAGGATCGACCGCCAGCGCCGTTTCGAGACTTTCGTCGGCCTCCAGCAGCTTGCCTTGCGCGATCAGGGCCTCGCCCTTCTTCAGCAGCGCGACCGATTGCGGCGCGATCTGGTCATCGGGCCGCTGTCCGATCAGGACCCCCGGCATGGTCGAAGCGGCAAGGCCGAGGCACAGAACAAGCGGGGTCAGGCGCATTACAATCTCCAACCAGTCGCGACCGCCTAGCACGGCCTGCCGAAGCGCGCGACGAAAAAGCCGTCGGTGGCGTCATGCGCCGGAGTCAGCAACCGCCCCGGTCCATCACGTCGTCCGCCTCCCGCAACGAATAAATCATCCTGCGCGATCCAAGATGAACGGCGGCCTAAGAAGCTGGCCGCCTGGTCGGCGCCTTCCGCCGATAGGATCGAACAGGTCGCGTAAACCAGCGCGCCGCCGGGCTTAACCAGCGGCGCGGCGAGGTCGAGCAGATGCGCCTGGACCTCGACCAGCCGGGCGAGCCGATCCGGCGTCAGCCGCCAGCGCCCTTCGGGGGTCCGGCGCCACGTGCCCGACCCACTGCACGGCGCATCAACCAGAACGACATCGCATTGACCGTCGAGATCGGCCAGCTGCTCGGCCTCGCGGCCGCCATCGAGCAGGCGCGTCTCGATCGTCGCCCCGGCTCGCGCGGCGCGGGGCGCAAGCTGCGACAAGCGGGCGCGGTTGGTGTCGCTGGCGATGATCGTCGCACCGGGCGCGGCGGCGGCGAGCGCCAACGCCTTACCCCCAGCCCCAGCGCACAAGTCGAGAATGCGCATTTTATCGGCCGGGGCGCAGGCGAGCGCGATCAGCTGACTACCTTCGTCCTGGATTTCGACGAGGCCATCGATGAAGGCGGGGTGAGCGTCGATGCGATTGTCCGGCGGGAGGCGCAGGCCCCATGGGCTAAGCTTGGTCGGTGTTGCGCCCTCGAACGCCGCCACCATGGCGTCGCGGATGGTTCGCGCTCCATTGATGCGCAAATCGAGCGGAGCGCGGCCGAGCAGCGCTGGCCGTTCGTCGGCGGTGATGAGCGACGACAGTTGTTGTTCAATCCAGTCGGGAAATAACGCCGGATTGGCGGGCCGTTCCCCGTCTACAAGGGCGCGGGGACCATGCGGCGAGTCGTCAAACAGCAGGCCCAGTTCGTCATCGGCCGAAGCCAGGCCGAGCATAGCCGAGCGCCCGCTGACAGGGCGCTCTCCTGCCCGCCGGATCGCGCGATAGGCAAGCTCGCGCACAGCGCGACGGTCCTTCGATCCGGCATAGCGACGCATCTTGAAGTAACGATGGACGATGGCATCGGCCGGCGGCCCGTCGGCGATCGACGAGGCGATCACTTCGTCGAGAATCTCGATCGCCGCCTGAACGCGGGCAGAAGGCGTCATGAGTTAGCGCGTTGGGTAATTGGGAGCCTCGCGGGTGATGGCCACGTCGTGGACATGGCTTTCCGACAACCCGGCGTTGGTAATCCGCACAAACCGTGCGCGCCGTTGCAGCTCGGGAATCGTCTGCGATCCCGTGTAGCCCATCGCCGCCTTAACCCCGCCGACCAGCTGATGGACGATGTCGCGTACCGGACCCTTGTAGGGCACTTGGCCCTCGATGCCTTCAGGGACGAGCTTGAGTTGGTCCTTGATGTCCTGCTGAAAATAACGGTCGGCCGATCCACGAGCCATCGCGCCGACGCTGCCCATGCCGCGATAAGATTTATAGGCGCGGCCCTGATAGAGGAAGGTCTCGCCCGGCGCCTCCTCGGTGCCGGCTAGAAGCGAACCAACCATCACGGTCGAAGCGCCCGCGGCGAGCGCCTTGGCAATGTCCCCCGAGGTGCGGATGCCGCCATCGGCGATTACCGGTATGCCCTGCTCCGCCGCCGCCTTCGACGCGGCCATGATCGCCGAGAGTTGCGGCACGCCGACGCCGGCAACGATCCGCGTGGTGCAGATCGACCCGGGACCGATGCCGACCTTGATCGCATCGGCCCCCGCCCCGGCCAGCGCCCGCGCCGCCTCGGCGGTGGCGATGTTGCCGGCGATCACCTGGACGCTGTTCGACAGTTTCTTGACCCGCTCGACCGCGCGCGAGACGTCATGGTTATGACCGTGCGCGGTGTCGATGACGATGCAGTCGACCCCGGCGTCGATCAGCGCCTCGGACCGCTCGAATCCATTGTCGCCGACCGTCGTCGCCGCAGCGACGCGGAGGCGGCCCTGCGCGTCCTTGGTCGCGTGGGGGCTGGCGACCGCTTTCTCGATATCCTTGACCGTGATCAGCCCGACGCAGTGATGCGCCTCGTCAACCACCAGCAATTTTTCGATCCGCCGCTGATGAAGCAGGCGCCGGGCCTCCTCCTGGCTGGTGCCGAGCGGGACGGTGGCAAGATTGTCGGCGGTCATCAGTTCGCGCACCGGCTGACGCGGGTTCTCGGCGAAACGGACGTCGCGATTGGTGAGGATGCCGACGAGCTTGCCCGACGCCTCGACGATCGGGATGCCCGAGATACGGTGAACCTTCATCAGGTCGAACGCTTCGGCCAGCGTCTGATCGGGAGTCATGGTGATCGGGTTGACGACCATGCCGCTTTCGAACCTTTTGACGGCGCGCACCGCCGCCGACTGCGCGTCGAGATCGAGATTGCGGTGGAGCACGCCGATTCCGCCAAGCTGGGCCAGCGCGATCGCCATGTCGGCCTCGGTCACCGTGTCCATCGCCGCCGACAGCAACGGGATGTGGAGCGGAATATCGCGAGTGAGGAAAGTACGGGTGTCGGCACTAGAGGGGAGCACACCGGATTCGAGCGGCTGCAACAGCACGTCGTCGAAGGTCAGCCCGAGAGGAATGTCATCGTGGAGGAGGTCGGCCATGCGGGCCTTTGGCAGGGTCGGCGCGATTCGCCAACCCCGTCAGTGGGGCGACCGCGCCAGCAGTCGCCGCGCGGCAGCGACGTGCATTGTCTCGACCATCGCCCCTTCGAACCGTTCGGCGCCACCGCCAGCCGCCTCGATCAGACGGCGGGCGCGGGCGATTTCCTCCGGCGTCGGAGCGAAGGCCGCTTGGCAGGCGGCGATCTGGTCGGGGTGGATCAGCGACTTGCCGTCGAACCCAAGACGGCGCGAATCGGCGCATTCGGCCGCGAGCTCATCGGGATCGTCTAGCCGATTGAAAACTCCGTCGAACGCGGCGACGCCCGCCGCGCGCGCCGCCAGCACCACCGTCTGCAACGCCATCTGCATCTGTTGGCGACCGGCGCCAGACGGCAGGCGAAGATCGGCGGCCAAATCGTTAGTTCCCGCGATCAACGCCTGAGCGACGCGCGCGATTCCCGGCGCGGCAAGCACGCCAGCAGCTGTCTCGATCATTGCCAGTACCGGTTTGCCGGTTTGCGCCGCCACTCGTGCGACACCGTCGACGCCTTGCGTCCGGGGGGTGACGACCATGGCAGCGGCGGATTTCGCGACCGCCGCGACATCGGCGTCGAACCATAGGCTTGCGACCCCGTTGATGCGGATCGCGACGGGCATCGGCCATTGCTCGGCTACTGCCGCCACTGCCGCCTCGCGCGCCGCCTCCTTGTCGTCCGGCTTCACCGCATCCTCCAGGTCGAGGATGACGAGGTCGGCGTCGCTGGCCCGCGCCCTGGCGATGGCACGCGGATTGCTGGCCGGGAGGAACAGCAGCGCCCGTTTGTCGAACAGGTCGAGCGGGCTTTCTTTGTTCATTGGCCGAATTTTCCTTCCACGAGGCTCAAAGCCGCTCCATCATGGCGGCCGAAAAGGGGAGAGTCATGATCGAAATATTCATGGTCGCGTTTGTCGTCCTAGTGCTGTTGCTGGTGATGTCGGGCGTCAAGATAGTCCATCAGGGCTATCGCTACACGATCGAGCATTTCGGGCGGTTCACGCGGGTAGCCGAGCCGGGGATCAACTTCGTCATTCCGTTCGTCACCCGCGTCGGGCGCAAGATCAACATGATGGAGCAGGTGCTCGACATCCCGGGGCAGGAAATCATCACCAAGGACAACGCCATGGTGGCGGTCGATGGCGTGGTATTCTTCCAGGTGCTCGACGCGGCCAAAGCGGCCTATGAGGTCAGTGATCTCTATACCGCAATCATGGCCCTTTCGACGACCAATTTGCGCACCGTCATGGGGTCGATGGACCTGGATGAGACGCTCTCCAAACGCGACGAGATCAACGCCCGGCTGCTCGCGGTGGTCGATCATGCCACCGAAAGCTGGGGCGTGAAGATCACCCGGGTCGAGCTGAAGGATATTCGCCCGCCAGCGGACATCGTCAACGCCATGACACGGCAGATGAAAGCCGAGCGCGAGAAGCGTGCCGCGATCCTCGAAAGCGAGGGCATGCGCCAGTCCGAAATCCTGCGCGCCGAGGGCGAGAAGCAAGCCCGAATCCTGCAGGCCGAGGGGCAGAAGGAAGCCGCTTTCCGCGACGCCGAAGCCCGCGAGCGGGCAGCCCAGGCTGAAGCCAATGCGACCAAATCGGTCAGCGACGCGATCGCCGGCGGCAGCGCCCAGGCGATCAATTATTTCATCGCCCAGAAATATGTCGAAGCGCTCGGCAAGTTCGCAACCTCGCCCAACTCCAAGACCATCCTCTTCCCGCTGGAAGCGACCCAATTGATGGGCACGCTGGGCGGCATCGGTGAACTGGCGCGCGAAGTATTCGGCAAAGACGGTGCCGTCACCGTCCCGGTTCGGTCCAAGACGAGTGGTAGCGGCCTGCCCAAGGTCGAGAGCTGATGTTCAAGGGGATCGAACCCGGTTGGCTGTGGGCGATCGGGGGGGTCGTCCTGCTGATTGCCGAAGTGCTGGCACCGGGGTTTTTCCTGCTGTTCATCGGCGCCGCGGCCGTTGCAACCGGGTTGTTCACCCTGCTGTTCGATCTCAGCACGGTGCCGCAACTCGTGCTGTTCGCCATCTACACCGCGCTGGCGGTGATGATCGGCAAGCGCTGGTATGCGCAGCCCAACACCCCTGACCAGAATCTGCGCCTCAATGATCCAGGCAGTCGGCTGGTCGGCAAGTCGGTGGTGGTCGTCGATCCGATCGACGAACATGGCGGGCGGGTGCGGGTCGGCGACGGCGAATGGACTGCGCGCGGCGGCCCGGCGGCGGTCGGCGATCGGGTTACGATCACTGGGGTCAAGGGCAATTGTCTGACCGTCGAGCCGATGCAGTTCCTTCCCCCTGAGTAATTCGGAGCGTTCAATATGACTGACCTCGGTTTTTCACGCCGTCAGGCGCTAGGCACACTGTCGGCGGGGGTCGCCGCGGTTGCCCTGCCCGGCTGCATCACGCTGCCAGCCAGTCGATCCGGCAGGCGCCCAATCGGTGCGGCCGAGGCGGGATCGCTGATCGAATCGCTCGGCGACAATCTGCTGGGGCTTTATCCCGAGTCCGCGACCAGCCTCGCGCTCGACATCGGTGCTCGTGCCCCGCTGCGCTCGCTGCTCACCGACCGTTCGCCGGGTGGGCAGCGCCATATCGCCGACGTCGTCCGCGCCGATCTCGCTCGCGCCGAATCGGTGAACACCGCCGCGCTCGACCATTCGACCGCGACGAGTTTTGCCGTCGTCCGCTCCGCCTATCGTACCGCGCTCGAAGGCTTCGCCTTTCCATACGGAGACGTCGCGGTCGGAGGCTATCGCAACACGCCTTATGTGGTGATCCAGAATGTCGGCGCGTTCATCGACGTCCCGCGTTTTCTCGACACCGACCACCCGGTCAAAAACGTGGCGGATGCCGAGGCTTATTTGACTCGTCTCGGCAGCTACGCCGGGCAACTGGACGGGGAGACCGAGCGGCTCCGTTCAGCCACGGCGCAAGGCGTCATCCCGCCAGCTTTCCTGCTCGACAAAGCGATCAAGCAGCTTGGCCTCAGCCTCAATGGCGCGCGCAAGGGCGGCGGATTGGTCGATAGCCTTACCGGGCGGACGAAAAACATCGCCGGCGACTGGCGCGGCCGCGCCCTGGCGATCGCCACCGGCCAGGTCGCACCCGCGCTCGAGCGGCAGCTTGCCGAGCTTCAACGCCAGCGCAACCGCGCGACCACAGACGCCGGCGTGTGGGCACGGCCGATGGGCGAAGCCTATTATCGCTGGGCGCTGAAGGCCTCGACCACGACCAGCCAGTCGCCCGAGGAAATCCACCAGCTAGGCCTCGACCAGGTGCGCGCATTGCAGGCGCGGATGGACCCGATCCTCCGCAGCTTAGGATATACCAAGGGCTCGGTCGGAGCGCGTATGAACGCGCTGGCCAAGGATCCGCGTTACAAATTCAGCGATGGCGACAAGGGCCGCGCGGAGATTTTCGCTTTCATCCAGGAACGATTGCAGATCATTCGCGGCGTGTTGCCCCGCGCCTTCCGTACGCTGGTCAAGGGCAATTTGGAGGTTAAGCGCTTGCCGCCCGAGGAAGAACCCGGCGCTCCCGGTGCCTATGGCGGCGCGGGCTCACCCGACGGCACGATCCCCGGCAAATTCTGGATCAACCTGCGCTCGACCGACCTGCACAGCAAATATAGCCTGCCCGACCTTGCCGCGCATGAGGCGATTCCCGGCCATGTTTGGCAGGGCGAATATGCCAACCAGCTACCGGTGATCCGCACCCTGCTGGCGTTCAATGCCTATTCCGAAGGCTGGGCGCTTTACGCCCAGCAGCTGGTCGACGAGTTGGGCGTCTATGATGATTTGCCAGTCGCTCGATTGGGCTATCTGCAGTCGCTCAATTTCCGCGCCTGCCGCCTGGTGGTCGACACCGGTCTCCACGCCAAGCGCTGGACGCGCGAGCAGGGGGCTGCCTATTTCGTCGAGGTCAACGGCTCCAACCCGCTCGAAGTCGCCAATGAGGTCGACCGCTATTGCAGCTGGCCCGGCCAAGCCTGCGGCTACAAGGTCGGCCACAACGAGATCGGCCGCCTGCGCGGGGTGGCCCAAGCCGCGCTCGGACCCAAATACGACCTGCGCGACTATAACGACGCGGTGGTCAAGGGCGGGAACGTCCCGCTCGACGTCCTGGCAAAGAACGTCGACGACTTTGTCTCGAAGGCGAAGGCGGCGGCAGCTGTCTAGGGCAACGCCGCTAGATCCGGTGGTACGAATCCCCGCCTGGCCTTCACCGAGAACAGGCGCTCAGCGCTGTAAAATCGCAGCGGCCAGTCGCGGCGGCCCATGGGGGAGAGCAGCAGCTCGTTGACCAGTTCGTGCAGCGGGTCGTCGGGATCGGCCTCCGTCAGAAATAGCCGCACGCCATGCAGGAACATTCGCGTAATCGTGTCGTGATAGCCCTGCTTATCATCGTTCACGCCGCCCACGCTCTCGTTGTAGCCGCGAATGATGGCGGGAAGCTGGACATCCAGATCGATGTCCGGGCGGCGGGTAAGGAGATAGGTCGTGGCGGCGAGGTGCGCCTCGGTGCGTCCAGTCGGCACGCGGCAATGTGCATGCAAGGAGGCCTTCGCCGATCCGCTCGATGCCGGCGTCGTCGCCAAATAGTCTGGGCTTGCAGTCGGTCATTGAACGGGCTTCCTTTCGGGCCCGAACAATGACCGGGCCTAAGCGGATGAAGTCTGCGTTTGTTGCGTCTGGACTTGCGTTTGCGTAGGGCCCGATTGTCGGACGCCTTCGTCAACATGTTCCGCGAATTCGGCGAAATTGGCGACGAACAAATCGACCAGCTTGGCCGCCGTGGCGTCGTAATCATCCTTGTCGGCCCAGGTCGAACGTGGGTCGAGAATGGCATTGTCGACCCCCGTCACTGCGACCGGCACTTCGAAGCCGAAGTTCGAATCCTTGCGGAACTCGACGTTGTTGAGGCTGCCGTCGAGCGCGGCGTTCAAGAGCGCGCGCGTTTCCTTGATCGGCATGCGTTTGCCGGTGCCGTATTTGCCGCCGGTCCAGCCGGTGTTGACCAGCCAGCAGGTGACGCCGCCCCTTGCAATCCGTTCCTTGAGCAAATTGCCATAGACCGACGGGTGGCGCGGCATGAACGGCGCGCCGAAGCAGGTCGAGAAGGTCGCCTCCGGCTCGGTCACGCCGATTTCGGTGCCGGCGACCTTGGCGGTGTAGCCCGACAGGAAGTGATACATCGCCTGGTCGGGGGTCAGCCGCGCGATCGGGGGCAGCACGCCGAAGGCGTCGGCGGTCAGCATGATGACGTTTTTGGGCACCGGCCCCATGTTCCGCTCGGACGAATTGGGGATGAAGTCGATCGGATAGACGCCGCGGCTGTTCTCGGCGAGGGTCGCATCGTCGAGGTCGAGCTGGCGCGTTTCCTCGTCCATCACGACATTTTCGAGCACCGTGCCAAACCGCTTGGTGGTCGCGTAAATCTCGGGCTCGCTGTCGGGCGACAGGCGGATCATCTTGGCGTAGCAGCCGCCCTCGAAGTTGAACACGGCGGTGTCCGACCAACCATGCTCGTCGTCGCCGATCAGCGTACGCGCCTTATCTGCCGACAGCGTCGTCTTGCCGGTACCGGAGAGGCCGAAGAAGATCGCGGTATCGCCTTCGGGTCCGATGTTGGCCGAGCAGTGCATCGGCATGATACCCTGCGGCGGCAGGAGGTAGTTCAGCAGGCCGAACACCGACTTCTTCATCTCGCCGCCATATTCGGTGCCGCCGATGAGGATCAGTTTCTCGGTTAGATTGACCGCGATCACCGTCTCGCCGCGGCAGCCGTGGCGCGCGGGATCGGCACGGAAGCTCGGCAGGTCGATGATCGTGAATTCGGGAACGAAGCCCGCGAGTTCCTCAAGTGGCGGGCGCACCAGCATCGTGCGGATAAACAGGCTGTGCCAGGCATATTCGTTGATCACTCGCACCCTGACGCGGTGCTCGGGCTGCGAGCCGCCGTAGAGATCCTGCGCGAACAAGCTCTCTTTGCCAGCCAGAGCTGCCAGGAAATCAACCTTGAGATTGGCGAAATGCTCCGGGCTGATGGGCTTGTTGGACTTGCCCCACCACACACTGCTCTCGGTGGTCGCATCGCGCACCGTGAATTTGTCCTGCGCGCTGCGGCCGGTGTGCGTGCCGGTCTTCACGACCAGCGGGCCATCCTTGGCGAGCTTGCCTTCGCCGCGCGCCACCGCCAGCTCGACCAGCGGAGCGGTCGTCAGGTTCCAGTGGACCTTGGCCCCGGTGTTGATTCCCTGTGCATCCAGCCGGTGCGCGGGGCTACGCTCGCTCAAGTCAATTCTCCTTGAATTTTCAAAGGCAACACCTCTTCAGATCGTCGCCGCCTTGGTATGCGACGGGCCTATACAGACGGTCCGGCCCGCGGTCAAAGCTGCTCCCCTGCCCTTGTTTCGCTGGGCCGGGCTGTCTATCGCCAACCGCGCCAGACTGAGGAGCCGGCATGAGCCATGTGATCGCGCTCGTCGATGACGACCGCAACATCCTGACATCGGTGTCGATAGCGCTTCAGGCTGAGGGTTTTCTGACCCGAGTCTACTCCGACGGGGTCACGGCGCTGAAAGCCTTCGCCGACAATCCGCCCGACCTTGGCGTGTTCGACATCAAGATGCCGCAGATGGACGGGATGGAGCTGCTTCGCCGGGTGCGCGAAATACAGGGCGGGACGGGCACGATGCCGGTCATTTTCCTGACCAGCAAGGACGATGAGATCGACGAAGCGCTCGGGCTGGCGATGGGCGCGGACGATTATATTTCGAAGCCTTTCTCTCAGCGGTTGCTGATCGCCCGCATTCGCGCCCTGCTCCGCCGCCAGGATCTCGCGCGCGGCGTCGGCCAGGCGGCAGGAGAGGCCGAGGGCGAGGAGGTGCCGTTGATCGAGCGCGGTCGGCTGGTAATGGACCCGGCGCGGCACAAGGTGCTGTGGGACAACAAGGAGGTCACTCTGACCGTGACCGAGTTCCTTATCCTCGAAGCGCTCGCTCAGCGGCCGGGCGTCGTTAAATCGCGCAACCAGCTGCTGGACGTCGCGTATCAGGACGATGTTTATGTCGATGATCGCACCATCGACAGTCATATCAAGCGGATCCGCCGCAAGTTCCGCGGTGCCGACCCCCAGTTCGATGCAATCGAGACCCTGTATGGCGTCGGATATAAATTCGGAGAAGAATGACGAAGCGGACCTCGTCCTGGCCTGGTCGGGACGATGGACGCTGACCCACCGCATCCTGGCGGTGAACGTGTTGACGCTCGTCCTGATCGCGCTGTCGATCATCTACCTCGACAGCTATCGCAACCGGTTGGAGAAAGAGCGAGTGAGGAAGGTCGCGTCGGAGGCGACCATGGCCGCGATCGCGCTGACCCGGGTCGAACCAGGCGAGCGCCAGACGCTGCTCGCGGCGCTGTCGAAGCAAAATCAAAGCCGGATGCGGCTATACAGTGCCGACGGCAGGCTGCAACTGGACAGCTGGCGAGTCGAAGGGCCGACGTACCGGCTGCGCGATCCAACCACCCAATCGTGGAAAAAGGATATCGCCCGCGCCCTCGACCGCGGCTTCAACGCCTTGGTCGGCGAGGATAATCCCCAGGACTTCACCGAGCCGGCTCTCGATCGGGCGGACGCCTGGCAAGAGGTAGTCGCGTCGCGCGAAACCGGAGTGACCGAGCCGCAGATTCGCCAGGCGCCCGAGCTGACCCCGGTCTTCTCGGCCGCAGCACCGGTCGGCGACGGATCGACCCTGCTGGTGACCGACAACGACCGCGCTTTTACGCGCACCGTTCGCAAGCAGCGTGGTTCGCTCAGCATGGCACTCGGCGCGGTAGCGATCCTGTCGATCCTTCTGTCGCTGTTCTTGGCCCGGACGATCGTCCGCCCGCTCCGCCGAATCGCGTTTGCCGCGCACCGCGTCCGCCTCGGCCGGGCGCGCGAGGTCAAGGTTCCTCGCCTGCCCTCGCGCCGCGATGAGATCGGCCTGCTGGCCCGATCGGTCAGCGACATGAGTCAATCGCTGCGGCGCCGGATCGACAACATCGAGGCGTTCGCCGCCGACGTCACGCATGAACTTAAAAACCCACTCGCATCATTGCGGTCGGCGGTCGAAAGCCTTGAGCGGGTCGAAGATCCGGCCTTGCGCAAGCAATTGATCGACGTGATTCGCCAGGACGTGGCGCGCCTGGATCGGTTGATCGGCGATGTCGGCGAAGCGGCTCGGACAGATGCCGAGTTGGCGCGAGCGCGGTTTGAGCCGGTCGATCTTGGCATCCTCATTGGCCAACTGGTCTCGGCGTGGGAGACCCGGCGGGAGACCGGCGACGTCCGCATCGCCTTCGCCCGACCGCGCCGCGCCAGCGCGACGGTCATGGGCGAACCCGGTCGCCTGGCCCGGGCAATCGACAATATCATCGACAATGCGATCAGCTTCTCGCCGCCCGGCGGGCTGGTCGAAATCGCCGCGACTCATGTCGGCGATGAAATCCTCATCCGCATCGACGATGAAGGCCCCGGCGTTCCGCCAGACCTGCGTGAGGCGATTTTTAACCGCTTCCATTCAGTGAGGCCGGAGGCCGAAGGTTTCGGCCGCCATTCGGGACTCGGCCTTGCGATCGCCCGCGCAATCGTTGAGGGCCATGATGGGGAGATTGATGTGGCCGACCGCGACGACGCGCCTTCGGGTGCCCGCTTCACGATCAAGCTGAAGGCCGGCGACCGAACATGAGCTCGGCCCGCCTCAGCTTCGAGAATCTGCACGCCTCGACCGTTTCGATGGATGGCCGCGCAGTCCTTATCCAAGGCCCGTCGGGGTCCGGCAAGTCCGACCTGGCGTTGCGCTTGCTCGACCGCGGCTTCATCCTGGTCAGCGATGACCGCACCATCGTCCGCAAGGATGGCGAGCGGCTGATCGCTTCCGCGCCCGAGCAGATCAAGGGCAAGCTGGAAATTCGCGGGGTGGGAATTGTGGACATGCCGGTCGTCGAGAATCTGCCGGTTGCCCTGCTGGTCGAACTGACCAGCGAAATCCAGCGCCTGCCGGACGACAGTCGCGAACGGTTGGTCCTGGGGATCAAGGTGCCGTTGATCAGGGTCGACGCGATGACCGCTTCGGCTCCGTCCAAAGTGGCTCTAGCGCTCGATCGTTTCGGCCTCAGCATTTAATCATGGCGGCGCGGCAAACCTCGCTGCCGCGCCTCTTGTTGGTCACCGGCATGTCAGGGGCCGGCAAATCAACCGTGCTCGACGCGCTTGAGGACATGGGCTGGGACTGCGTCGATAATCTGCCGACCGCGCTGCTCGACCTTTTCGTTCATGGCGAGCGCGACGCACGCCAAGCGATGCCGGTGGCGGTCGGCATGGATGTGCGCAGCCGCGGCTTCGATCCGCAGGCGCTGCCTGGCCTAGTCCGCTCGATCAAGGGCGTTACGCCCGAAATTCTCTACCTAGATTGCGCCGGAAGCGAGCTGATGCGCCGCTACGGCGAAACCCGCCGGCGTCATCCGCTGGCACCGGATCGGCCGGCCGAGGACGGCATTGCCCGCGAGCGCAGCACCACCGCGCCGATCCGCGCGATCGCCGATACGGTCCTCGACACTACCGACCTTTCGCCGGCCGCGCTGCGCGACGAACTCAGCCGCCGTTACGGCGGCGAGGTCGACCAGCCGGTGATCACCATCGCTTCGTTCGGCTTCGCCCGCGGCGTGTCGCGTACCGCCGATCTGATGTTCGACATGCGCTTCATCGCCAATCCCCACTGGGAGGACGGATTGCGCCCGCTGACCGGCGAGGATTCGGCGGTACAAGCCTATGTCACAGCCGATCCGGCCTGGGCGCCAACCATGGAACAGATCGAGACCCTGTTAACCAGCCTTATTCCCCGCTATTGGGCCGCCGGCAAAAGCTATTTGACGGTGGCGTTCGGCTGCACGGGGGGTCGGCACCGGTCGGTGGTGGCGGCAGCCGAGATGGCGAACCGGTTGCGCGCCGCGGGTTTTTCCCCGATTGTCCGCCACCGTGACCTCACTTCTGCGCCGAGCGATACGATAGAGGGACAACCTGCGGATTTTGGCCGCGAGCCAGAACCGCCAGGACGAGACGAAGCGAGTGAGTGAATGATCGGATTAGTGCTGGTGACCCACGGCCGTCTGGCGGCCGAATTCATCACCGCCATGGAACATGTCGTCGGGCCACAGCAGGCCATCGAAGGCATCTGCATCGACGCTGACGACGATATGGAAGCGCGCCGCACCGACATTGGTAACGCGATTCAGCGCTGCGACCAGGGCAAGGGCGTGATCATTCTGACCGACCTGTTCGGCGGCACCCCGTCGAATCTGGCGATAAGCCTGATGAAAAGCGAAAATATCGAGGTTATTGCCGGGGTGAACCTGCCCATGCTGATCCGGCTGGAGGGCGCGCGCAAGGCGATGACCGTCAAAGCTGCCGTGGCCGCGGCGCGCGAGGCGGGGCGCAAATATATTTCGGTCGCCTCGGAAATCCTCGGCGAGGCAGCGGCTTGAGCGCCCATCACCGCGTCATCGAAATCACCAACCGCCGCGGGCTCCACGCCCGGGCGAGCGCGAAATTCGTCACCGTCGCATCAACACTCTCGGCCAAGGTCGAGGTCGAAAAGGACGGCAACCGCGTCTGCGGTACCTCGATCATGGGGCTGATGATGCTCGGCGCTGCGATGGGCGATACGATCGTCATTCACTGCGAAGGCGACGGCTGTATCGAGGCGATCGACCAGCTGACAGCACTGGTCGAGGGACGGTTCGGGGAAGACTGATTCCTCGCCTGATCGCCTCTTTCTCGAACGAAACGGTCAAGCGAATCCGGGCGCTGCGGGACAGGAAGGCGCGTCGCAAGGAAGGGCTGTTCCTGGCCGAGGGGCTGCGCATCCTGGCCGAAGCACGCGACATGGGGCACCTGCCCGAGATCATCGCCTTTTCGGGCAAGGACGGAGTTCTCCCGCTGGCCGCCGAGATCATCGCCGCGACCGAAGCGGCCGGCGGCGATGTCATCGAGACCAGCCCCGACATATTGTCCAAAATGTCGGGCAAGGATAACCCCCAGGCGATCCTCGGCGCCTACCGCCAGCCCGACGTCAGCCTCGCCGCCATCGACCGCACCGCTTCGCCGCTATGGATCGTCGCCCAAGCGCTGCGCGATCCGGGCAATATCGGCACCATCCTCAGGACCGGCGATGCGACCGGCGTCGGCGGGCTGATACTGCTCGACGACAGCGCCGACCCCTTTTCCGTCGAAGCGGTGCGCGCGTCGATGGGGGCCATCTTTACTCAGGCCGTGGCGACCGCACGGTGGGAGGAATTCTTGCCCTGGCTGCGGTCCGGACCGGGCCAATTGGTCGGGACCAGCCTTAATACGAACCAGGACTATCTCGAGGCGGTTTATGAGCGGCCCTGCTTCCTCCTGATCGGCAACGAGAGCCAAGGTCTGCCCGCAGCCTACGAAACCGAGTGCGACCTGATCGTTAAAATGCCTATGCTGGGCCGCGCCGACAGCCTTAATGCGGCGGTCGCGGCGGCGGTGATGGCCTACCAGGTACGGGCCAGTTGGAGGAACCGCTGAACGGTTCGCGGGTTTGTTCCGGCATGAAAACGATCTTCGCTCTGCCGCTGCTCATCCTCGGTCTCGCCGCTTGCCAGACCTATCCGGGCGATTCTAATTATCCTGGCCAGGGATCAGCTGGATACCCCGACCCCGGCCCCTATCCGCAGCCCTACCCGCCCCAGCCATATCCGCCCCAACCCTATCCCGGCCAACAGGGCAATTATCGGGCGATCGGAACCGAGCCGTTCTGGGATCTGACCATCGGCCGGGATATGATATTCACGGACCGCGGCACCAACCTTACCGTGACCGAGCGGACGCCGCCGGTGCGGAACGGGTATGCCGGCGAAATCTACCAGGGCCGCCGGATCAACGTGAACATCGTTCATTCGCGCTGCAGCGACGGAATGAGCGACCGCACCTACCCCGACCAGGTTCAGGTTCGGGTCGACGGCCGTGACTACCGCGGCTGCGGCGGCGCCGCGTCCTTCTTCGCGGCCCCGAACGAAGGCGCTTATCAGTCTACGCCGCAGGGCGTCTTCAACCTGTCGAATACCAATTGGCGGGTGGTTTCGATCAATGGTCAGCCAGTTCCCCGAAGCGGCTTTTATTTGAATTTCATGGCCAGCCGGATGTCGGGCAAGTTCGGCTGCAACTCTCTTAACGGCAGCTATCGCGTCAATGGCAGCACCCTTACCGCCAGTGCACTGGCGATGACCAAGCTGGCCTGCCCAAGCGGCAGCTTCGAGGCGCAGGGCGTGGCGATTGTGGGCCAACCCGTCACCCTGATCGAAAGCGGCGACCGGCTTACCCTGTCCAATCGCCTTGGCGCGATTGAGCTGACCCGAGCGCGTTAAATGCGCGGGCTGGTATCGATACTGCTGCTGTCCCAGCTTCTTGCCGGCTGCGCGACGCAGTCGCCGCCAACTGATGTGACGATCGACCCGCGCGGACAATGGACAGTCGTAGCGGTGAACGGTGAGCCCACCGGTGGCGGTTCACGCTTCAACTTTCTGATCAATCCACCTTCGGGAAGCGCCCAATTCGGCTGCAATCGAGGCGGCGGCGGCCTCAGCGTCGAACGCGGATTGGTGGCGCCGACGAGCAACTGGGCCGCCACCCTCTTAGGCTGTCTCCCCCAAGAACAAATGCGGTTCGAACGGCGCGGATTCGAAATCGCTTCCCAACCAATGGCGATCGAGACCCCGCCGGGCGGCGGTATCCGCCTCCGCAACCGGATCGGCTCCATCGATCTGGTTCGCGCGCCGTAGTGGCGCTCACCGCCACCATCCCGACCCCGAAAGCTCGCGCTTGGACAGACCAAGCGGGTCGATTAGTTTCCTTCGCACGCGCTGACGGTCACGCCGCTGCGTCATCCTCATTGGCCGAAGGGGGCGGCAGAACCTTGTCATCGCCGTAGCGAGCCAGCGCCTCGACCGGCGGGACATCCTCGATTTCGCGCGCACTCGGCTCGATATTAAGATCGCGAAATTTGCGCGCGGTGACCAGCGATCGACTCTCGAAACTCGATACGAAGCTGTTGTAATTGTTGACCGCGCTCGTCAGGCCCGAGCCGACCTTGCGCAATTCGCTCGCCGCCTTGGCCAGGCGGTCGTAGAGTTCCTTGCCGAGCTCCCCGATCTGTCGTGCTTCCTTGGCCAGCTTCTCCTGCCGCCACACCGCCGCGACCGTGCGGGCGATGGCGATTAAATTGGTCGGGGTGGCGAGCAGCACGCGCCGATCGAAGGCATAGTCCCACAATTTGCCATCCTCCTCCAGCGCAGCCGAGAGGAAATGCTCGCCCGGGATGAACATTACGACATAGTCCGGGGCATCGACGAACTGGGCCCAATAAGCCTTGTTTCCGAGCGTGTTGACGTGCGCCTTGATCGCTGTAGCGTGAGCGGCGAGATGAAGCTTGCGCGCGACCTCGTCGACCGCGCCGAACGCATCTTGATAGGAATTGAGGCTGACCTTGGCGTCGATGACAAGGCTCTGTCCGCCCGGAATGCGGACAATGACGTCGGGGCGGATGCGCCCACCGTCCTCGTCTGACCGACTGACCTCGGTGGCGAAATCGGCATGTTCGCTAAGGCCGCAGCTTTCGAGCACGTTGCGCAACTGTTGCTCGCCCCAGCGGCCCCGCGCCTTGGGCGCATTCCTGAGGGCGTTGACCAGCTTGGCGGCCTCGGCCGAAACCCGCTCGGTGCCGCTCTTCATCGCCTCGATATGACCGGTCAAAAGGCCGAACGCGTCCTTGCGCTCATTCTCGACCTTGGCCACCGTCTCCTCATATTTCTGCAACCGCTCGTGAACCGGCTGCAGCAAGGCCTTTAGATTGTTTCCCGACGTCGCCTCGCTTTCCTTGAAGCGCTGGTCGGCCCGCTCGAGGAATTGTTTCTGCGCGCTGTCGAGCAGCTTGCCCCCGACCTCGGCGAATTGAGCGCCCAGCGCTTCCTTGGCGGCCACCAACTCGGCCAGCCGCTGCTCGAACCCGCGCTCGCGCTCCTCCTGCGCTGCGGTGGCGGCGGCGTGGCGCGACGAAAGCTCGTGATGCTCGGTCCTGAGCGCCTCGATCGACCGGGAGTGGACGTCCCGCTCCTCGCGCACCGCGTCGAGCTGAAGTCGCAGCGATTCGGCCACGCCTTGCCCGGCCGTGCTGCCACGCGAACCGACCAACCAGCCGAGCAGCACGCCGAGGGCGAGCGCAACGAGTGTGAGGATGATCAAGGTCGCGTCCAACTGGTCCTCCTTACGCGGAACGAATAGCGAACTTAGCCAAGCCACCGCCCTTGCTCAAGCGGAACCTTGCGCCCATGCTGGGGTTCACGAGCAACAGGAGATTCCATGTCCATTCGCAAGATGATCGCGCTTCACCCCAAGGACAGCAACAACCGGGCACTGGGCGATGCGGTGCATCACCTAATGTATTGCGCGAAAATGTGCATGAGCTGCGCCGACGCGTGCATGGCCGAGCCGATGGACATGAAGCAGTGCATCCGCCTGTGCCTCGATTGCTCGGACATCTGCGAGGCAACGGCTCGGCTGGGGGCGCGGCGGACCGGCGACGACCAGCCGATGCTGCGTGAGCTGCTCGAGCTTTGCGCACGGATGTGCGAGCAATGCGCGGCCGAGTGCGAGAAGCATGACATGGAGCATTGCAAACTGTGCGCGCAGATCTGCCGCGAATGCGCGACCGATTGCCGCAACGCGGCGGCGTCGCTCGCTTAGAGGATTGCGGCCTTTTCCCGGTCGCGCCGGGCCTTGACTACCTTGCGCACCACCATGTCGCGCTTGAGCCGCGAGAGATGGTCTATGAACAGCACGCCGTTCAGATGGTCGACCTCATGCTGGAGGCAGACCGACATGAGGCCGTCGAAGTCGCCTTCACGCGGCTTGCCCTTCTCGTCGGTCCAGCGGGCACGGACCCGGTCGGGGCGCTCGATCTCGGCATATTGGTCGGGGATAGACAGACACCCTTCATTGTAGATTTTGGTCGTGTCGGACCACTCGACGATCTCGGGGTTGATAAATACGTGGGGGCGCTTCACGGGCTCGCCGTCTTCTTCCTCCGGATCCTGCAGATCGATTATCAATAGCCGCCGAGGGACCGCGACCTGGACGGCGGCGAGCCCTATGCCCGGAGCTTCGTACATCGTTTCGAACATGTCGGCGATGAGTCGCGCGACCGCATCGGTGAGCGATTCGACGGGTGCCGATTGGGCACGGAGCAGCGGGTCGGGAACCTCGATGATGGGCAGAAGCGACATGGGCGCGATTTAGTCGGCGGCTATCCTCCCGGCAAGGGAGGGAAATCACGCCACCGGCCGCCGCGCGCGCAGCGCCTGGGCGAGCGTCCCTTCGTCGAGATAATCGAGCTCGCCTCCGACTGGAAGGCCGTGCGCCAACTGGGTGAGGCGAATAGGAAACTTTTCCAAGCGTTCGGCGAGGTAATGGGCGGTGGTCTGGCCCTCCAGCGTTGCGTTCATGGCGAGAACTACCTCGTCGATGCCGCCAGCAGCGATGCGGGCGACGAGTTTGTCGATCGACAAATCTTCGGGACGAATGCCTTCGAGCGCGGAAAGCCGGCCGCCGAGCACATGGAAGCGGCCTGGAAACAACCGTGAACGATCAAGCGCCCACAGGTCGGCGACTTCCTCGACTACGCACAGCAGACGCTCGTCGCGACGCGGATCGCGGCAGATAGCGCAGGGGTCAGCGGTGTCGAGGTTGCCGCAGGTCGAGCAAATCGACAGGCTTTCCGACACCGATTTGAGAGCGGCCAGCAGCGGGTCGAGCGCCGCCTCGCGCTTCTTCATCAAATGAAGCACCGCGCGCCGTGCTGAGCGCGGGCCGAGCCCGGGAAGGCGGGCGAGCGCTTGCGTCAGCGCTTCGATCTGCTGAGATGCCATGCGCGAGACATAAGTGGATTGGCGGGCCGCGCAAGCCGCGCCATAGGGCGACCATGCGGATCATCTTCATGGGATCGCCGGAGTTCGCCGTGCCGACGCTCGATGCGTTGGTGGACGCTGGGCATGAGGTCGTGGTCGCCTACACTCAGCCGCCTCGCCCGGCTGGGCGGGGCAAGGCCGAGCGGCCGACGGCGATTGAAGTGCGGGCGGGGGAGATGGGGATCGAGGTGCGGTCGCCGCGCTCGCTCAAGGGCGAGTTGGAACAGGTGGAGTTTGCCACCCTGAAAGCCGATGTGGCGGTCGTCGCCGCCTACGGATTGATTCTGCCGCAATCCATCCTGGATGCGCCACGGCTCGGCTGCCTCAACGTCCACGCCTCGCTGTTGCCGCGGTGGCGCGGAGCCGCGCCGACCCAG
The DNA here is from genome assembly GCF_013816785.1 of Sphingomonas sp. Lineage (GTDB taxonomy): Bacteria > Pseudomonadota > Alphaproteobacteria > Sphingomonadales > Sphingomonadaceae > Sphingomicrobium. The sequence goes on along the minus strand of NZ_JACDDV010000001.1, from coordinate 4,010 downwards.
CGCGCCATCATGGCGGGAGACGAGGCAACCGGCGTGACCATCATGCAGATGGAAGCTGGCCTCGATACGGGCCCCATGTTGCTTAAGCGCGAGTTGACGGTCGGTACGAGCAACAGCGCCCAGCTAGCGGAAAAATTGGCGAATCTTGGCGCGGCAATGATAATCGAGGTGCTATCCGAGCAACCCAAAGCGACGCCGCAACCCGACCAGGGTATCACCTATGCGGCCAAGATATTGAAGGAAGAAGCGCGGATTGACTGGTCGCAACCGGCGACAACTGTTCAGCGCCAGGTCCAGGGACTGGCCCCCTTCCCCGGCGCCTGGTTCGAGCATGGGGGAGACCGGGTCAAGCTGCTCGCCGCCGGTCTGGCCGATGGGCTTGGCGAACCAGGCGAAGTGATCGACGAGCGACTGACGGTGGCGTGCGGCGATGGTGCGGTGCGGCCGCTACTCCTCCAGCGCGCGGGGCGGTCGCCGATGGGGCTCGACGAGTTTCTACGCGGCTTTCCCATTGTTTCGGGGACTGTGCTCGCATGACGCGCTGGAGACTCACGGTCGAGTTTGACGGCGGGCCCTTCGTCGGCTGGCAGCGGCAGGTCCTTGGCGAGTCGGTCCAGGCGACGATCGAGCAGGCGCTGGCCCAGATGACCGGCGAGCAAATCACGGTGCACGGTGCGGGGCGGACCGATGCCGGGGTGCACGCGCTGGCGATGGAGTCGCATGCGGACATATCGAAGCCGCTCACCGAGCATCGACTGCGCGAAGGGATCAACGCGCTGGTGCGCCCGGCGCCGGTCAGCGTGACGGCGGTCGGGCATGTCGCGGACGACTGGCACGCGCGTTTTTCGTGTACCGGGCGGCGCTATCTCTATCGCATCCTCAACCGGCGGGCGCCGCCGGCGCTGGAGCGCAGCAAGTTGTGGCATATCGCCGAGCCGCTCGAAGTCACTGCGATGGTCGAGGGGGCAGCGCTTCTGGTCGGCCACCACGATTTCACCACCTTCCGCTCGGCCCATTGCCAATCGGCAAGCCCGGTCAAGACGCTCGACACGTTGACGGTCGAGCGGGTCGGTGAGGAGATTCACATCCGCGCCGCAGCGCGCAGCTTCCTCCATCACCAGGTGCGGTCGATGGTCGGATGTCTGGCGCTGGTCGGGCGCGGGCGGTGGGCGCCTGACGATATCGATGCCGCGCTGAAAGCAAAGGATCGAGCCGCGCTCGGCCTCAACGCACCGCCCGACGGGCTTTATTTTGTCGAGGCAATCTACCCCTAGACCAGTACTTCAGCGGCCGGCGGCTGGCCGAGGAAGCCGGTCGGGCTCGCAGTGAGGCCGTAGGCGCCGGCGCAGAAGATGGCGACGAGATCGCCGACGTCGGCGTGAGGCAACATCGCCTCGTCGGCTAGCAGGTCGAGCGGAGTGCAGAGGCAACCGACTACGGTCGCTTCTTCCTGCGGCTCGGCGGCAAAACGCGTGGCAATCGCCACGGGATAGTTGCGTCGCAAAAGCTGGCCGAAATTGCCCGACGCGGCGAGCTGGTGGTGAAGGCCGCCGTCCGTGACGAGAAAGGTGCGGCCCCGGCTGATCTTGCGGTCGACGATTCGGGTCAGGTAAACCCCAGCCTCGCCAACCAGCCAACGGCCAAGCTCGATTGCGAATATGGTAGGCGCGAGATTTTCCGATCTGTTTTTCAAGGTCTTGAAAAGTGCAGCTCCGACGGCATCGAGGTCGAGCGGTTCGTCCCTGGCGAAATAGGGAATGCCGAAACCGCCGCCCAGATTGACGTGCGGCGGGCTGGCGCCGGCCTCTTCGGCAATGACCCCGGCGAGCGCAACGGTTTCGCATTGAAGCTCAATCAACGCGTCAGCGTTGAGCGCCTGGCTGCCGGCGTAAATGTGCAATCCCTGCCAACCGGCGCCGGCGTCGAGCAAGCGGCGGACCAGCGCCGGGACCCGGTCGTGGTCGATTCCGAATTGCGAGCCGAGACCGCCCATCTTCATTCCTGCGCCTTTGAGGCCGAACGGCGGATTGACGCGGATAGCGAGGCTTGGGGTTTGGCCGAGGCGAGCGGCGGTGGCGAGCGCACGATCCGCCTCGCCTTGGCTTTCAAGGTTAAGGGTCACCCCGGCGCGGATCGCTGCCTCCAGTTCTTCGTCGCGCTTGCCAGGGCCGGCGAAGCTGATCGGCAGACGAAGGCCTGCGACCCGTTCCAGCTCGCCTGCCGAGGCGACATCGAAGCCGTCAACCAGTTTTGATATCACGTCGAGCAATGGCGCGTAAGAATTTGCTTTTACGGCATAATGAAGCTTGGCTTCGGACGGGAAGGCAGCCCGAAACCGGGCGACCTGATCGGCGATGCGCGCCGTGTCGTAGACGAACAGGGGGGTGCCGTTCTGGCTTGCCAAATATTCGGCGGACCGGCCCCCGATCAAGAGATGCCCACCCTCGTCAGCGGTGAAGCCGGGTGGGATTGGGCCGAGCGGCTTCACGCGAGTTCCGCCTTGAGCGCGGCGCGGTCGAGCTTGCCGGTGGCGCCGATCGGGAGCGCTTCCTTCCACATGATCCGCGAGGGCTGCATGTGCGCCGGAAGCTCGCGGCGGAGGTGAGAACGCAGGGCTTCCTCGTCGCCCCCGCCGACCACGATCAGGACAATCGCCTGGCCGAGCCGGTCATCCGGGATGCCGAGGGCGGCAGCGTCGCGCACTGCGCCGCTGGCGAGCGCGGCCTCCTCGATTTCGGTCGGGCTGATTCGGTTGCCGCTGACCTTGATCATCGCATCGTCGCGCCCGCGGAAGCGGAGCAGGCCGTCGTCGCCCTTGACGACGGTGTCGCCCGACCAGACTTCGAGGCCACCGCCGGTCGCGGGGCGGAAGCGTTCGGCGGTGCGCGCGGGGTCGTTCCAATAGCCTTTCGCGACCAGCGGACCCGAGTGGACCAGCTCGCCCTCCTCTCCCGGCGCGGCTTCGCTGCCGTCGGGTCGGACGACGCGCAGGTCGGCGAAGGGGATGGCGGTGCCGATGCTGTCAGCGTGCGCGTCGACCAGCGCCGGGTCGAGGCTCGACGAGCGGAAGGCTTCGGTGAGACCGTACATCAGGTGGAGCTTCGCCTGCGGGAATAGGGCGCGCAAGCGGCGGACGAGCGGGTCGGGCAGATGGCCGCCACTGTTGGTGAGGGTCCGCAGGCTCGCCCCCGCCTCACCCCATTTTTGTTCGGCCAGCTGGAGCCACAGCGGGGGGACGCCCGCGAGGGCCGTGACGTCATGACGCCCCACCGCGCGGACCACGTCGCGCGGCAGGAGATAGTCAAAGGCGATCGCGCAACCGCCCGATGACCAGGCGGCGAGCAACTGGTTCTGGCCATAATCGAACGCCAATGGCAGCACGCATAGGGTGCGGTCGTTGGAGGCAAGGCCGAGATAATGAGCGACACTGATCGCGCCCAGCCAGAGGTTGGCGTGGCTGAGCATCACCCCCTTGGGGCGGCCGGTCGAGCCGGAGGTATAAAGCAGCGCGGCGAGATCGTTGGGATCATGGTTAGATGCTGGCAGCACATGCTCCGACTGCCGCCAGTCCTCGAGCGCAACCGCCTGACCATCGGCGAGATCGCCAGGATCGAGCGTCGCTAAGCGGGCGCGATTGGCAATTAGGAGGGCCGCGCCGCTATCGGCGAGGATGTGCGCGGCCTGGGCGCGTTTGAGGACGGGATTGATCGGCACATGGACCAGTCCGGCACGTGCCGCGGCCAGCGGGAGAATGCAGGATAGGCGGGTCTTGCCCATCCAGCTGGCGACACGGTCCCCCGGCGCGCGGCCGTCCGCCAATTGAGCGGCTGCACGCCCTACGGCTCGATCGAGATCGGCATAGCTCAGCGTTTCTCCCTCGACCACCAACGCCGGATCGTCCCACGCGCCGCGCAGGGTCAAATGGTCGAGTGGATAGGGCGTCGGATCCAGCCTCACGCCGTCGGGCCTAGCGATGGTCGTCCGGGGGTGCAAAGCTTGCCTCCCTCCAA